>NZ_JBFBIL010000018.1:0-129076 GCF_040685575.1 Kitasatospora sp. NPDC088351 | reverse complement strand
GGCCCTCGGCATGCCCAACATCCGACGGCAGCCCCGCGACCTTCGACACAGGGATCACCCCAGATCAGCCGACGCGAACCGAAACACGGAGGCTAGCGCCAGGGCCGGAGCGGGTGCCGCCGGGCGGTCAGGCCCCGACCCGGCGGCGCTGGGCGCGGGCCGAGAGCAGCAGGCCGGCCAGGGCGAGCAGGAAGCCCAGCGGCATCAGCATGCTCAGCCAGTACGCGGCCGTCGGCAGCGGGGTGAGGTGCAGGAACAGCGGGACGAAGGTGACCAGGGTGGCGAGCGCGCCCAGCCCGAAGACGATCGCTCCGGCCTTGACGTAGGCGTCGCCGTGGTCGGCGCTCTGGCTGCTCACTCTGGTCGCTCCTCTGCGGTCGGTCCTTCCCCCAGTCTGGCAGAGCGCCCGGACCGGTCGGTCGGAGCGTCCGGTCCGACCCGGCAGGGCGTCCGGTCCGACCGGCCCGCGGACCGCTTCGCGGACGGGCGGTCCGGTCACGTTGTGCAGTTTCCCGGCAGCTGGGAGTTTTGATCCCTGTTGAGCGGGGGTATGCAGGCTGTGCCGAGGGGTGCGACAAGTGCGCCCCGTCTCCTCAGACCGGGGGTGTGAGCCAGTGGACTGCGCCGCGTCGCGCCCCGGCCATGCCAGTACCGGGTCACCCGTGGCCGTCAGAGCCCCGCACGGATCTTTCGCGGAACGCGGATGAGGCAGTGACGGACCGTTAGTCTGCTTTCTACAGCGTGCTGACCACGAGCGCCCACCGGGCGTGCACGGAAGGTCGGCCCGCCCTCCCACCACCCAGTGATCCCCGGCCAGGGCCGGGATCCCTCACACCCACATCGAGGACTGTTCGAGATGCCCACCGGCCAGGTCAAGTGGTTCAACGAGACGAAGGGCTTCGGCTTCCTGTCGCGCGACGACGGCGGCGACGTCTTCGTCCACACCAAGGCGCTGCCCGCCGGTGTCACCGCGCTGAAGCCGGGCCAGCGGGTCGAGTTCGGCGTGGTCGCGGGCCACCGGGGCGACCAGGCGATGGCCGTGCAGCTGCTGGACGCACTGCCGTCGGTGGCCGCCGCCCAGCGCAAGAGCGCCGACGACATGGCGCCGATCGTCCAGGACCTGATCACCACGCTGGACGCGGTGCTGCCAGGCCTCCAGCACGGCCGTTACCCGGCCAAGCCGACCGGCCAGAAGCTGGCCGGCCTGCTGCGCGCGGTGGCGGACCAGTTCGACGTGTAGCCCCGCCCGGGCGCCCGGCTGGTCGGGCGCCCGGTCCGTCGGGCGTCGGAGCGGTCGGGCGTCGGACCGCTCAGAAGTCGAGCGCGCCCGGGGCGAGCGGGGGCACCAGCCCCTCGGCGGCGGCCCGGGTGAGCAGTGCGCGCACGGCCGCGTAACCCTCCTCGCCGAGGTCCGCGGTGAACTCGTTCACGTACAGCCCGATGTGCTGCTCCGCGACGGCCGGGTCCATCTCCTGCGCGTGCGCCAGCACGTACTCCCGGCCGGCCCGCGGGTCCGCCCAGGCCTGCCGGACGGAAGCGCGGATCGCCTCGCCGATCGCCCGCAGCCGCTCGGCGCCGAGCGAGCGCCGGGCGATGATCGCGCCGAGCGGGATCGGCAGGCCGGTCTCCCGCTCCCAGGCCTCGCCCATGTCGGCGAGGCTGTGCAACCCGTACTGCCGGTACGTGAAGCGGGCCTCGTGGATCACCAGGCCGGCGTCCACCCGGCCGTCCCGGACGGCGGGCATGATCTCGTGGAACGGCAGGACGACGATCTTCCCGAGCCCGCCGGGCACCGCCCTGGCCGCCCAGAGCCGGAACAGCAGGTAGGCGGTGGAGCGTTCGGAGGGCACCGCGACGGTCCGGCCGCTGAGGTCCGCCGGCTCCGGGGTCTCGCCGGCGGGGCCGGGGCGGGTGAGCACCAGGGGCCCGCAGCCCCGGCCGAGCGCGCCGCCGCAGGGCAGCAGGGTGTACTCGTCCAGCACCCAGGGCAGCGCGCCGTAGCTGATCTTGAGGACGTCCAGCTCGCCGCGTTCGGCGAGGCCGTTGGTGATGTCGATGTCCGCGAAGGTGACCTCGGGGGCCTCCGCGCCCGGCACCAGGCCGTGGGCCCAGGCGTGGAAGACGAAGGTGTCGTTCGGGCAGGGCGAGTAGGCGATGCTCAGCCGTTCAGCCACGGCCGGCCTCCTTGAGCAGCTCGGGGTACGGGAGTTCGGCGAAGGCCCGTTCCAGCGCGGCCAGCGCCTCGCCGATCCGCCAGGCGGCCCGGTCGCGCGGGCCCACCGGGTTGGAGACGGTGCGCAGTTCGAACACCGGCACCCCGTGCCGGGCGGCCGCCTCGGCCACCCCGAAGCCCTCCATCGCCTCGGCCACCGCGCGGGGGTGGCGGGCGGTCAGGGCCGCGGCGCGGTCGGCGCCGCCGGTCACCGTGGAGACGGTGAGCACGGTGCCGGTGACGGCCCCCAGTGCCTCGGCGGCGCGGGCCACGGCGGCGGCGGGCGGGGTGTGCCGGACGGTGCCGAAGCCCAGTTCGGTGACGTCGGCGAAGCCCTCGGGGGTCTCGGCGCCCAGGTCGGCGGCGACGATCGCGTCGGCGACCACGGTGGCGCCCACCGGCGCGTGCGGGGCGAAACCGCCGCCGATGCCGGCCGAGACGGCCAGCCCGTAGCGGCGGGCGCCGAGCGCGGCGGACGCGGCCGAGGCGGCGGCGGCCGGGCCGACCCCGCCCGCCAGGACGTCCACCGTCACGCCCGAGGAGTGCTCGGCGCGGTGCAGTTCACCGCCCGGTACCGGCAGCGGGCGGGCGGTACCGGCCAGGCCGCGCAGCACCGCCTCCGCCTCGGCCGGCACCGCGACGACGACGAGCAGCCGGGCCCGCTCGGGGCTCGACCGCTCGTCGGGGAAGGCGTGTGCGGTCATCGGGTGACCGTCAGGCGTCCTTGGTGTTCAGCTGGAAGTACCAGACGCCGTAGATGGCGTCGGGCTGCTTCGGGTCGGCCTCGACCACGGTGATCAGGGTCTTGCCGGAGGCGTTCAGCGCCTTGGAGGCCGGCACCATGCCCGAGAAGGTCGAGCCCTTGGCCGAGGAGGCCAGGATGAAGCGGCCGCCCTGGCTCGTCTGGCCGCCGTTGGTGTTCGCCCACCAGCCGCGGTCGGAGACGGTCGGGGTCACGCCGACGCCGATCCGGTCGCTGGCGACCACGTCGGACTTGGGGAGCCTGCCCTCGTCCAGGGCCTTGCTCGCCTTGTCCTGGCAGTCCTCCTGCTGCTGGTCCGTGAGCGGCTTGCCGTCGTTGAAGCAGAACGGCTCCGCCTCGGTCGAGGAGGTACCGACGGTGAGGGTCGCGCGGTGGTCGCTGGGCGCGGTCTGGCCCGTCGCGTAGGCGATGGACCCGCCGACCGTGCCGGCGCCGATCACGACGACGGCGCCGACGGCGGCGATGACACGGGTGCTGAGGCTCATGCGTCAGAGGCTACCGGGCTTTGCCGGTCACGCTACGCGGGGGTCGGCAACCGCGTGTTGTACCCGGGCGGGGGAGCCCCGCTCAGGCGACCCGGGGCGTGGCCGCCCGGTGGCGCAGCCCCACCTTGAACAGGCTGCGGACCGTCCAGAGCAGCACCACGCCGACCACCCCGGCGGCCACCGAGAGCCCCAGCGCGCCGTCCAGCGGCAGCAGGATGCCGACCGCGCCGCCGGCCACCCAGGACAGCTGGAGCAGTGTCTCCGAGCGGGCGAAGGCCGAGGTCCGCACCGCCTCCGGGACGTCCCGCTGGATCAGCGCGTCCAGCGCCAGCTTGCCCAGCGAGGCCGCCACCCCGGCCGCCCCGGCGACCACCACCACCGTCACCACGCCGTACCAGAGCGCGGCCGCGGCCGTCGCGCAGGTCGCCAGCAGGATCATCGCGGTGATCGTCGCCTCGGTGCCCCGGGTGCGCAGCCACGAACCCAGCACCGAGCCCAGCGCGTTGCCCGTCCCTGCCGCCAGCGCCACCAGGCCGAGCGCCAGGGTCGGCCGCAGGCCGCCGACCGGATCGTCACGGAGCAGGAACGCCAGGAACATCACCAGGAAGCCGACCAGCCAGCGCAGCGCCGACATCGCCCGCAGCGCGAGGATCACCGACGGGCCGACCGTGCGCAGGGTGGCCTTCGGCGGCTGTACGGCGGCGGCCCCGCCGTCGGCGGGCGGCAGGGTGCCCCCGGGTGCCTCGGCGTGCAGGACGGCGCGCTGCTCGCCCTTGGCGGAGTCCACCGCGTGCGGCAGGTGGAAGGCCATCAGGGTGCCGATCACGAAGACCAGGAAGGCGCCGCGCAGCGGCCAGCCCGGGCCGATCAGATGAAGCAGCCCGCCCACCCCCGCCGCGACGCCGGTGGCCAGCAGCCCGGCCAGGGTGACCCGGGAGTTGGCCTTCACGAGCGACAGCCGGCTCGGCAGCAGCCGGGGCACCACGACGCTGCGCACCACCCCGTACGCCTTGGACGCCACCAGGACGCCCAGCGCCTCCGGGTAGAGGGCCAGCCCACCGCCCGCCATCGTGCTCGCCATCGTCCACGCCAGCACCGCGCGGGCCAGCATCGACATCGCCATCGCGGCCCGGCGGCCGTGCGGCAGCCGGTCCAGCAGCGGGCCGATCACCGGGGCCAGGACGGCGAACGGCGCCATGGTGATCAGGAGGTAGAGCGCCACCCGGCCACGGGCCTCGCCGGTCGGCACGGAGAAGAAGATGGTGGACGCCAGCGCGACGGTGATCAGCATGTCGCCGAAGGAGTTCAGCGCGTGCAGTTCGATCAGTTTGGCCAGGCCCGACTCGCCGGCGCCCTCGGCGGAGGTCGCCTTGCGGATCCGGCGGCCGGTGCCGTGCACCACCCGCCCGGTCTGGACGCCGGCGGCGGAGGCGGAGCGGACCAGGAAGTTGCGGCGGGGTCCCTCGGTCGCGTCGGCCCCGTCGGCCTCGTCGGTCCCGTCCGGCGCGGCGGGATCCGCCGGATCCGCGGGAGAGCCCGCAGGGCGCCGGCCGGGTGTGGGCGCCCCGGATGCGCCCACTGGCGGCGGTTCACCCGCGCCGAGGGCCGAAGACTGCTGTCGCGGCACGGCGTCCGCCTCGTCGGGGCTGCCTGCCTGCGAGGGGCGCAGTGCGTGCTGCGACGGGTGTTCGTCCGCCACAAGCCCATCCTGCCCCAGAATCGGGAACGCAACGCGGGATTCCGCTCCGCTCGGCGCGGCCCGATCGGCCCCGGCGGACGCCCCGGACTGTGCCGGGTGGCCGCCCGGCGGGTAGCCTGCCCAAGGTCCGCCCGAAGGCCCCGCCGGTGCCGGCCGGACGGACGGGCGGCGCGGCCGGTACCCGCAGCGGCCCGTGGTCGCGCAGAATGGACGAGGGACACCAAGCCGCGACGGACCATGCAACACGCCGTGGGCAACAGAAGAACTGGGAGAGAATCGACGCCGTGAGTGCTGCGATGCGAAGCCGTACCCCCGATCGGCTCTGTGCCGAGGCCGTCGAACTCGCCCGGCAGGCAGCGGACGAGGCCGTCGGACCGGAAACCGTAGGGGCGCACCTCGGTGTCCAGGCGGACGCCGACCGCGTCGTCACCCACACCTTCGAGTGCCTCGACGCCGCCTACCGAGGCTGGCACTGGGCCGTCACCGTGGCCCGCGCCCCGCGCGCCAAGAACGTCACCCTGGACGAGGTCGTGCTGCTGCCCGGTCCGGACGCCGTCCTCGCACCGCAGTGGGTGCCGTGGAGCGAGCGGCTGCGCCCCGGCGACATGGGCCCGGGCGACCTGCTCCCCACCGACGCCGACGACCTGCGCCTGGAGCCGGGCTGGACCGGCGAGGACGAACTGGCGCCGAACTCCGCGGTCGCGCTGGCGGCCGAGGAGGACGTGGTCGTCACCGACCCGCACATCCAGCCCGCCCCGGCCCGCGCCCAGATCAGCGCCGTCGCCGAGGAGCTCGGCCTGGGCCGCAGCCGGGTGCTCTCCCGGCTCGGCCTGCACCTCGCCGCCGACCGCTGGGAGAAGACGCACGGCGCGCAGACCCCGATGGCACAGGCCGCCCCCGCCTCCTGCAACAGCTGCGGCTTCCTGATCCCGATCGGCGGCTCGCTCGGCCAGGCCTTCGGCGTCTGCGGCAACGAGTTCGGCCCGGCCGACGGCCAGATCGTCTCCTTCGCGTACGGCTGCGGCGGGCACTCCGAGGCCGCCGTCATCCCGGCCCCGCCGGCGCCGTCCGAGCTGATCCTGGACGAGCTGGTGGTCGAGCCGCTGCAGCTCCACCCGGACCGCCTGTCGGGCTCGGTCGAGCCGGACGCCCCCGCCGAGGAGCTCGGTCACTCCTGAGCCCGTACCGCCCGCGGCCCGCCCACCCCCGAGGTGCGGCGGGCCGCGGCGTGTCCGGCCCGGCGGGTGCGGCCCGCGGGGGCGCGGCCGGTGTGCCGGAGCCCGTCGCGGTCGGGAGCACTGCCCGGGGCAGGGAAGAATGCCCCCCGTACGAAGTACAGGGCGGCGGAAGGTGGCAGGTCCAGTGGAACCTCGGATCATCGGCAGCGGCACGGGCGGACACCTCGCGGACCTCTTCGGCAGTGCCGGGCTGCGCCGCCGGGTGCTGGACGCCTGGGCCGCCTCCCCGGCCCGGTTCCGGGAGGACGCCAACGCCGAGGAGGAGCTCGCCCTCGGCGGTTACCGCGACCGGCTGGTCGTCGAGTTGGCGCAGAACGCCGCCGACGCCGCCGTCCGGGCCGGCGGCGGTCCCGGCCGGCTGCGGCTCACCTTCGCCGGTGGTGTGCTCGCCGCGGCCAACACCGGCGCCCCGCTGGACGCCGCCGCCGTCGAGTCGCTGTCCACCCTGCGCGCCTCGTCCAAGCGGGACGCGGCCGGCCCCGAGGCGCCCACCGTCGGCCGGTTCGGCGTCGGCTTCGCCGCCGTCCTCGCCGTGACCGACGAGCCCGCCGTGCTCGGCGCCGCAGGCGGGGTGCGCTGGTCGCTGGGCGAGGCCCGCGCGCTGGCCGAGGAGCAGCCCGCGCTGGCCGAGGAGCTGCGCCGCCGGGACGGCCATGTGCCGCTGCTGCGGCTGCCGTTCGCGGCCGAGGGCCCGGCCCCCGACGGATACGACACCGTGGTCGTCCTGCCGCTGCGCGACGCCGCCGCCGAGGACCTCACCCGCCGGCTGCTGGCCGGTATCGACGACGCCCTGCTGCTCACCCTCCCCGGCCTCGCCGAGGTCGTGGTGGAGACCCCGGACGGCACCCGCACGCTCACCCGCTCCGCCGCCGAGCCGCGCCCGGACGGGGTCGTCGAGGTCACCGTCACCGACGACGCCGGCGGGCGGTCCCGGCGGACCGTCTGGCAGACCGCCGGAGCCTCCGGCCCGCTGGACGCCGCGCTGCTCGCCGACCGCCCCACCGAGGAACGCGCCCGCCCGCACTGGACGGTGACCTGGGCCGTCCCGGTCGCCGCCGACGGTACGCCGCAGCCGACCGGCATCGAACCGGTGCTGCACGCCCCCACCCCCAGCGACGAGCCGCTCGGTCTGCCCGCGCTGCTGATCGCCTCCTACCCGCTGGACTCCACCCGTCGGCACGTCGCCCCCGGCCCGCTCGCCGACTTCCTCACCGAGCGCGCCGCCGACTGCTACGCCGACCTGCTGCGCGCCCGTGGCGGCGACCTGGGCTCGCTCGGCCTCGTCCCCGGCCCGCTGGGCCAGGGCGCGCTGGACAACGCGCTGCGGGCCGCCGTCCTCGGCCGGCTGCCCGGCACGCCGTTCCTGCCGCACCCGACGCCCGTCGAGGAGGGCACGCCCGCGCTGCGCCCCCGGGACGCCACGCTGCTGGAGGGCGCGGACGGTTCGGTGGTCGAGGCGCTGGCGCCGATCTTCCCCGGGCTGCTGCCGGCCGGCCTGGAGCGCCGCAGCGAGCTGCGGGTGCTGAACGTGCGCCGGGTCCCGCTCGCCGAGGTGGTCGACCAGCTCGGCGGTCTGGACCGCGAGCCCGCCTGGTGGCGCAACCTGTACGCGGCGCTCGGCGCGGCCGACCCGGAGGCGCTCGGCGCGCTGCCCGTCCCGCTCGCCGACGGGCGGACGGTCACCGGTCCGCGCCGCGTCCTGCTGCCCTCCGAGGACGCCGACTGGGCCGCCTACCCCGGCTACCCCGAGTCGCTGGCCGGCGCGCTCGCCCTGCTCGACCTGCGGCTCGCCCACCCCGAGGCGGCCCACCCGCTGCTCGCCAGGCTCGGTGCGGCCACCGCCACCCCGGCCGGCGTCCTGGACACCCCCGAGGTGCGGGCCGCCGTCGCCCGCTCCTACGAGCTGGCCGAGGACGACCTGGACGCCGCCGTGGACCTCGCCGACTCGGTGCTCGCCCTGGTCAGGGCGGCCGCCCCGGCGGCCGGGGAACACCCGTGGCTGGCCCGGCTGGCGCTGCTGGACGACGAGGGCGAGCCGGCCCGCGCGGGCGAGCTGATCCTGCCCGACAGCCCGTTCGCGGCCCTCGCCCGGGAGGACGAGGCCGGGTGGGTGGACGACGAGCTGCTGGACCGCTGGGGCCCCGAAGTCCTCACCGCGGTCGGCGTGCTGGCCGACTTCGTCCTGGTCAGGGCCGAGGACGTGGTGCTCGACCCGGACGACCTGGAGCGGCTCGACCCGACCGTCCCCGCCGACCGCGCCGCCGGCGGCCACCCCACCGGGCTGCTCGACGAGGCGCCCGACGGGCTGGCCGAATGGGCCGAGGACGCCCTGGAGGCGCTGCACGCCGACGACGCCGACACCGCGGGCGTCCCGCCGGTCGCCGCCGAACTGCTGGCCGTCCGCGACCTCGACCTGGTGGACGACGACGCCTGGCCGCAGGCGCTGGCCGCGCTCGCCCGGCCGCCGTACCGGGACGCGGTGGTCAACCCCGTCCGCACCCTGCTGCCGGACGGCTCCTACACCGACCTGCCGCCGTACACGGCCTGGTGGCTGCGCGACCACCCGGTGCTGGACGGCCGGGAGCCGGCCGGTCTGCGCGCGGCCGGGGCCGACCCGCTGCTGCGCGGCCTCTACGAGGAGGCCAGGACCAGCCTGGACGAGCAGTTCCTGCACGCGCTCGGCGTGCGCACCACGCTGACCGCGCTGCTGGCCGAACCGCACGGCCCGGACGAGGTGCTGGACCGGCTCGTCGACCCGGCGTCCGAGATCGGCCACCGCCAACTGCACGGTATCCACAGCGCGTTGGCCCGTGTTCCGGTCGAGCGGATCGACCCGCTGGACGTGGTGCGGGCGTTGCCGCCACTGGATCCGGACACCGGCCGCCGCCCGGCGCACACGGTGATCGTCGACGCCGCCGAGGCGGTCGTCGCCGACGCCCCCGACCTGGTCCAACTGCTGCACCCGTACCCGCTGTTGCCGGTGGCCCCGGCACTCGCGGCCGACCTCGCCGAGCGGCTGCACGTCTCGCTCGCCAGCGAGGTGGCCGGCGGCCGGGTGCTCTCCGAGGGCCGGCTGCACCGCGTTCCGGCCGTGGTCCGCGAGCTGCTGCCCGGCTGCCCGGTCGCCTACGAGGAGCACGACGAGCTGCTGGTGGTCGGCCCGGACGGCAACGAGGCGGCCGTGGAGTGGCGTTGGGACACCTCGGCGGACACCCCCGAGGCGCCGTACGACCCGGACGAGGCCGAAGCGGCGGACGAGGACGACGAGTTCGAGCTGCCGCCGGTGCCCGGGCTGCTGCACGCCGCCACTCCGGAGGGGCTGGCGGCCGGTCTGGCCTGGTCGGTCGGTCAGTGGCACCGCCGGTTCGAGGTGCTGGCCGCGCTCACCGAGCCCGACCGGGCCTACGAGCTGTCCGCCGCCCGGGACTTCGAGGGCTGACGCGGGCTCCTGGCGGTTCCTGGCGCACCGGGCCGGTCAACTGCCGCGCCGGTCGGCCTCGGTGCCCTGGCCCTACGGCCGGTCGTCTCCCGGCCCGGGGCGGCGCCGGCCGGCCCGGGGCAGCAGCCGGCGGTAGATCCCGACCGTGCTGCTCAGCCAGGCCGTCACCATCAGCACCTTGGCCGCGTCCCGCTGCCAGGGGGCCGGCTCGATCAGCGCGCCGATCCCCGCCAGCGCCAGGGCCAGCAGCCCGACCGTCAGCACTCCGCCGAGGAAGGCGGTGAACGCCTCCAGCTCCCTGCCACCGCGCGCCATTCGGCCCCCTTCCCGGGGCCATCATCCGCTATTCGGCCGACTTCCGCCGCATGATCCGCCAGACCACTTCCAGCATCAGACCGGCCGTCACGGCGATGCCGACGCCGACCAGCGGGTCGCGGGTGCCGACCAGCGAGAGCTGGAAGAAGTCCGACAGCCAGGGCACCAGCAGCACCAGGGCGAACGCCCCGCCCATCGTCCCGATCAGCAGCAGCCGCCACCAGTTGTACGGGCGGGCCACGATCGCCAGCACCCAGATCGCGACCAGGAACAGCGTCAGGGTGGCGACGCTGCTGTCGGCCTTGAGGTCGGTGGCGTGGTCGGACCGGGCCAGCGCGTACGCCGTGAAGGTCGCGGTACCGGCGATGATCCCGCCCGGGACGGCCAGCCGCAGCACCCGCTTCACAAAGCCGGTCCTGGCCCGCTCGCTGTTGGGCGCGAGCGCCAGGAAGAAGGCCGGCACGCCGATGGTGAGGGTGGAGAGCACGGTGGAGTGGCGGGGGAGGAACGGGTACGGCGAGTGGGCGCAGATCACCAGCAGGGCGAGCAGCACCGAGTACACCGTCTTCACCAGGAAGAGGCCGGCCACCCGCTCGATGTTGCCGATCACCCGGCGGCCCTCGGCGACCACCGAGGGGAGGGTGGCGAAGGAGTCGTCGAGCAGCACGATCTGGGCGACGGCCTTGGTCGCGTCGCTGCCGGTGCCCATGGCCACGCCGATGTCGGCGTCCTTGAGCGCCAGTACGTCGTTGACGCCGTCGCCGGTCATCGCCACGGTGTGCCCGCGCGACTGCAGGGCGCCGACCAGCTCGCGCTTCTGCTGCGGGGTGACCCGGCCGAAGACGGTGGTCCGCTCGGCGGCGTCGGCGAACTCCTCCGGCTCGGCGGGCAGCGTCCGGGCGTCCATCGGGTGGTCGGCGCCGGGCAGACCGAGGTGGGAGGCGACCGCGCCGACCGAGACGGCGGAGTCGCCGGAGATCACCTTGGCCTGGACCTGCTGCCCCTCGAAGTAGCGCAGGGTGTCGGCGGCGTCCTCGCGCAGCCGCTGCTGGAGCACCACCAGGGCGAGCGGCCGGAGGTCGGCGGCCGGGTCCGGGGCGTCCAGCGGGACGGTGGTGCGGCCGAGCAGCAGCACCCGCAGGCCCTTGGCGCCCAGCTCGTCCACCTCGGCGAGGGCGGGGTGCCCGGCGGGCAGCAGGACGTCGGGCGCGCCGAGCAGCCAGCTGGCCTCGCCGCCCTGCGGCTCCAGCAGCTGTACGCCGCTCCACTTGCGGGCGGAGGAGAACGGCATCGCCTCGATCACGCGCCAGCCGCCGGCCGCGGTGTTGCCGCCGGTGCCGTTTCCGTCGCCGCTGCCGTTTCCGTCGCCGCTGCCGGCGCCGTCACCGCTGCCGGCGCCGTCACCGCTGCCGTAGGCGTCGATGACGGCCTGCATGGACGGGTTGGGCCGGGCGTCGGCGCCGGCCATCACCGCGAGCGCCCGTTTGATCGTCTCCGCCTCGTCCGGGCGGTCCTGGCCGCTCCGGCCGGCCTGGTCCTCCTGGTCCTCCTGGTCCTCCTGCTCGTCCTGGCCGCCCTGGCCGTCGGCCAGGACGCGCAGGTCGATGACGTCCATGCCGCCCTCGGTGAGGGTGCCGGTCTTGTCCAGACAGACGGTGTCCACCCGGGCCAGCCCCTCGATCGCGGGCAGCTCCTGCACCAGGCACTGCTTGCGGCCGAGCCGGACGACCCCGATCGCGAAGGCGACGGAGGTCAGCAGGACCAGTCCCTCGGGCACCATCGGCACGATGCCGGCCACCATCCGGCGAACGGCCTCCCGCCAGTCGCGCCCCTCGACCGCCAGCTGGCTGATGATCAGCCCGATCGCGGTCGGCACCAGCAGCCAGGTGATGAACCGCAGGATGCTGTTGATACCGCTGCGCAGCTCCGACTTCACCAGGGTGAACCGGCTGGCCTCCTCGGCCAGCTGCGCCGCGTACGCCGCGCGGCCGACCTTGGTGGCGGTGAAGGCGCCCGCGCCGGCCACCACGAAGCTGCCGGACATCACCTGGTCGCCGGGCTGCTTGAGGACGGAGTCGGGCTCGCCGGTGAGCAGGGACTCGTCGATCTCCAGGCCGTCGGCCTCGGTGACCTCGCCGTCGACGATCACCTTGTCGCCGATGCCGAGCAGCACGGTGTCGTCCAGCACGATCCCGCCGACGGCGATCTGCTGGACTGTGCCGTCCCGGCGGACCTGCGGTCTGGCCTCGCCGATCAGCGCGAGGCTGTCCAGGGTCTTCTTGGCGCGCAGTTCCTGGATGATCCCGATCGCCGTGTTGGCCACGATCACCAGGCCGAACAGGCCGTCCTGGAGCGGTCCGACGATCAGGATGATCCCGAACATGACGCCGATGAGCGCGTTGAACCGGGTGAAGACGTTGGCCCGGACGATCTCCCGGGTGGAACGGCTGGACCGGGCGGGCACGTCGTTGACGTCCCCCCGCGCGACCCGTTCGGCGACCTCGGCGGAGGTCAGCCCGCCTCGCCGACCGGGCAGCAGCCCGAGTGGGTGGGCGCCGTCGGGCCGGTCTCCGGGCGTCTCTTCCTCGGGATGCGCTGGGTGCGTCATGGCACCGACTCTACGGGCGCCTTATGTCCGGTGCGTGCTACTAAAGGACTATTCAGTCCGACCGGGTGGCCGGGTTCTGGCCGTTCTCCCCGTCGGCCTGTCCGGCCTCCGCCCCGGCCGCGGCGGCGCGGTCGCGGGCGATCGCGGCCCGGCGGGCGCGGCAGTACCAGAGGCCGATCAGGCCGAGGACGGCGCCGGACAGGCAGATCCACGGCCAGTTGCCGTGGCCCTGCTCGGAGAGGGTGCCCTGGAAGGGGAGCAGCACCAGGAAGGCGACGAACCACAGCACCGTGCCGCCGCCGACGATGGCGACGTCGTTGGCCTCCAGCGGCGGGGGAGAGGGGTGCAGTGGCGTCTTGGGCATGGGGCCTAGCGTACGGGGCGGCGCCCGGTTGTCCGAGACCCCGCCGGGCCCCGTCGTTCTACGCGCGAAGATAGCGCGTGTGCGATCGGGGAATTCATACTTGAGGTTCCGGTTGGCCGTGCCATGCTCAGCGCGACTGTGTCTGCGTCCGCCCCGCCGGGCCGCCCGGCCACCGTCGCTCCGGGTGTCTCCCCTCTCCTCAGCCCCCACAAGAGGACGCACGCCCATGTCAACGGCCCAGCCGACCACCGAGTCGCCCGAGCCTGCCCCCACGGTGCCCACTCCCCCGAACGGCACCCTGGACCGCTTCTTCCGCATCTCCGAGCGCGGCTCCAGCCTGCCGCGCGAGATCCGGGGCGGTGTCGCCACCTTCTTCACGATGGCGTACATCCTGGTGCTCAACCCGATCATCCTGGCGAGCGCCACGGACATGACCGGGGCCCACCTGGACAGCGCCCAGCTGGTCACCGCCACCGCGCTCACCGCCGGCCTCACCACCCTGCTGATGGGTGTGATCGGCAACGTCCCGATCGGTCTGGCGGCCGGCCTCGGCGTCAACACCATCGTGGCCCTCCAGCTCGCCCCCAAGATGACCTGGCCGGACG
The DNA here is from genome assembly GCF_040685575.1 of Kitasatospora sp. NPDC088351. Classification (NCBI taxonomy): domain Bacteria; kingdom Bacillati; phylum Actinomycetota; class Actinomycetes; order Kitasatosporales; family Streptomycetaceae; genus Kitasatospora; species Kitasatospora sp. NPDC088351. The sequence goes on along the minus strand of NZ_JBFBIL010000018.1, from coordinate 115,348 downwards.
CCATGGGCATGGTGGTCCTGGCCGGCTTCGCGATCATGCTGCTGGTCGCCACCGGTCTGCGCGAGCGGGTCATGAACGCCGTGCCGCTCGGCCTGCGCAAGGCCATCGCGATCGGTATCGGTCTGTTCATCAGCCTGGTCGGGCTGGTCGACTCCGGCTTCGTCAGCCGCATCCCGGACGCCGCCCACACCACCGTCCCGCTCCAGCTCGGCGCCAACGGGCACCTCCTCGGCTGGCCCGTGCTGATCTTCGTGCTGGGCCTGCTGCTGACCCTGGTCCTGCTGGTCCGCAAGGTGCCCGGCGCGATCCTGATCAGCATCGTGGCGATGACCGGCCTCGCCGTGGTCATCGACAAGATCGCCGACGTCCCCGCCCTGAAGTGGGGCCTCACCGTCCCGTCCTGGCCCGGCAACCCGGTCGCCGCGCCCGACTTCGGCCTGGTCGGCAAGGTGAGCCTGTTCGGCGGCTTCGAGAAGGTCGGGGTCCTGACCGGGATCCTGTTCGTCTTCACCGTCCTGATGTCCTGCTTCTTCGACGCGATGGGCACCATCCTCGGCGTCGCCGACGAGGCCCACCTGCTGGACGAGAAGGGCGACCTGCCCGGCATCAACAAGATCCTGATGGTGGACGGCATCGCCACCGCCGCCGGCGGCGCGACCTCCTCCTCCGCCAACACCTGCTTCGTCGAGTCGACGGCGGGCGTCGGTGAGGGCGCGCGCACCGGGTTCGCGTCCATCGTCACCGGCGCGCTCTTCCTGGTCGCGCTCTTCCTCACCCCGCTCGCCACCATGGTCCCCGCCCAGGCCGCCACCCCGGCCCTGGTCACGGTCGGCTTCCTGATCCTGGCCAACTCGATCAAGGAGATCGACTGGGCCGACTACACGATCGCGATCCCGGCCTTCGTCACCATCGTGATGATGCCCTTCACCTACTCGATCACCAACGGCATCGGCTTCGGCTTCATCACCTTCTGCGTGCTGCGCCTCGCCGCCGGCCGCGGCCGGAGCGTCCCGGTGCCGCTCTACGGGGTGGCGGCGGTCTTCGCCTTCTACTACCTGATGCCGGCCCTCGGCCTGCTCTGACGCCTACGTCCTTCGTGAGCCCTCCCGCGCGTCGCGCGGGAGGGCTCACGGCGTTCGCGGTCGGCCCGAGTAGCGGTTTCCGGCGGCGGGTCGCGTCACATGTTCCAGAGGACGGTGGCCGGCCGGGGCGTGGGCTCGACGTCGACGGGCGGGTGCCAGTCGCCGGTCTTGAAGAACTCCTCGATGGTGGGGACCCAGGGCTTGTAGTCGATCCCCTTCTCCTTCAGCCAGGCGTCGTCGTAGTACTCCTTCTGGTAGCGGTCGGCGGAGTCGCACATCAGGGTGGCGACCTTTCCGCTCCGGCCGCTCTCCTGCATCGTGAGCAGGATCCGGATCGCCCCGAACAGGCCGGTGCCGGTCGACGGCCCGGCCTTGATGCCCCACCCGGCGTCGGCGGCCACCCGCATGGTCGCCACGGACGCCGCGTCGTGCACCTGGATCATCCGGTTGACCATGGGGAACAGGAACGACGGCTCGACCTCCGGCCGGCCGATCCCTTCGATCCTCGAACCCTGGTCCTTCACCGTGCGGTCGTTGTCGCGCCAGCCGCGGAAGTACGCCGAGTGGTCCGGGTCCGTGACGCAGACCCGCAGCCTGGTCTGGGCGTACCTGGCGTAGCGGCCCACCGAGGTCGCCGTGCCGCCGGTGCCCGCGCCCATGACGAACCAGTCCAGTTCCGGCACCGCGCCGAGCAGTTCCGGCGCGAGGCCGTGCTCGCCGCGCCAGTCGTAGGCCCGCTCGGCATAGGTGAACTGGTCCAGGAAGTAGCCCTTCTTCGTCACCGCCAACGCCTGGGCCTGGGCGACGATGTCGCCCTTCACCGGGACCGGGGTGCCGCCGTACTGCTTGATCAGCTCCAGCTTCTCCTTCGAGGTGCTCTCCGGCACCACCGCGTAGAACTCGATGCCGAGCTGCTGGCAGTACCACGCCTCGGAGACGGCGGTCGAGCCGCTGGACGCCTCGATCGCGGGCGTCTTGGCGGTCAGCTGCCCGCTGGCGAGGGCGTTGGTGAGCAGCGCCTCGGCGAGGCGGTGCTTGTGGCTGCCGGAGGGCTGCTCGGACTCCTTCTTGATGTGCAGCTCCAGTCCCGCGAGCTTCGGTGGCAGCGGGATCCGCTGCACCGGCGTCTTCAGGGGCTGAAGCTTCTCCCGGATCAGCTGGATGCGGGTGTCGACCCACTGGCGGTCGTCCGGGTAGACGTCCGAGATGTCGTCGTCATCGTTCTGGTCCCCCGGGGTCCCGCCCGTTGTCACGCGCTGTGCCACGCTCATCTGCGTCCTCCACCGGTCCGGCATCCACCGCCCACGGGAGAGGGCGGAATGACGCCATCCCTAGCAGTCCGGGCGTCCGTCGGGTGGGACGCGCGGGGCGGAGCCGTGCGAACATCACCTGTGCGGTGGAACGCCGGCCCGGTTCGGCGGCAACCGCGTTGACGGCCAAGGCGGTTGTCCGCCAGGCGGACCTGCCCCCGGGCAGGCGCCCTGGTGGGCCGACGCGATCGGTGGCTACATTCGGCCGTGGCAGTGCCGAAGCGGATGCTTCTTGCCTGGGGAGGCCTGATGGTGCGTGGGTGGATCCGGCGGGCGCGGCGGACGGTTGCCGTCCTCGCAGTGTTGTGCGGGGTGCCGGCGGGCTCGCCGGGGGTAGGCGAGGCGGCCGAACAGGGCGTCTTGCCCGGCCAGTTGGCGGTGAGTGCAGCCCGCACCAGCCCCGGGTCGGTCGACGCGGGAGGCGTCTACAACTACGTTCCCTCGGTGATGCAGGACGGGCTGTACCGGATGTGGTGGTGCGGGTCGGACGCGGCCCACCCGGGCGACCACATCTTCTACGCCGAGTCGTCCTCGCTGGACGGCCCGTTCCACGCCCGCGGCAGCAACGCCCCCTACCAGGTGGTCTTCTCGCCCACCGGCGGGGCGACCTTCGACGGGCAGCACACCTGCGATCCGTCGGTGCTGAGGGTCAACGGCATCTACTACCTGTACTACGGCGGCCTGCGCGGGCCGGGGGCGTCCACCGGGATCGGGGTCGCCACCAGCGCCGACGGCATCAACTGGACCAGGGCCAACGGGGGTGCGCCGATCGTCACCCCGGCCTACCGGCAGGACACCGGAAACGGCTATGGCGCCGGCCAGCCGGCCGTCTCGTACCTGGACGGGCGCTTCTACCTCATGTACACCGACACCACCGGGGCGGCCTCCTCGCCGAAGAACGGCCAGGGCTTCCCCGAAGGCGCGGGCCAGTACCTCCTGCGGTCCGCCGATCCGGGCTTCCAGTCCGGGGTGGAGGAGCTGACCGCCGGCGGATTCCAGCCCCGGACGGCGGCCAACCACACGGCGTACAACGGCATCGGCAACTACTACAGCGTCGACCTGCAGTACAGCGACGCCCTGGACTCGTGGATCGTGGCGCACTCCGACGGCCCCGACTCCAGGCTGACCTTCCTCTCGCCCGACTTCTCGTCCCGGACCTTCGCCGATGTCGCCATGCCGCGGTCCGTGGTCGAAGGGCCGGGGCTGGTCTCGCGGCCGGACCGGCACGCGGTCGCTCCGGCCGGCGGCCGATGCGGCGTCGTCCCGGTCGACATCGTCAACGCGACCGCCAACCCCGTCGCTCCGACCGGCCTCGCGCATGCGGGCGTGGACGTGTCGGCGGGTCGGTCCTGCGCATCGATGGCTCCCGGCCAGGTCGCCCGGGTGTTCGAAGGCTATGGCATCCAGGTGCCCGGTCTGCCGCTGGCGTTCATCGACGGAGGCCTGCGGCTGCAGTCCGCCGGTCTCCCGCCGATCCAGGACGTGACCAGGAACTTCGTCGTCACCACCCCCGAGGTCTTCTACAGCATCCCCTACGGGGCCTCGCTGTTCGTCGGGCAGACGGTGGTGGGTGCGCCGGGCCGGCCGGCGGCCTTCCTGCTGGACAACTCCACCAAGTGGCCGATCAGCGCCCTGAAGATCATCACCGACAACGGCTCGACGATCACCATGGTCGGTACGGCGCAGTACGACGCCTACCCGAGTGGGCCCGCCCTCTACCTGGTGCAGTAGTGGTCGCCGGGCGGGTGGGCAACTGCCGGTCGACGGGGAGTGCCAAAAAGGTCCCTGTGTAGGGAAGTTGACGGCGGGCATACTGCCTGGACGGGAGACGTGGAGGGGGCGCGGCCGATGGTGCAACAGGATCCGCCCGGGGGAGACGAGGCGAAGCTGCTGCCTGAGCTGTTCTGGACGGCCGACAAGGCGTCCCTGGACGGCCAGCGCGAGACGCTGCGCTGGTACCGGGGGCTGATCGCGATGCTGGTGGTCGCGGCGGTGGTGGGCTCGCTGCCGGGGCCCGAGCACCGGGGGGACAGCGACATCACGCCGCTCTTCTCGGTGGTGGCGTTCCTCGTCGCGGGCTACTTCTGGTCCCGGCTGCGGCGCGGCAACCCGCAGGGGCGCTGGTACGAGGCCAGGGCGGCGGCCGAGTCGGTGAAGACGCTGGCCTGGAAGTACTCGATGCGGGCGCGGCCGTTCGACGGCGAGGCGGAGTCGGCGGAGGTGGACCGCGGCTATCTGCTCCAACTGGAGGACGTGCTAAGGGCCTTCGAGGACCCGGAGATCGTGCCGCCGGGCACCGTTCCGGAGATCACCGCGGAGATGCGCCGGGTCCGGTCCGACAGCCTGATCGCACGCCGAACGCTCTATCTGCGCACCCGGGTCGAGGGCCAGCGCACCTGGTACCGCTCGCGGGCCGAGGCGTGCGAGTCACAGGCGGTGTCCTGGGGGCTGGGCATCGCCACGCTGATCATCGTCGGTGCGGCGGCGGCGATCGCGCAGGCGGTCGGTGCGCTGCCGGTGCACATCTTCGGCGCCAGCTCGGCCGCGGCCGCTGCGGTGATCGCCTGGACCCAGCTGAAGCAACTGCGTCCGCTGGCCGCCGCGTACCAACTGGCCGCGCGTGAGCTGGAGAACGTCGGCAACCAGCTCTCCGATCTCGACCTGAAGGCTCCGGAAGCCGAGGCGCGCTGGGGCCGGCTGGCCGCGGAGGCGGAGGACGCGGTCTCACGCGAGCACACCACCTGGCGGGCCCGCCGCGCCTTTCCGCGCTGAGACGGGGCGCGCGGGGCGCTTTGCGGGAACAGGGGGTCGTGAGGAGTTCAAGCAGGGTTCGCGGGCTGCCGAAAACAAGGTATGCGCGGTTCGCGAAAACCGGGCCGGACAGCGCCGACCGTAGTCGTCGGGTGTTTCCGGATCCTGGTCGCATCGCCTCCGCGCACTGACATCCGTCACTGCCTGGAGGCACCCTTGCGCATTCTCCTGATCGCCGACGCGTTCAACAGCCTGACCCAGCGGATCCACACCGAGCTCCGCGAGCGGGGCCATAAGGTCGGCGTCCAACTCGCCCTCGGTGACGATCAGATGAGGGCCTCCGTCACCTGGACCGACCCCGAGCTGATCGTCTGCCCGATGCTCACCAGGGCGATCCCGGAGGACATCTGGTCCACCCGGACCGTCCTGATCGTGCACCCCGGTCCCAAGGGCGACCGCGGTCCGTCCTCGCTCGACTGGGCGATCATCGGGGGCGCGGAGCGCTGGGGCGTGACCGTCCTCCAGGCGGTGGGGGAGATGGACGCCGGGGACATCTGGGCGTCCGTCAACTTCCAGGTGCCGGAGTGCGGAAAGAGTGAGCTGTACCGGTGCGAGGTTGCCGACGCGGCCGTGGAGGCCGTGCTGCTGGCGGTGCGGCGGTTCGAGGGCGGCCTCTTCACCCCCGAGCCGCTGGACTACGACCGGCCGGACATCCGCGGCCGGCAGCGGCCCTTCCTCACGCAGGAGATCCGCCGGATCGACTGGGCCGTCGACGACACCGACACCGTGCTGCGCAAGCTGCGTGCGGGCGACTCGCAGCCGGGCGTGCTGGACGAGCTCTACGGGCGCGAGTACTTCCTGCACGGCGGCCACCCCGAGGACCAGCTGCGCGGCAGCAGGCCCGGCGCGGTGATCGCCGTCCGGGACGGCGCGATCTGCCGCGCCACCGTGGACGGCGCGGTCTGGATCCCGCAGCTGCGTCCGCGCCGCACCCCGGGCGGGCCGGCGACCTTCACGCGGCCGGCCGCGGCCGTGCTGGCCGAGAAGCTGTACGGGGTCCGGGAGGTGCCGGTCAGCCCGGTCGACGCGGGCCGCCGGGAGACCTGGTCGGAGATCCGGTACCACGAGCAGGACGAGGTCGGGTTCCTCGAATTCTCCTTCCCCGGCGGGGCGATGAGCACCGACCAGTGCCGTCGGCTGCTCGCCGCCTACCAGGCGGCGGTGGACCGGCCGACCGCGGCGCTGGTGCTCGGTGCGGCCCGGGACTTCTTCTCCAACGGCATCCACCTCAATGTGATCGAGGGGGGCTCGTACCCGGCGCTGGAGTCCTGGGAGAACATCATCGCGATGGACGACCTGGTCGAGGCCGTGCTCACCACCACCGACAAGCTGACCGTCTCGGCGCTGTCCGGGAACGCGGCCGCGGGCGGGGCGATGCTGGCCATCGCCGCCGACGAGGTCTGGTGCCGCGAGTCGGTGGTGCTCAACCCGCACTACCGGCTGCTCGGCCTGCACGGCTCCGAGTACTGGACGTACACGCTGCCACGCCGGGTCGGCGCCGAACAGGCGGAGCGGCTGACCTCGGCCGCCCTGCCGGTCGGCGCGGTGCGGGCGAGAAGGCTGGGACTGGTGGACCGGACCTTCGGCGGTGACGCGGCGGAGTTCCGCCGCTGGGTGACCCGGGAGGCGTCCCGGCTGGCCGGTGCGCCGGAACTGGCCGGCCGGCTGCTGGAGAAGAAGCGCCGCCGGACCGAGGACGAGGACGTCAAGCCGCTGGCCCAGTACCGGGCGGAGGAGCTCCGGCGGATGCACCGCAATTTCTTCCGGGACGGGGAGCCGTACCACGAGCTGCGACGCGGCTTCGTGCACAAGGTCACCCCGCTCCGGACGCCGGAGCGCCTGGTGGGGCTGTTGGGACGCGCGGACTGACCGGGCGGCGAGGGCGCCGCACCGTGGGCCGACGGTGCGGCGCCCTCACCGTCGGCGCGACACATGGCGCGGCACACGGCGCGCCACGCGGGGATGGGGCGCCCGCGTCGTGGCGTCACTCCAATGGCGCTAGGCCGAACGGGTGGCCGGCCGGATCGATCAGCACCTTCAGCGTGCGGCCGTGCTGGTACCGCGGCTCGGTCGCGCCGAGGGCGAGCGCGCGGACGGTGGCCTGCTCCAGGTCGTCGACGTAGAAGTCCAGATGGAAGTGCTTGCCGCCGTCCGGCTCGGTCCACTGCTCCGGCCGGTACCCCCGCACCCGGCCGAACCCCAGCGGACTGCCGCCCTCGGGGTTGTCCAGGATGGCGAAGTTCTCGTCCACGTGCCGGGTCTCCCACCCGAGCAGCTCGCCGTAGAACGCGGCCAGCGCGACCGGGTCGGCGCAGTCGATGGTGACCATGGCGAGGCGGGCGAAGCCGGTGTCGTTCTGCTCGGCGGCGGCGTCGGACATTTCTGGTCGGCCCTTCTGCTGAGGGGTGGTGCAGATCGGATCACGACCAGCATCGCGCTCACGGTGCCGCTCGGCGCGGTCAGGAGGTGGGGATGGTGCCGCGCGGGGGAACGTATTTTCCTTAGCGAGAGTAATGACGTAGGCTAAAGAACATGCCCGAGATGTCCGAGCAGGACCTCGCAGCGATCAGTCAGCTGCGATCGTCCACCATGCGCCTCTCCCGTCGTCTGCGTCACCAGCGTGTCGAGGAGTCGCTCAGCCCTACCGAGATGGGGGTGCTGGGCACCCTCGCGCGATGCGGCAAGGCCACGCCGGGTGAGCTCGCCCGGAAGGAGCACGTGCAGCCGCCCTCGATGACCAGGATCGTCGCGATGCTGGAGGAGAAGGGCCTGGTGCGGCGGGAGCCGCACCCCGAGGACCGCCGGCAGGTGGTCGTCAGCAGCACCGAGCAGGCCGAGGTGATCCTGGCGGAGAGCCGCCGGCGTCGCAACGCCTGGCTCGCCGAGCTCGCCGAGGGGCTCGACGAGGACGAGTGGGCCGCCCTCCGGCAGGCCGCGCCCGTGCTCTACAAGCTCGCACACCTGTAGGCATATCCGTTCCGGTCAGCCGCCGGAGGGCAAAGGAGTACCGCATCACCGCAGGACCGATCACTGACACCAGGAGCGCGACGACCACCCCACGGGTCGTCGCGCCGCGAGGGGAGACCAACGTGACACCGCCGGCCGCAGCCAGCGCCGCCGCCATCCGCACCGACGACCCGACCACCGACCCCGCCGCGGCCACCGCCGCGGCCGCCGATTCCCCGGCACCCGCCCCGACGGGGCTGCCCGGCAACGGCGACGACGACCCCGACGAACGCACCGCGGCGGCCACCCCCGCCGCTTCCGTCCCGCCCGCCGCCCGCTTCACCCGGCCCGGGGGGATGTTCTCCTCGCTGCGCGTCCGCAACTACCGCTACTACTTCGCCGGCCAGGTGGTCTCCAACACCGGGACCTGGATGCAGCGGATCGCCCAGGACTGGCTGGTCCTCAGCCTCACCGGCAGCCCGTTCGCCGTCGGTATCACCACCGCCATGCAGTTCCTGCCGATGCTGCTGCTCGGCCTCTTCGGCGGTGTGCTCGCCGACCGGATGCCCAAGCGCCGGCTGCTGATCTGCACCCAGGGCGCGATGGGCCTGCTCGCCGCGGGCCTCGCCGTCCTGACCATCGGCGGCGTGGTGACGCCGTACTACGTGTACGTGTTCGCGCTGCTGCTCGGCCTGGTCACGGTGGTGGACAACCCGACCCGGCAGGCCTTCGTCTCCGAGATGGTCGGTCCGAAGGACCTCGCCAACGCGGTCAGCCTGAACGCCGCCAACTTCCAGACCGCCCGGCTGGTCGGCCCCGCCGTCGCGGGCCTGCTGATCGCCGCGGTCGGCAGCGGCTGGGCGTTCGCGGTGAACGCGCTCTCGTTCGCCGCCGTGATCGGCGGGCTGCTCGCGATGCGGCAGAGCGAACTGCGCCCGATCGAGCCGATCGCCCGCCAGAAGGGGCAGTTGCGCGAAGGGCTGCGCTATGTGAAGGAGCGGCCCGAACTGCTCTGGCCGATGGTGCTGGCCGGGTTCATCGGCACCTTCGGGTTCAACTTCCCGACGCTGCTCTCCGGTTTCGCCTACGACACCTTCAAGGTGGGTGCCGGGCAGTACGGCCTGCTGAACACCGCGATGGCGGTCGGCTCGCTGGCCGGCGCGCTGCTGGCGGCCCGCCGGGGCGTGCCGCGGCTGCGCCGGCTGGTGGCCGCGGCGCTGGCCTTCGGGATGCTGGAGGTGGTGGCCGCCTTCGCGCCCGGCTACTGGACCTTCGCGGTGCTGCTGACCCTGATCGGGGTGTTCGGCCTGAGCTTCAACACCTCGGTCAACGCCACGCTGCAGCTGGCCACCGATCCCGAGATGCGGGGCCGGGTGATGGGTCTGCTGGTGCTGGTGTTCACCGGCGGCACCCCGATCGGCGCGCCGGTCGTCGGCTGGGTGACGGCCTCGTACGGGCCCCGGCTCGGGCTGCTGGCCTGCGGCGCGGTCTCGGCGCTGGCGGCCGTCACGGTCGGCCTGGTGCTGGCCCGCAGTGCGGACCTGAGGGTGCGGGTGGACCTGCACCCGGGACGCGGTGGCCGGGTGGTCGCCTTCGTGCCGCGGACCACCGCGCCCGCCAGGTCGGAGCTCGCCGCCGCCTGCTGATGACGCGTCAGTCGCCGGATGCGCCTCGCGCGCCCGGTGGCTGACTCGACGTCAGATCCGGATCGCCAGGATCTTGCCGTGCCAGGTCCCGTTCGGCTGGTCGACCTCGAAGGTCTCCGTCTCGGTGAAGCCGAGCGCCAGGTACTGGCCGACCAGCCGGCGGTCGCCGCCCGCGTAGCAGTCCACCCGGAGCAGCCCGATGCCCCGGGCTCGGGCCTCCTCGACGGCGTCGGCGACCAGCGCGGCGCCGATGCCCGAGCCCGAGCGGGCCCGGTCGGTCACCAGGCTGCGGACGTACAGCTCGCGCTCGCCGGCGGGGGTGGTGTACTCGGGCGCCTGTTCGGACAGGACGCAGGATCCGACGGCCCGCCCGTCGCCGTCCACCGCGAGCCGGATCAGGAACGGCTCCCGGCCGTACTGCTCGACGCGCTCGACGGCGGCCGGCCGGCTGCTCCAGGGCTGGTCGCCCCACTGGCCGGTGCGTCCGCGGGCGACGAGCCAGGCGACGGCGCCGTCGAGCAGGGCGAGGACTTCGGCGATGTCGTCGGGGCCGCCGGTGCGGATCTTCAGGTTGCTCGTGTTGTTCACGACAGCCGTTCTAGCCCAGACCGGCTCGCGCGGGAAGATGGCTTCATGAGGCTTTTTGTGGCGGTGCTGCCACCGGTCGAGGCGCTGCAGGGGCTTGCCGACGCGGTCGCCCCGGTACGCGAGCTGCCGGGGGCGGACCGGCTGCGCTGGACGGCCGTCGAGGGCTGGCACCTGACGCTGGCCTTCCTCGGCGGGGTGGCGGCCGAGCGGCTGCCGGAGCTGGAGGCGGGCCTGGCCGCCGTGGCGGAGCTGCACCCGGCGCACCGGCTGCGGCTGTCCGGCGCCGGGCGGTTCGGCGACCGGGTGCTCTGGGCCGGGGTGGAGGGGCAGACCTGGGCGCTGCGGCGGCTCGCCGAGGCGGTGAACGAGGCCACCGCGGAGCTGGTCGGCGAGGTGGACGCGTTCCGTTTCCACGCGCATCTGACCCTGGCCAGGGCCGGCTCCTCCCGGGGCCACCGGCGGGCCGTGCAGCGGGTCGCGGCGGCCGAGCTGGAGGGCATGGCCGAGGCGCTCGGCGCGTACCGGGGGCCGGAGTGGGAGGCCGCCGGGCTGCACCTGATGAAGAGCGACCTGGACGGCGGCTTCGCGCACTACGAGACCGTCCGCCGCTGGCCACTGGCCCGCTGGAGCTGAGCCGCCGCGGGCCGCTCCCGGACCTCGGCGTCCGGCCGGGGGAGGGCCGGGGGTACGCTCGTTGACCGTGGATCCCAAGACTCGTATGCGTATCGTGACCGGCGCCCTGGTGCTGCTGCTGGCCGTCGTGGTGATCAGCTCGCTGATCGGGAAGTGACGCGCCGGCCGGAGTGACGCGTCCCGGCGCCGTGCGCGGCCCCGGGCGGAACGCGAAAGGGCCACCGCCCGCAGGCGGTGGCCCTCACGTGTGCGCGGGTGTCAGAGCTGCTCGACCACGTAGTCGACGCAGGCGGTGAGCGCCTCGACGTCCGCCGGGTCGATGGCCGGGAACATCGCGATGCGCAGCTGGTTGCGGCCCAGCTTGCGGTACGGCTCGGTGTCGACGATGCCGTTGGCACGCAGTGCCTTGGCGACGGCGGCCGCGTCCACCGCGTCGTCGAAGTCGATCGTGCCGACGACCTGCGAGCGCTCGGCCGGGTTCGCCACGAAGGGGCTGGCGAAGGAGGACTTCTCGGCCCAGCCGTACAGCCGGCTCGCGGAGTCGGCCGTCCGGGCGACGGCCCAGTCGAGGCCGCCGTTGCCGTTCAGCCACTCCAGCTGGTCGGCCAGCAGGAACAGGGTGGCGATCGACGGGGTGTTGTACGTCTGGTCCTTCGACGAGTTGTCGATGGCCGTCGGCAGGTCGAAGAAGGGCGGGATGTAGCGGCCGGAGGCGGCGATCTCGGCGGCGCGCTCCAGGGCGGCCGGGGAGAAGGACGCCAGCCAGAGGCCGCCCTCGGAGGCGAAGGACTTCTGCGGGGCGAAGTAGTAGACGTCGGTCTCGGTGATGTCCACCGGCAGACCGCCGGCGCCCGAGGTGGCGTCCACCAGGACGAGCGAGCCCTCGTCGCCGCCGGCCGGGCGGTTGATCGGCATCGCGACGCCGGTGGAGGTCTCGTTGTGGGTGAGCGCGTAGACGTCCACGCCGGCCTCGGCGACCGGCAGCGGGTGGGTGCCCGGGGCGGTCTTGATCACGGTCGGCTCGGCCAGCCAGGGCGCGGCCTTGACCGAGGAGGCGAACTTGGACGAGAACTCGCCGAAGTCGAGGTGCTGGGACTTCTCCCGCACCAGGCCGAAGGCCGCGATGTCCCAGAAAGCGGTGGAACCGCCGTTGCCGAGCACCACCTGGTAACCCTCGGGGAGGGAGAAGAGGCTGCTCACGCCCTCGCGTACGCGCTTGACCAGGTTCTTGACCGGGGCCTGGCGGTGCGAGGTGCCGAGCAGGGAGGTCTCGGTGGCGGCGAGGGCACTCAGGGCCTCGGGGCGCACCTTGGACGGGCCGCAGCCGAAACGGCCGTCTGCGGGCTTGATGTCAGCGGGGATCTGGATCTGAGCCACGGGCGCAGCCTACCGGCCGCGGTTGCGCGGGTGGAACGGCAGTCCGCCCGCTGAGATGTGATCTTCACGGCCACGAGCTGCGGGAACAGCGGGTCCGGGGACGGCCGGACCCGCTGCTCAGCGGGGGTTTCGGTCAGTGCGCGATGGCGTCGTAACCCGCGATCTCGCGGGGGCTGCGCGGGCCCGGGCCGATGTAGCGCGCGGCGGGGCGCACGAGCCGGCCCGTGCGCTTCTGCTCCAGGATGTGCGCCGACCAGCCGGCCGTCCGGGCACAGGTGAACATCGAGGTGAACATGTGTGCGGGGACCTCGGCGAAGTCCAGCATGATGGCGGCCCAGAACTCGACGTTGGTGGCCAGCACGCGGTCGGGGCGGCGGTTGTGCAGCTCCTCCAGCGCGGCCTTCTCCAGCGCCTCGGCGACCTCGAAGCGCGGCGCGCCGAGCTCCTTGGCGGTGCGGCGCAGCACCCGGGCGCGCGGGTCCTCGGCGCGGTAGACGCGGTGGCCGAAGCCCATCAGCCGCTCGCCCTTGTCCAGCGCGTTCTTCACCCAGGCGGTCGCGTCGCCGGTGCGCTCGATCTCCTCGATCATGCCGAGGACGCGGGACGGCGCGCCGCCGTGCAGCGGGCCGGACATCGCGCCGACCGCGCCGGAGAGCGCGGCCGCGACGTCGGCGCCGGTGGAGGCGATGACGCGGGCGGTGAACGTGGAGGCGTTCATGCCGTGCTCGGCGGCGGAGGTCCAGTAGGCGTCGATGGCCTTGACGTGCTTCGGGTCGGGCTCGCCCCGCCAGCGGATCATGAAGCGCTCGACGACCGTCCCGGCCTTGTCGATCTCGCTCTGCGGAACCATCGGCAGGCCCTGGCCGCGGGCCGACTGTGCCACGTAGGAGAGCGCCATCACGGCGGCGCGGGCGAGGTCGTCGCGGGCCTGCTCGGCGGAGATGTCCAGCAGCGGCCTGAGCCCCCAGACCGGGGCGAGCATGGCGAGGGCGGACTGCACGTCCACCCGGATGTCGCCGGAGTGCACCGGGATCGGGAACGGCTCGGCGGCCGGCAGTCCGGGGTTGAACTCGCCGTCCACCAGCAGGCCCCAGACGTGGCCGAAGGAGACGTGGCCCACCAGGTCGTCGATGTCGACTCCGCGGTACCGCAGGGCGCCGCCTTCACGGTCGGGTTCGGCGATCTCACTCTCGAACGCGACGACTCCCTCAAGCCCGGGTACGAAGTCGGACATGCGACGGCTCCTTCAGTTCTGTGATCGGCGGGCCGCCGTGGTGGGACGGTACGCCAGTGACCGATGGGTGGTTGGCACTCGGTGCCAGAGTGACAGGCACGGGGTGCATTGCGCCATACACCACCGTGATGATGTTTTCCGTTGGCCCGGTTGACTTTGCGCCGGGGTTCCGGGCCGTCCGGGGAAATCCGTGGAACCAAACGCCAGGTTACGGACAAATCGCCATATGGCGGGCGGCCAAGCAGTGGCGAGTCACCTTATCTCCCACCGGGGTTTGTCCTGAGGTAGCGGTGCCGGTTGCTTGTCGTACGGGATGATGTTGGCGTGCAGACCCCGGAACGCGCCCAGTCGACGCCCCCGAGCCCCGCCACCCGGATCCTGGCCGACGAGGCCCGGCCCGGGCCGGACCTCACCGTGATGCGCAAGCACTACAGCCATGAGGGCCTGGTCGAGGAGCAGCTCGCCGCCGAGCCGATCGCCCAGTTCACCCGCTGGTTCCACGAGGCGGACGACGCCGGGGTGGTCGAGCCCAACGCGATGGTGCTCTCCACCGCCGACGCCGAGGGGCGGCCCAGCTCGCGCACCGTCCTGCTGAAGGGCTTCGACCCGCGCGGTTTCGTCTTCTTCACCAACTACGGCTCCCGCAAGGGCGCCGAGCTCGCCGTCAACCCGCATGCCGCGCTGCTCTTCCCGTGGATCGCGCTGGCCCGCCAGGTGATCGTCCAGGGCCGGGTGGAGAAGGTCGGCCGGGACGAGACCGCCGCCTACTTCCGCACCCGCCCGCACGGCTCCCAGCTCGGTGCCTGGGCCAGCGAGCAGTCCAGCCCGGTGGGCGGCCGCGAGGTGCTGGAGCGGCGCTACGCCGAGCTGGAGCGCCGCTACCCCGAGGGGGAGGGTGTCCCCGTCCCGCCGTTCTGGGGCGGTTACCGGGTGGTCCCGGCCAGCGTCGAGTTCTGGCAGGGCCGCGAGAACCGGCTGCACGACCGCCTCCGGTACCTCGCCGACCCGTCCGTTCCGACGGGCTGGCGGGTGGAGCGGCTCTGCCCGTGAACCCCGCCGCTCCGGTCGTGAACCCCCGCCGCTCCGGCCGTGATCCGGCCGGCCGGGCCGGTGATTCGCACGGCCGGACGGATGACAGCGGCGCGGCACGGCAGCCGTGCTGAGAAACAGTCAGGTGTAGGATGCCCGTCGCGGACCGGGTCCGATTGCGAACCGAGCCCGCTCCGCCGCGAGACCGAGTGAGGGACTGATGGGCGTCACCGATGCGGAAATCGGCTCCGGAGCCGGCTCTGTGCTCGGCTCCGATCTGGTCGATGTCACCGCGCTGCCGCCCGGTGAGCTGGAGGGGCTGCCCGACACCGTCCTCGGCGACCTGCTCCGCCGGGTGGTCGGCGACGCCCTCACCCCCGGCGCCGAACCCGTCGCCGCCTTCCAGTCCGCCCTGTAGACCCGCCCCGCGGGCCCGGCCGGGGGCGGCTCTCCGGAGCCCTCGCCGAGGCCTGCCGGCGCCCCCTCCGCGCCCCGCGAGCTTCGCCAACTCCCGCGCGCGACCGGCTCGGTTCACGACATGCTGGGTATGACAGCAGCGCAGTTGTGAACGGGTCCGGGGGGTGCAGTGCGGCCGTACTTCTTCTTCAGTTACGCGCGGCGTGACTACCAGGCGGGGGACGCCTTCGTCGACCAGTTCTTCAACGACCTCAGGGACGAACTGGGCCGGATCGAACCCGCCGCCGGCGCCGGGCAACTCGCCTACCGCGACACCGAACAGCTACGCCTGGGCGACAACTGGGAGCAGCAGCTGGCCCTGATGCTGGCCCGCTGCCGCACCATGGTCGCGCTCTACTCCCCGGCCTACTTCGCCAGCCTGTACTGCGGCAAGGAGTGGACGGCCTTCCGCGGTCGGGTCCGCCGCCACCAGGAGCTGGCCGGCGACATCGTCCCGGCGCTGATACCGGTGCTCTGGGAGACCCTGCCCGGCGGCCTCCCCGACGAGGTCAGGAAGATCCAGTACGTCCAGGAGGACATGGGCGACGCCTACGCCCGCTCGGGCCTGCGCGACCTGCTGCGCACCGACCCGCTCGGCGCCGACTACCGGCAGGTCGTCCGGGTGGTCGCCGAGCGGGTCCGGGACGCCGCCGCCCGGCGGCTCGGCGAACTTCCCGAGTTCGACCTCGGCGCCGTCCGCGGCTACTTCCCGGTGGCGCCGTCGGTGCGGCCCGCGCCCACCGCCGGAATGGTCCGGCTGTTCGTCGCGGCCGGGCGCGCCGCCGACGCGGTGCCGCCGTCCGCCGGGCCCGGCGACGTCCGCGGCGGCGGCTGGTACGGCACCAAACCCTGGCACTGGGCGCCCTACCACCCGCCGACCCAGCCCTCGCTGGTGGTCCGCGCCCAGCAGGTGATCACCTCCGCCGGGCACACCACCACGCTGGACGAGATCGGCGCGGGCCTCGGCGAGAAGCTGGACCAGGCCCGTGAGGACAACCAGGTCAGCGTGCTGCTGGTGGACCCGTGGGTGGCCGGCAGCGAGCTCTACCGGTCCGCGCTGCGCGAGTACGACGACCAGAACCACCCCGTCACCGGGGTGATGGTCCCGGCCGGCACCGACGACCCGACCACCGGGCCGGAGCGCGACGCGCTGTGGGCGGGCGTGCGCGGCGTGTTCCGCCGCAACTGGTTGCGCCGGAGCGATCCGGAGCACTTGTTCCGCGTGGCGGTACCCAGGGAGAGCTTCGACGACCAGCTCACCATCATGGTGACGGTCGCTCAGAACAAGCTGATGGACGCCAACTTCGATTGGGGGGACGATGTCGACGGTGCCGCCTTCGGCTTCGGCCCCGGTGGCGAGGAGGCCGGACCGGCGATGCCCGGTCTGGCCATTCCGGCGGGGCCGCCAGGGCCGCGCCGCAGCCCGGACGGGGCGGCAGTGCCGCTGAAGGGGGAACAGGACGATGTTCGCTGAGACCGGCGCGGAGCTGGAGCGGACCGGCCCAGGTTCGGTCGTCACCTTCTACTCCTTCAAGGGCGGCACCGGCCGGACGATGGCGCTCGCCAACGTCGGCTGGATCCTCGCCAGCCGAGGCCTGCGCGTCCTGGTGGTCGACTGGGACCTGGAGGCGCCCGGCCTGCACCGCTACTACCACCCGCTGCTGGTCGACCCCGAACTCCACGCCACCGACGGCCTGATCGACCTGCTGCGCTCCTACGTCAAGCAGGCGCTGCCCTCCGCCGCCGGGCCGTCCGGCCTCACCCCCGGCGCCTGGCTGGACGAGCCGGGGCGGCTGGACGGCTACATCTGCGGCCTGGCCCTCGACCTGCCGCCCGGCGGCCGGCTCGACTTCCTGCCCGCCGGGCGGCAGAACGCCGCCTACTCCGCCGCCGTCACCAGCTTCAACTGGCGCAGCTTCTACCACGGCCGGGACATCCGGGGCGGGGAGTTCCTGCGCGAGCTGCGCGAACGCTGGGCCCGCGGCTACGACTACGTGCTGATCGACAGCCGCACCGGCGTCAGCGACACCTCCGGCATCTGCACCGTCCTGATGCCCGACACCGTCGTCGACTGCTTCACCTTCAGCGCCCAGAACATCCGCGGCGGCGTGGACGCGGCCCGCACCATCGCCGAGGCCGAGGAGCGGGCCATCCGCGTCCTGCCGGTCCCCATGCGGGTCGAGGACGCGGAGCAGGAACGGCTGGAAGCCGGACGGGACTTCGCCCGCGAGGCGTTCGCCCCCTACCTCGGCCGCTGGCTGCCCGCCGAGCGCCGGGCCGCCTACTGGAGCGACGTCGAGGTCCCCTACAAGCCGTTCTACGCCTACGAGGAGGTGCCCGCCACCGTCGCCGACCGGCCGCAGGAGGCCCGCAGCCTGCTCAACGCCTTCGAACGGCTGGCCGGCTGGATCACCGACGGAAGGGTCCGCGCGCTGCGCCCGCTCAGCGGCGAGGCCCGCCGCCGGCTGTACGGCGCCTACCTGCGCTCGACCCGCGCGGTGCCCCGCCAGGTGTTCGTCAGCTACGCCCCCGAGGACCGGATGTGGGCCGAGTGGGCGGCCGCCACCCTCACCGGCTTCGGCTACCAGACCTCGCTGCACAACGCCGCCGATCCGTACCCCGGCGGCCGGCCGCCGGAGGCCGCCGGGCCGCTCGACGGACAGGGCCGGCTGCTGGCCCTGCTCTCGCCCGAGTACACCGCGCTGCCCCGCGCCGCCGACGCCTGGCAGCTCCTGAGCGGGCGCGAAATCGGCACCGGCGCACCGTCGTTGGTGGCCTTCCGGCTCCAGGACTCGGACGAACCGGTGCCCCGCCCGTTCGTCGGCCAGGCCGTCCCCGACCTGGTCCGCTCCTCCGCCGTGCTCGCCGAGTCGCAGCTGTACGGCGAGTTCGGCCCGCCGCCCAACAGCACCCGCCAACCGGACGGTGACAGCGGTGAGTTCGCCGCCCCGGCCCGGTTCCCCGGGATCGCCCCGCAGGTCCAGGAGGCGCCCTCGCGCAACGCCTCCTTCACCGGCCGCGGCCGGCTGCTCGAACTGCTCCGCAACCGCTTCACCGGCGGGCCCGCCGCCGTCCTCAGCCAGGTCCTCTACGGCTTCGGCGGCGCCGGCAAGTCACAGATCGCCGCCGAGTACGCGCACCGCTTCAAGGCCGCCTACGACGTGGTCTGGTGGGTACCCGCCGAGGAACCCGCCAACATCCCGCAGAAGCTCGCCGAACTCGCCCCCCGGATCGGCGTCCAGAGCAGTGACGACGTCGCGCACACCGCCGCCGCCGTGCTCGACGCGCTGCGCCGCGGCCACCCGTACCGCCGCTGGCTGCTGGTGTACGACAACGCCGGCACCCCGGACGAACTGGCGCCCTGGCTGCCGGTCGGCTCCTCCGGCGGCCATGTGCTGATCACCTCCCGCAACCAGGGCTGGTCCAAGCACGCCGGCCTGGTCGAGGTCGACGTCTTCACCCGCGAGGAGAGCATCCGGCTGCTGCGCCGCTTCAACAGCGGCCTCGGCCCCGACGACGCCCACCAGGTCGCCGCCCTGCTCGGCGACCTGCCGCTCGCCGTCGGACAGGCCGCGGTCTGGCTCCAGGAGACGTCGATGCCGATCGCCACCTATCTCGAACTGCTCGACGAGGCGCTCACCGAGATGCTGGAGCGCACCCGGCTGCGCACCGCCGACTACCCGCACTCCGCCGCCGCGACCTGGCGGATCTCGGTCGAGGAACTGCGCGGTCTCAACGCCCCCGCCGCCCAGATCCTGGAGATCTGCGCCTTCTTCGGCCCGGACGCCATCCCCATGCGGCTGCTCTACAGCCGGGCCGTCACCCACGCGCTGCGGCTGCCCCCGCGCACCCCCCGCGACAAGCTGGCGATCGGCGAATTCCTGCGCGCCATCAACCGGTTCGGCCTGGCCCGCACCGACCAGGGCAGCGAGACCATCACCGTGCACCGGCTGGTCCAGGCGGTGCTCCGGGACCAGGTCGCCGAGGCGGAGCGGCCCGCCCTGCGGGCGGTCGTGCACGCCGCGCTGGCCACCGCCAACCCGGGCGACCCCGACATCCCCGCCAACTGGCCCCAGTACGCCGAACTCCTGCCCCACCTCTGGCCGTCCGGCGCCGTGGGCAGCGCCGACGAGGACGTCCGGCAGTGGATCATCGACTCGGTCCGCTACCAGTGGAAGCGCAGCCTGCACGACGCCGGCCGGGAGCTCGCCGAACGCACCCTGGAGCACTGGCGCCAGGACGGCTACGGCGGCCCCGGCTTCGACGCCGAGAACGACGCCCTGACCCTGATGCTGCGCACCCAGCTCAGCAACATCCGCCGCTCCCAGGGCGCCCTCCAGGAGGCGTACGAGATGGACAAGGACATCCTGGAGCGCTTCACCGCCACCCTCGGCCCCGAGCACTCGCACACCCTCGCCGTCGCCAACAGCCTCGGTGCCGACCTGCGCTTCCTCGGCCGCTACGGCGAGGCCAGGGCGCTGGACCGCAGGACCCTGGACGCCGCCCGGCGCACCCTCGGCCCGGACCACCCGCGCACCCTGATGATCACCAACAACCTGGCCGTCTCCGACTACCTCGCCGGCGACCGCCGGGCCGCCCTGGAACGCCACCGCAGCAACTACCTCCAGCAGCGCGACGCGCTCGGCGCGCACAGCCTCTACGCGCTCTCCTCGGCCAGCAACTACGCCCGCGACCTGCGGGAGACCGGCCGGCTGCGGGAGGCCCTGGACCTGCTGGAGGAGACCGTCCGGATCTACCAGCAGACCATCGGCGACGGCCACACCGACACCCTGCGGGCGCGCAAGAACCTCGCCGTGGCGCTGCGCCGGGCCGGCCGGTACAACGAGGCGCTGGAGATCGACGAGGACATCTACCAGCGCTACCTGGACATCAACGGCCCGGAGCACCCCGACACGCTCGCCTCCGCCACCAACCTGGCCAGCGACCTCAACGCGCTCGGCGACACCGACCGGGCCATCCAGCTCGCCGAGCGGGCCCTCGCCCGCTACCGCGACTACCTGGGCGAGAACCACCCCGTCACGCTGGCCGGTGCCAACAACCTCTCCGTCTACCTGCGGCTGGCCGGCCGGATCGTGGAGGCCAGGGAGCTGTCCGCGCGCACCCTGAACCAGTTCCGGGCCGTCCTCGGCGACCACCACCTCTACATCCCGATCGCGATGATGAACCACGCCAACGACCTCGTCCTGGCCGGGGAGGGGGCCGCCGCCCTGGCGCTGGAGGAGGAGGCCGCGCCGCTGATGAGCGACACCCTCGGGCTCGACCACTACGACGCCATCGGCATCAACTCCAACCTCGCGCTCTCCCTCGCCGCCGACGGCCAGGCCGAACGTGCCGCCCGGCTGCGGGCCGACTGCGTCCACCGGGCCCGGCACACGCTCGGCGAGGAGCACCCGACCACGGTGGCGGTCAAGGCCGGGCTCCGGCTGGACTCCGACATCGAGCCGCCGGCGGTGTGACGGGGGCGGCCGGCGTGACGGGTGGTGTCAGGGCGACGGGTGGTGTCGGCGTGGTGGGTGGTGCGGCCGGAGTGACAGGGCCGTCCGTGTGACGGCGACCGGACGCCCCGTCAGGCCCGGTGGGGTGGCGCTAGGCTCGCGGGCATGGTGCCGTTCCGGCAGTATCTGCTGAAGATCCACAGTCGGTGCAACCTGGCCTGCGACTACTGCTACATGTACGAGTCGGCGGACCAGAGCTGGCGCCGGCGGCCCCGGCGGATGGAGCTGGCGACCGCCCGGCGGACCGCCCGGCGGATCGCCGAGCACGCGGACGAGTGCGGGCTGGACGAGGTCGGGGTGATCCTGCACGGCGGTGAACCGCTGCTCGTCGGAGCGGATCATCTGGACGCGCTGCTGGGGGAGTTGACGGCGATCGGGCCACGCGTCCGGTTCAGCCTGCAGACCAACGGGCTGCGGCTGCTGGACGAACCGGCGCTGCTGGAGGTGCTGCACCGGTACCGGGTCGCGGTCGGGGTCTCGCTGGACGGGACGGCGGCGGACCACGACCGGCACCGGCTGCTGCCGTCCGGCGCGGGCAGCTGGGCGCGGACGGCGGAGGCGGTGCGGCTGCTGGGGACGGCCGAGCACCGGGAGCTGTTCGCCGGACTGCTCTGCGTGGTCGACCTCGCCGCCGACCCGGTGGCCTGCTACGAGGCGCTGCTGGAGTTCGCCCCGCCCCGGATCGACCTGCTGCTGCCGCACGGCACCTGGGAGGCCCAGCCGCCCGGCGTACGGCGCTCCGTGCCCGTCGCGCCGCCCGGGGGCGGGGCGGCGGCGCCGTACGGGGAGTGGCTGATCGCCGTGTTCGACCGCTGGTACGACGCACCGCGCCGGGAGACCGGGGTGCGGCTCTTCGAGGAGCTGGCCGTGCTGCTGCTCGGCGGCCGGGCGGCGAGCGAGGCGGTCGGGCTGGCGCCGGTGGACCTCGTGGTGGTCGAGGCCGACGGCACCATCGAGCAGGCCGACAGCCTCAAGGCCGCGTACGACGGAGCGGCGGCGACGGGGCTGGACGTCCGGCGGCACGGCTTCGCCGAGGCCGCCGCGCACCCGGCCTTCCGGGCCCGCCAGCGCGGTCGCGCCGGGCTCGGACCGGTCTGTGCCGGCTGCCCGCTGGCGGCGGTCTGCGGCGGTGGGCTCTACGCCCACCGCTATGCGGCGGGGGGCTTCGGGCACCCCTCGGTGTACTGCGCCGATCTGGACCGGCTGATCCGCCATATCGCGGGCCGGCTGCGGGGGGACGTGGCGGGGCTGGCGGCGGGTGCGCCGGCCGTGGCAGGTGCGGGACCGACAGGGTGAGGAGCGTGGGCGATGGGTGCCAGTGCGGGCGTGGGTGCGGGGCCGGGTCCGGGCGTTGACCCGGGTGCGGGTGCGGGTGCGGGTGCGGGTGCGGGGGTGGCGGCCGGGGTGCCCGGTGCCAGGGTCGCGGCGGAGCTGCCCCGGCACGGGCTGGACCGGGCCGTCTTCATGGCGATCGCGGCCGCTCGCGGTGGGCCGGAGGCCGTACGGGCGCTCCGGGCCGGGCAGGTGAGCAAGCGGGCCCTGCTGCTGCTCGCACTGGAGCGGGCGCTGCCGGACGGGCCCGGGCGGGCGGACTTCGAGCCGGCGTACGCCGAACTCCGCGCACTGCGGGCGACGGACCCGCCGCGCTGGGAAGAGATCCTGCTGCGGCCCGAGTTGGACGCCTGGACGGCCGACTGCCTGCGTGGGCTCACGGCCGGTGAGGCGGTGGCACCGGGCGTCCTCGGGGAGTTCGTGCGGGCCGGGCGGCGGGGGGAGCCGGTGCCGCTGGAGTGCGACGGGCTGCGCTGGACGCCGGTGATCGACCATCTGGGCCCGTACCGGGCGAGCTACGGGCGGCCGACCTCAGGCCCCCTCGAAGCGGCCGAACTCGCTGCCTGGAGTGAAGCGTTGGCGCAAGCCTGGCGGATCCTGGCCACTCGCCACCACCGGCACGCACAGGCCGTCGCGGCCTGCGTGACCACCCTGGTGCCGCTGCGTCCGGCGCCCGGAGGGGAGGCGGTCAGCGCCGCCGCCCGGCGGGCGTACGGCTCGGTGGCGGCCTCCCGGCCGGACGATCCGGTGCTGCTGGCGCTGGCCCTGGTGCACGAGTTCCTGCACATCCAACTCGGCGCCCTGCTGGACCTCGTGCCCCTCCACCGGCCCAACGGCGCCGCCGTCTACCACGCCCCCTGGCGCCCCGACCCCCGCCCGGTCGGCGCGCTGCTCCAGGGTGCCTACGCCCACCTCGGCGTCGCCGGCTTCTGGCACGCCGAGCTGGTCGCCGGAGCCTCGGACCAGGACCGCGCCGAGCGTGAGTCCAGTCGGTGGCGGGCCCATACGGCCGCGGCGGTCGGTACCTTGCTGGACAGCGGTGAACTCACGACCCATGGCCGGGACTTCGTCTCCGAGCTGGGGCGTGCGGTGCGCCGCCTCGGCTGATCGGCGGCCGCGCGGCGATCGCGGTCCGGGCTGTGGGGGCGGGTCGTCGCCCGCCGGGCGGGAACACCGGCCCGTCGGTCGAACGCATGACTGGAGATGGCCGATGCGGCGCGTACGACGGCGAGTGCGCGACCGCTGAACGGGTGAAATATCGCGGCCCCGGGCCTCCATTCAGGGCCCAGGCGGCCGCGGAGGCCGGATCGGGACCGCAGGGTGCCGCGCCGGTGCGCCGCTGCCACTACATTGGTAGCCGGGTGGGATACCCACCCCCGGCAGGTCCTAACCGCGCCAAAAGGAACGAACATGACACCGGTAACCAGCACCAGGCCAGCCAGCGAACTGACGGACACTCAGGACACGCTGGACCGCCCCTCCCTCTCCGACCTGGCCGCGCTCGGCGCGGAGGAACTGGCCGCCCGACTGCACCGCGCCCTCCCCGGCTCGGAATCCGGCCTGGTGCCGGTCGCGGCGTTCAACTCCTCGATCTGACCGACCCGCCCTTTCCCCGGCCGGGGTCCGGTCCGACCGAATCCACCTGAAGCAGATCTGTGATGACGCGAATTCCGCTTCCCCTGACGCAATTCGTGGTCAAGATGCACAGCCGTTGCGATCTCGCCTGCGACCACTGCTATGTCTACGAGCACGCGGACACCAGTTGGCGCGGACGCCCGAAGGTCATCGGCGAAGAGATCCTGGCCAAGGCCGCCGAACGCATCGGCGACCATGCGGCCGCGCACCGGCTGTCCGCCGTCCGGGTCGTCCTGCACGGGGGAGAACCCCTGCTGGCCGGCCCGGAACGGCTGCGCCGCGCGGCCGAGTTCCTCCGGTCCGCGCTCCCGCCCGGCTGCGCCCTCGACCTGCGGATCCACACCAACGGAGTGCTGCTGAGCCGCGAATTCTGCGCGCTCTTCGACGAGTTGGGGATCAAGGTCGGCGTCTCGCTCGACGGCGACCGCGCCGCCAACGACCGCCACCGCCGCTACGCCGACGGGCGCAGCAGCCACCCGCAGGTCCTGCGGGCGGTGGCGCTGCTGCGCGAGCCCGCGCACCGGCACCTCTTCGCCGGCCTGCTCTGCACCATCGACGTGGAGAACGACCCGGCGGCGGTCTACCAAGCGCTGGCCGAACTCCAGCCCCCCGCCGTCGACTTCCTGCTGCCGCACGCCACCTGGGACGATCCGCCGAAACGTCCCGCCGGCCAGGGCGAGAACCCCTACGCCGACTGGCTGCTGACCGTCTACGAGCGCTGGGAGGCGGACGGGCGGCCGTTCGCCGTGCGCACCTTCGAGTCGGTGCACCGCACCCTGCGCGGGCTGTCCAGCCTCACCGAGTCGCTCGGCCTGGAACCGTCCGACCTGGTGGTGCTGGAGACCGACGGCACCTTCGAGCAGGCCGACAGCCTCAAGACCGCCTTCGACGGGGCTCCCGCCACCGGTCTCGACGTCTTCCGCCACTCCCTCGACGAGGTGGCCCGCCACCCGGGCATCGGCGTCCGGCAGGCCGGCCTGGCCGGTCTGAGCGCCGTCTGCCGCGCCTGTCCCGTCGTCCGCTCCTGCGGAGGCGGTCTGTACGCCCACCGCTACCGGGGCGACGATGAGGGTGGCGGCTTCGACAATCCCTCCGTCTACTGCGGGGACCTCATGACGCTCATCAACGGCATCGCGGACCGCGGCAACCCGGTGGGCCGCCCGGTGGTTCGCCCGGTACCCGCCCAGGCGGCCGAGCCGGTGGTGCCGACGGCCCTCACCGACCGGCAGCTCGACGAACTCGCCCGGGGCCACGGCGGCGCGGACACCGTCCGGGCGCTGGCCCGCTCCCAGCTCGCGCTGACCCGGGCCATGCTGGCCGCCGCCTGGGGGGCCTCCGGGCAGCGGCGGTCGGCGGCCTGGGACCTGCTCTCCGCCCTCGACCGCACCGCGCCCGCCGCGCTGGACGCCGTCCTCGGCCACCCGTACGCGCGGGCCTGGGCGGCCCGCCGGCTCGCCGGGGACCTCGGCGCCGGGCTGGGCCCGCTGGCCGCGCTGGCCGCTGCGGCGGCGGTCCGGGCCGGGCGGGGGGACACGCTGGCCGTCACCGTCCGGGGCGGTGTGCTGCATCTGCCGACGCTGGGGAGCCTGGCGGTGCCGGACGGGGAGACGGTGGTCACCGGGTCGGCCGGTGGATTCCGTGTGCGGACCGCCGACGGTGAACTGATCACCGGTACCGACCCGCGCTGGCAGCCGGTGCGCCGGGTCCGGCTGGCCGGCGGCTGGACGGTGGCGCTGGAGGACCTCGATCCGCAGCGCGACAGCCATGACCACCCGGTCGAGGGCCGGCTGTCCGACACCGAACTGCTCGACTGGACCGGCGCGTTGCGCGAGGCCTGGGAGCTGCTCGGGCACGACCTGCCCGGGTACGCCGAGGGCGTCCGGGCCGGTCTGACCACCGTCACCCCGCTGCGGCCCGGACCGCCGGGGCGGGATGTCAGCGCGGCGGCCCGGCAGGCCTTCGGCGCGGTCGGGATCGCCCGGCCGGCCACCGCGCCGATCCTCGGGCTGCTGCTCGCGCACGAGTTCCAGCACGTCAAACTGGGCGCCGTACTCGACCTGCTGGACCTCTACGACCCCGCCGACACCGCGCTGTACTTCGCCCCCTGGCGGCCGGATCCACGCCCCCTCGAAGGGCTGCTCCAGGGCACCTACGCGCATCTGGCGGTCACCGAGTTCTGGGGCACCAGGAGCCTGGCGTACGACGGGCTGCCGGGGGAGGCCGCCGACCGGGCGCGCACCCGGTTCGCGCTCTGGCGGCAGTACACGGCGGAGGCCGTCGACCGGCTCGCCGGGTCGGGCTCCCTGACCCCGCTCGGCCTGCGGTTCACCGACGGCATGCGTGCGACGGTGGCTCCGTGGCTCGCCGTACCGCTCCCGGCCGCCGCCGAACGGGCGGCCGGGCGGGCCCGACAGGAGAGATCACCGGTCGGCGGCTGAACCCCGCCCCGCTCCCCGCCCTCCCCCCGTCCCGCCCCGGGCGCCCTCACCCGGGGCCCTCACCCTGAGGAACCGTCATCCTCACCGAACCCCGCGCTCCCAGCCTCCTGCCGGCGCTCGACCGGACCCTTCTGGCCGGGCACTTCACCGAACTCGGCGTCCGCCCGGGCATGGTCCTGCATGTCCAGGCCTCCCTGCGCGCCCTCGGCCCGGTGGCCGGCGGCGCCGCCACCGTGGTCGAGGCGCTGCTCGACGCCCTCGGCGGCCCGCGGCGCGGCACCCTGGTCGCGTACACCGCCACACCCGAGAACTCGGCCACCTCCCGTCTCCACACCACCGCCACGGCCGGCCTCTCCCCGGAGCAGGTCGCCGCCTACCGTGCCCGGATGCCCCCCTTCGACCCGGCCACCACCCCCTGCTCCCCGACGATGGGCGCCCTCTCCGAACAGATCCGCACCCACCCCGGCGCCCTGCGCAGCCCGCACCCCCAGACCTCCTTCGCCGCCCTCGGCCCGCTCGCCCGCAAGATCACCGAACGGCACCCCCGCGAGAGCCACTTGGGCCCGGACTCCCCCCTCGGCCGCCTCTACGACCTCGACGCCCGGGTCCTGATGATCGGCGTCCCGATGTCCCGCTTCACCGCCTTCCACCTGGCGGACCTGCGCCTGCCCGACGTCCCCCTGCGCGAGTACCGCTGCCTGGGCCCGTCCGGCTGGATCTCCTTCAGCGCACCGGACTTGGACGACCTCCACTTCGACGCCCTCGGCAGGGAGGTCCTGCGCGAGGCCCGGGGCGTCACCGAACGGCACGTGGGCGGCGCGGACTGCCGCCTGGTCCCGATGCGGGAGGCGGTGGACCTGGCCGTACAGGTGCTGCGGCGCTCCCGGCAGCCGGCTTGAGGGCCCTTCCCGCGACTCCGGCGCGTGCCGAGATGAGCGAAATCGAACACGGGTGACCATGCAGGTCATACGATCTGAGTATCCGTATGGATGCGTAGCGCATTGTGGCGGGCGAACGTTCCTGCCCCGATGAGTGCGGTTCGCACACGCTTGCATGGTGTCTCCGGGGGGAGATCGCATTGGCTGACATCAAGGTCGGTCCGGAACTGCGGCAGTCGGCAGGGGTCGCGCGGGCCCTCGGGGAGGAACTGGCCGAGCCGGTGAGGGCGGCGCTCACCTCGGCGGCGACGGCCTCGGGCCAGTTGGCCGGCTGGTCGGTGGCCGGCGCGCTGGAACAACTGGGGAAGGGCTGGGCCACGCCGCTCGGCCAGCTGCGGCAGAGACTCGCCGCAACGGCCGGCAAGCTGGAGACCAACGCCGAATCGCACCAGCAGAACGAGCGGGCGATAGCCGGCGGCTGGAAAGAGGGCGTGGAGTGAGCGGCCTCTACGAGCTGCTGCTGACCTTCGACCCGCACGGGCTGCGCGACGCGGCGAAGAGCTGGAAGGCGCTCGCCCACGCCGCGGATGGCGTGGACTCCCGTCACCGCGCGCAGGTCAACGGGCCGTTGCGGCTGCACTGGCAGGGTGGCGATGCGACTGCCGCGTTCGCGTACATGGAGCGCACCGAACAGCAGTTGGACATCGTTCGCGTCGAGGCCGAGACGGTGGCACTGACGCTGAACACCGTCGCGGACCGGATGTACCAGGCGCAGACGAACCTGACCAACGCCGTCCACCGCGCGCAGGAGGCCGGGCTGACGGTGTCGGTGGAGGGCGTCGTCGATCTGCCGGCCCAGACCTGGGACGACCGCCACGACCAGGACACCCAGGACGCGCGCCGTGCTCTCGCCTCGGCCAGGAGCACCTACCAGGACCGGATCAACGCCGCCGTGAAGGCTGCCCAGGAGGCCAGCGACCAGGGCAGGACCGCCCTCGGGCGCCTGGCGGGGGACATCCTGGGCGAGAAACGGGGAAACGGCGGTATGGCGGAGACCAGGGTCGACGCCGCGGCCGTGATGAGCGACCTCGGCCTGGCCGGCGACCATCTGCCGGACGGCAAGGACCCGAAGAAGTCCGCGGACTGGTGGAAGGGGCTGACCCCGGAGCAGCAGGAGTCCTTCCTCGCGCTCCGTCCGGCCGAGCTGGGCGGCATGGACGGCCTGCCGTCGACGGTCCGGGACAAGGCCAACCGGCTCGTCCTCGACCAGAAGCTCGACGCCCTCCAAGCGGGGAGCGCCGCCGATGCCGGCCTCGATCAGGAGACGTACCAGAAGCGGCGGGACGCGCTGGAGACGATCAAGAGGAAGCTCGACGAGAAGGACGGCAGCGACGAGGCGCACCAGCTGTTCCTTCTCGCCGTCGACCCTGAGGCCTATGACTCCGACGGGCGCGCGATCGTCGCCACCGGTAATCCCGACAAGGCTCAGCACACGGCGGTGTTCGTGCCCGGTACGAACACCGACCTCAATGGCGTGCCGGGCCAGATCGACCGCGTTCAGCAGCTACAGAAGCAGGCGGAGAGTCTCACGAGAGCCGGCGAAGCCGTCTCGGTGATCTCCTACTTGGGCTACGACACTCCCGAGAGCCTTCCGGAGGCATCGAACCCCATGCGAGGGATTGACGGGGCCAAGGACATGCGGCAGTTCTCCGAAGGTCTCAGGGTGACGCACGGCGAGCCCAAGAGCCATGTCACGTACCTCGCCCACAGCTACGGAAGTTACGCCGTAGGCGTCGCGGCCTCCCAAGGAGGCGGCCTGCATGCCGACGACATCGTCGCCCTCGGCAGCCCCGGCATGGGCGTTCTCCAAGCCGACCAGTTGAACATCGACCCCGATCACGTGTGGATCGGCGAGGCCGACGACGACCCCACTCGTCTCGTCGGTGGCGCCACCCTTGGTCCCAGCCCGCATATCTGGGGATTCGGTGGAAACAACATCGAGATCGACACCGAGGGGCACGGTGGCTACTGGAATGACCGCAGCACCAGCCTGCTCAACCAGGCGAAGATCATCGCCGGACTGAAGCCGTCGACATCCCCGAAGGAGCCCCCGGTGCTGGGCCAGATTCCTCTTCTCTGAGGCCGGGCCCGGCCGAAGGACCCATCCATGGCAACCACACACACCACCATGTCCCGCATCGGCCGTCTTGTCGTTGCTGTGCTGACAGCCGTAACCCTTGGAGCCTGTATGTCCTCAACTCCCGCCCCGGGAAGTGGAAAGGACGACCCGCTGCCGGTCAAGTCCAAAGAGGAAAGCGAAGCCTGGGCCCGCCAGCTCGTCGAGCATCTGGCCCAGGTGGCCGGCATCGAGATCAACGACGAACCCGTCCGGCCTGGCTTCACCTCCTGTGTCGGCAGGAACGGTGAGTCGGCGCCCGATGACCGGTTCACCCTTACATACGGGGTGCACAGCAACGTTCCCAACGCCCGACACAACGAGGTCGTCCGCAAGGTACGGGACCGGCTGAAGGACGAAGGCCTGAAGATCGTCGGCTACCGCGAAATGCCCGACGGCTCGCCGGAGTCGACGGTGAGTGCTCGCCATCCCGTCAGCGACTATCTCGTCGACGTCTCCAGTACGGCAGGTGATGACCGCATCTCTCTCCTCGTCGTCACCCCCTGTCTCAAGCCCCCGCCGCAGTGACGGGGGAGGGCAGCGGCCCGTGCTTCGTGCAGTGCTGCTTTGCGGCACACCGCGTGGAACGGGATGCGTTCTCGTGCTCGGCACCCGTGCCCCGAGCCGAGGCCGGCCATCACCACCGTCGCCTCTTCGGCCTGCCGAAGAGGCGACGGTTCCAGGCCGGTGGCCCTTGACCGGTCGGTCAGCCGGGCGGCGCGGAATCGAGGTAGGCCTGCACCGGCTCGAAGAGTCCGTACGGCACGCACCCGGGGATCTCCGCGTGTGCGACCCAGGCCGGCGCGTCCAGCTCTTCGGCGTCCACCACCCGGGTGGTCCCGCTCACGGCCTCGCAGGCCGTGTACGACATGAGCCGCCCGGCCTTCGGGTGAACGCGCTCGCCGAGGAACTTGACCGCGGCCATGCCGAGTCCGGTCTGCTCCCCCGCGACCAGGAGCGCGAAGCGCTGCCGGGCTGCGTTCGACGTCCTCTCGTACAGCACATCCAGGAACTGCTGTATCTCGGCCCTCGGAACCACGGCGGGATCGGCGCACCACGTGGCCACCGTGTCTACAGAGAAACCGAGTTGGTCAAGGAGGGCTCACTGCGGCGAGGCGGTGTTTCGTCAACACGCGCTTGAGCTGCCCTTGTTGAACGGTAGTTTCCCTTCTGAGCCCTATGTTCCGCAAATGTGTCGCTCAGTTTGGACGAGATCCGGAGGCAAGCCGTGTTCGAGAGCGTAGTAGCCGTGATGGCGTTCGCCGACTCGCCCGATGAGGCTGCTGCCTGGTACGGCAGCCTGCTGGGGGTGCCGGTCCATCGCGAGGTGAGCGAGAGCGGGGCGGTCTTCGCGTGGGTGGAGCACGCCGGCGTCGAGATCGGGTTCCACCCGGCGGATGATGAGCGCAACCCGCGCGGTGGCAGCCCCGTGGTCTACTGGCGGGTCGCCGACGTGGATAAGGCCCTGGCGTGGTTGTTGGAGGCGGGCTGCACGCATCACCGCGGCCCGCTGCGACTGTCCCCCCAGCACCAGATTGCGCAGGTCATTGACCCCTTCGGGGTGGTGCTGGGGGTTGACGACGGCCGCTGAGCGGTGCGGCGGTCAGGCCAGGCCGTGCAGATCGTGCCGTCCTGGCGCGCACCGACGGCGGCGAGCCCGTCGGTATGGCCTATGGTTACCCGCTGCCCGCTTCCACCGGGTGGTGGGACACCCTGACCATGCCTGTACCGGATCCGGTGAGTCGCGAGGACGGCCACCGGACCTTCGGTCTGTTCGAGCTCGCAGTCCGCCCCGCCTGGCGCGGGCAGCGTGTCGCCACGGCGGTGCACCACGCTCTCGTGGACGGCCTCACGCAAGAGCGCGTCCTGCTCAACACTCGACCCGAAGCCGAAGCGGCCGGCCGAGCGTACCGGTCCTGGGGCTACGAGAAGGTCGGCGAGAACCGTCCCTGGACAGGTGCCGCGCTACATGACGTGCTGGTCCTGGTCTTGACCGGGAAGAACCCGGCAACGCGATAGCCGCCGGCGCCGCCCGCTGGCAGTGGCAGTGGCAGTGGCAGTGGCAGTGGCAGCGGCAGTGGCAGAGGTTTGGGCCAGGGTGTGCTGCGGCTCCTGCACCGTCAGCTTCCGGTTGACAGTGCGCTGGTAGGTGTTGTCGACCGGGTCGCATTCGGTGTCCCAGCTCGATCACCCGGCCGTGATCCTTGAGACAGGACCTGTCTGATCGGCAGCTATCCTCCTGAGACATTCCGGGTGGAGCTGATGCGAGCAGTTCGCGGACATGCCCGGGCTGGATGTCATCCCGATGCCCGACGGGGTGATTCCGTCCTGGTACGGGTTGACGCTCACCTGCCGGCCTGCCGAGCTGGGCGGACTGGGTGCCGAGCAGTTCCACCGCGCTCTGGTGGCGGAAGGCGCCACCGAGTTCGACCGGCCCGGCTCGACGCGCCCGATGAATCAGCTCCCCCTGTACCGGCAACCCGGCCCGTTGTTCCCCGACCACCCGAACTCTCACCGGCGGTACGTGGACGGGGACTTCCCGGTCGCCGAGCACACCTACCGGCACGCGATCAAGCTGCCTGTCTGGCATCGTGAGGAGGATCTTCCGCTGGCCGAGCAGTACGTACGCGCGGCCCGTAAGGTGATCGACCACCACAAGGAGTTGTTGTGACCTCTCTCTTTGCCACGGAACCCGACTTCGTCCCCGGCCTGTTGGCCGAAGCGGTGGGCGCAGGTGTCGGGCAGTTCGTCGTCGGCGCGCTGATCACCGACGAGGCGGGCCGCGTGCTCCTGCTGCGGCGGAAGCCCGACGACTTTCTCGGCGGCTTGTGGGAGCTGCCCGGTGGCGGAGTCGAGCCGGGCGAGCACCTGGAGGCGGCCCTGGGCCGGGAGGTCATGGAGGAGACCGGTCTCACCGTCTCCGAGGTCACCGGCTACGTCGGCACCTTCGACTACACCTCCGGCGACGGCCTGCTGACACGGCAGTTCACCTTCGCGGTCGCCGTCGGGAAGTACGGGCCGATCGTTCTCACCGAGCACGACGACTCGACCTGGGCGGACCGGGGCGAGCTGCCCGAGGTGAGCGACGAGACGCGCCTGCTCCTCACGGGCTGACATCCTGTGTGGCAGCCCGCTTCAGCCGGACTTCCGGAGTGGCTGGACCTACGTCTTTGGCGAACCCGGCCGCAGGGAAGCCGTGGGCGTGCGGCCAGGTGTGAGGGGCGCTCCTGGGCTGAACGACTGCGGCCCGTGCCCCGGGTTGTCGGGGCACGGGCCGCGAATCCAACGAAGCCCGGGTCAGGGGGTGAAGTGGTCGAACTCGCCGGCTTTCGCGCCTCGGATCCAGGCGTCGAGTTTGGCTTTGGTCGTGGTGACGACGGTGGAAGGGTTGTCCGACTCGCGAATGTGGACGAGGTCCCCGTCCGTCGCGATCTCGATGCAGTCGGCTCGGTCGCCGCTGAAGCTGGACTTCTCCCAGTTGAGCTGGGCCATGGCTGCCTTCCTCGGACCTTGTAGCGGATGTGCCGGATCAATCACCTCAAGTCCCGGGAGGCCGGCGACGGTGAGGTGGCGGCAGTGTCCAGCGGAGCGAGCGCCAGGCTGTTGAGCCGGCCGGACTTCCGCCGGTACGAGGCTACTCCTTCGGGATCGCCAGGAACGACGAACGGGTGCAGGTGACGGGCCACCGGGGGCGCCTCCCCGCGCGCCGGGACAGCGCCGGAGCAGCGCCGGAGTGCCGTTGGGGCGGAGGGCAGCGCCCGGGCGGCCCGTGTGGGGGCGATCGTTTCGGGCATGTCAATTGGTGCGGCTTGTTGTGCTATTCCATTGGGGTGTCGTTCGTTCCTACACTGAAGCCCCGCGCACGGGGGCTGCGGGATCAAGGTTGCCGACGGGCCAGGGGGAGGCGCGTGTGAACGACCGTGGCTGGGACGAGGACTCCGCCCGGCCGTACTTCTTCCTCAGCTATGCCCACACCCCGAAGTCCGGTGCCCGGGGGGCCGGTGACCCCAACCACTGGGTGCGGCAGTTGTACCGGGATCTCTGCGAGGCGGTGCTGCAGTTGACCACCGCGCCCGCCGGGGTGTCGGTGGGGTTCATGGACGAGTCCATGCACCAGGGCGAGTTGTGGGCCGAGCGGCTCTCGGAGGAGTTGGCCACCTGCCGGGTGTTCGTGCCGCTGTACTCGCCGCGGTACTTCAACAGCGTCCCGTGCGGGCAGGAGTGGTACTCGTTCACCCGGCGGCCGGTCTATCCGGCGAACATCGACTCGGAGCGGACGAGCGGTATCGTACCGGTGCTCTGGGCGCCGATGAGCCGTTACAAGCTTCCGCAGGTGGCCAGCGAACTCCAGTTCAACCACGCCAGTTTCGGCCCGGACTACGCCACCGAGGGCCTGTACGCGCTGATGAAGCTCAGCTACTTCCGGTCCGCTTACGAGCTGGCCGTGCACCGGCTGGCCCGGCGGATCGTCGAGGTGGCCGAGGAGACGGTGATTCCGGTCGGCCGCCGGCTGGAATTCCAGTCGCAGCCCAGCGCGTTCAATGTGGCCGCGCCCACCAAGCAGCTGCGGATCTCCGTACTCTCCTACCACCAGGGCGAGTTGCCGCCCGACCGGAACCCCGACTTCTACGGGCCCAAGCGCACCGACTGGCACCCGTACCGGCCGGCCGCCGGTCGGTCACTGGCCGACCACGCGGTGCGTCTGGCACGGCAGCTGGGG
Organism: Kitasatospora sp. NPDC088351; assembly: GCF_040685575.1. NCBI lineage: Bacteria > Bacillati > Actinomycetota > Actinomycetes > Kitasatosporales > Streptomycetaceae > Kitasatospora > Kitasatospora sp. NPDC088351. The sequence goes on along the minus strand of NZ_JBFBIL010000018.1, from coordinate 81,541 downwards.
TTCCAGGCGACCGTGCACGAGTTCGACGACGAGGCCGAGGCGATCACCGGGGGCGGCGACCCGGCCGCGCCCGGTCTGCTGCTGCTGGACCGCTGGGCGCTGCGGGACGAGCGGCGCCGTGAGCTGGTCCGCCGCTTCGACCGCTCCGACTCGGCCTGGGTGAGTGTCCTGGAGCCGTGGAACCTGGAGGACCCGGACTGCGTCGAGCGCCACGGTGAGCTTGGCGAACTCAGTGACCAGGCACTGAAGTTCACTCATCGTTCGGCTCGTCCGAGCTTTCTCGGCGCGACCGGAGGACCGCCCGGGCTGGCCAGCCTGGAGGAGTTCGACGACGCGCTGCCCCGGGCCGCGATGAAGGCCAAGTACGCCTTCGAGGGCCGGACCAGGAACGAACCGGACGAACCGGCGGCGCCGAGGCCCAGTCTGCGGGACGCTTTCCGGTACGGGCGCGGACGGGACGGACCCGGATCCGGATCCGCACCATTCGGCCACGACCATCCAGCACGTGACGGAGGCGACCGCCCGGACGACGGGATGCCGCCCGGGGGAGGAACCCTATGAGCGACAACCGCACCAGGAACCTCCGCATCGGCGGCCTCAGCGCCGCCGACCTCGCCGCCCAGCGCGAGGCGGAGCAGGACCGGAACGGCCGGATCATCACCTTCTACTCCTACAAGGGCGGCACCGGGCGCACCATGGCGCTCGCCAACACCGCCTGGATCCTGGCGGCCAACGGCTTCCGGGTGCTCACCGTGGACTGGGACCTGGAGGCGCCTGGCCTCGCCAAGTTCTTCCACCCGTTCCTCGACCCGACGGCGCTGGCCGGCACCACCGGGATGATGGACCTGATCGCCGAGTACCGGGAGGAGGCGCTGCGGCCGGTCGAGCACGCCGAGGGCTGGCACCTCGACTTCGCCCGGGTGCACCCGCACGCCCTCTCGCTCGCCTGGCCCGGCTTCCCCGGCGGCGGCAGCCTGGACTTCCTCTCCGCCGGCCAGTTCAACCGGGACTACTCCGAGGCCGTCACCCACCTGGACTGGGACATCTTCTACGACCGCTTCGACGGCGGGCAGTTCTTCGACGCGCTCCGCGCCGACATGCGCAAGCGCTACGACTACGTGCTGATCGACTCCCGGACCGGCCTCTCCGACATCGCCGAGATCTGCACCGTGCAGATGCCCGACGACCTGGTGGTCTGCTTCACCCTGAGCGACCAGTCGATCGACGGCGCCTCCCGGATCGCCCAGCACATCCACGACCGCTACCGCGAGCGCGGCATCCGCATCCTGCCGGTGCCGATGCGCATCGACGAGGGCGAGAAGGAGAAGGCGGACGCCGGCCGGGCGCTCGCCCGGATCCGCTTCGACGGGCTGCCGGCCGGCCTGAGCGGCGATGAACTCGCGCACTACTGGGGCTCGGTGGAGATCCCGTACCGGCCGTTCTACGCCTACGAGGAGATCCTGGCGACCTTCGGCGACCAGGGCGGCACCCCGACCTCGATGCTCGCCGCCTGCGAGCGGCTGACCGGTGTGATCACCGAGGGCCGGGCCGCCTCGCTGCCGACCGTCGACGAGGAGGTCCGGCTGCGCTATGTGGACGCCTTCACCCGGCGCCGCCCGTCCGTGCCGGCCGACCTCTACCTCTCCTACGTCCCCGAGGACCGGATGTGGGCGGACTGGATCGAGTCCGTCCTGACCCGGGCCGGGTTCCGGGTACTGCCCCGCGACCTGAGCGCGGGCTCGGACCCGCGGCAGGAGACCGAGCGCGGCATCGACGCCGCCTACCGGACGGTCGCCGTGCTCTCGCCCGCCTACCAGCGCTCGCCGCAGGCCCGCGCGCTCTGGGAGTCCGTGGTCAGCTCCGACCCGTCCGGCACCCGCCGCCAGCTGGTGCCGGTCCGGGTCGGCGACGTCCGGCTCACCGCGCCGTTCAGCAACCGCAACCCGGTCGACCTGGTGGGCCGGGACGAGGTGCAGTCCGTGCAGACCCTGCTGCGCGCGCTCGGCCGGTCCGAGGTCACGCTCGCCGACACCACCGGCACCGGGCCGCGCTTCCCCGGCAGCAAGCCGCAGGTCTGGGACGTGCCGCCGCGCAACCCGTCCTTCACCGGCCGCTCCGCGGTGCTGGAGCAGCTGCGCAACCAGCTGCGCGGCGGCATGGCGGCGGTGCTGCCCACCCCGCAGACCCTGTACGGGCTCGGCGGCGTCGGAAAGACCCAGGTGGCGCTGGAGTACGCGCACCGCTTCATGTCCGACTACGACCTGGTCTGGTGGATCGACGCCGAGCAGACCGAGCTGGTCGCCCCGGCCCTGGCCGATCTGGCCCGTCGGCTGGGCCTGCGGGTCGGTGACTCGGTCACCGAGGCCGCCGAGGCGGCCCGGGAGGCCCTGCGCCGCGGGGTGCCGACCTCCCGCTGGCTGCTGATCTTCGACAACGCCGACGAGCCGGCCGAGATCCGCCGCTTCTTCCCCGGCGGCTCCGGCCACATCCTGGTCACCTCCCGCAACCAGGCCTGGTCCGGCCACGCCGAGGCGCTGGAGGTGGACGTCTTCACCCGCGGCGAGAGCGTCGAGCACCTCTGCCGGCGCGCCCGCGGGCTCTCCCGGGCCGACGCCGACCGGGTCGCGGAGGCGGTCGGCGACCTGCCGCTGGCCGTCGAGGTCGCCGCCGCCTGGCTGGACACCACCGGCACGCCGGTCGGCACCTACGTCGCCCAGCTGCACGCCGAGGCCGCCCGCGCGCTGGCCGTCGCCCGGCCGGCCGACTACCCGACGCCGGTCGGTGCCACCTGGAACGTCTCCATCGCCCGGCTGCGCACCCAGTCGCCCGCGGCGGTACGGCTGTTGCAGCTCTGCGCGTTCTTCGCGCCGGAGCCGATCTCGATGAACCTCTTCTACAGCGACCAGATGATCCGCGCGCTGGTGAAGTACGACGAGGACCTCAACGACAAGTTCATGCTGGGCAAGGTGATCCAGGCGATCGGCCGGTACGCGCTCGCCAAGGTCGACGCCGGCAGCAACAGCTTCCAGGTGCACCGGTTGGTCCAGGCGGTGATCCGGTCCGAGATGAGCGACGAGGAGCAGGAGACCGCCGTCCACGAGGTGCACCGCATCCTCACCGGCGCCCGGCCCGTCCTCGGCGACACCGACGACCCGGCCAACTGGCCCGCGTTCGACGAGATCTGGCCGCACCTGTCGCCGTCCAAGGCGCACAACTGCGACGAGGCGGACACCCGCCAGCTGCTCATCGACCGGGTCCGCTACCTGTGGAAGCGCGGCGAGCTGGACCGCGCCCGCGACCTCGGCCACGCGCTGGACGCGGAGTGGACCCGCAAGCTCGGCACGGACGACCGGCAGACCCTGCTGCTGCGCTTCCAGCTCGCCAACGTGCTGCGATCGCAGGGCAATTACGCCGACGCGCTGGCCCTGGACGAGTCCACCCTGGAGCGCCAGCGGGTGCTGCTGGGCGAGCACCACCCGTACACCCTGATGACCGCGGGATCGCTGGGGGCCGACCGCCGGGCGCTCGGCCGGTTCCAGTCCGCGCTCGACATGGATCGCGAAATCCTCGATCAGTTCAGGGAGTTGTTCGGCGAGGAGCACCCGCGCACGCTCTCCATGGCGAACAACCTGGCGATCGACTACCGGTTGGTCGGCGACAGCGAGGCCGCCCGCGACCTCGACCGGGAGACCCTGGACCGGCGCACCGCCGTGCTCGGCGCGCGCCACCCCTACACCCTCTCCACCAAGTCCAACCTCGCCCGGGACCTGCGCGAACTCGGCGACTACAAGGGCTCGGCCGACCTGCTCCAGGAGGTCACCAACGACTTCGGCGACGTGCTGGAACCCGACCTGCCGGAGAACCTGCGCAACGCCAAGTCGCTGGCCGTCTCGCTGCGCAAGGCCGGCCAGCTCGCCGAGGCCCGCCGGATCACCAAGGAGACCTACGAGCGCTACCTGGAGCGCTACGGCGCCGACGCGCCCGACGCCCTGGCCTGCGCGCTCAACCTGGCCGCCGACTACAGCGCCTCCGGTGACAAGGAGGCCGCCCGCGACCTGGCCGTCACGGTGTTCGAGGGCCACCGGCGGCTGTTCGGCGACGAGCACCCGTTCACCCTGGCCTGTGGCAACAACCTGGGCATCTACCTGCGCGGCAGCGGGGACATCCGGGAGGCGATCGACCGCGGCCAGGCCACCGTGGAGGCGCTGCTGCGGACCGTCGGGGGGCAGCACCCGTTCACCCTGAACGCGATGATCAACCTGGCCAACGCCTACGGCGACGACGGCCAGTACACCCGGGCCGAGGAGCTGGAGCGCACCGCCTACGAGGGCCTCTGCGCGCGGTACACCCCCCGGCACCCGGACGCGGTGGCCTGTCAGGCCAACCTGGCCGTCACCCTGCGCTCGGCCGGCCGGCACACCCAGGCCGCCGAGCTGCGGGCCAAGGCCGTCGCCGAGCTGATCCGCCAGTTCGGCGAGGAGCACCCCAACACGGTCTCGGCCCGGGGCTGGAAGCGGATCAACCGCGACCTCGAACCGCAGCCGGTGTGACCGGCGGCCCGGCCGGCCGGCGTACCCTGCCGCAGGCGCCCGGGGGCCCGCGGCAGGGTACGCTGCGGGCCCTATGACCCAACTGTCCTCTTTGCCCCCGGTCCTGGTCACCCGACGGCTCGCGCCCGGGGTGGCCGAACGGCTCACCGCGCACCATGCCGCCACCTGCCACGACACGGACCTCCCGATGGCCCGCGGTGACCTGCTGGCGGCCGTGCGCGGCCGGTCCGCCGTCATCACCACCCTGGACGACGTGGTGGACGGCGAGTTCCTGGACGCGGCCGGCCCGGGGCTGCGGATCGTCGCCAACCACGCGGTCGGCCACCACAACATCGACCTCGCGGCCTGCGCCGAACGCGGGGTGCAGGTCAGCAACACGCCCGGCGTGCTCACCGCCGCCACCGCCGACATGGCCTGGGCCCTGCTGCTGGCGGCCACCCGGCGGCTCGGCGAGGGCGAGCGGTGGCTGCGTTCCGGGCGGCCGTGGGCCTGGGCGCCGAACTTCCTGCTCGGCCTGGAGCTGGCCGGCACCCCGCTCGGCATCCTCGGCATGGGCCGGATCGGGCAGGCGGTGGCCCGCCGGGCCCAGGCCTTCGACATGCCGGTCGCCTACCACAACCGCCGTGAGCTGCCGCCCGGGGAGGCGGACGGTGCCACCTGGCTGCCGCTGGACGACCTGCTCGCGCGGTCCGCCGTCCTGGTGGTCACCTGCCCGCTCAGCGCCGCCACCCGGCATCTGCTGGACGCCCGCCGGCTGGACCGGCTGCCGCCCGGCGCGGTCGTGGTGAGCATGACCGCCGGAGTGGTGGACGAGCTCGCGCTGGCCGCCGCACTGGAGTCCGGGGCGCTGTTCGCGGCCGCCGTCGACAACTTCGAACGCGAGCCCGAGGTGCCGTCGGCGCTGCTCGCCCAGGAGCGGGCGGTGCTGGCCCCGCACCTGGGCAGCGCCACCGTCCGCACCCGGCAGGCGATGGGCGGCCTCGCGGTGGACAACGTGCTGGCGGTGCTGGCCGGCGGCGCCCCGGTGACGCCGGTGACGGCGGTGACGGCGGCCCGGTAGGACCGGCCGCGGCGGCTACCCGGCCGCCCAGCTGAGCGCGGTGGTCATCATCCGGAAGGCGCCGAAGTGGGCGGCGCCGGGCTCCAGGAAGAGCGCGGCGCCGGGGATGTGGTCGGCCAGCCAGCGGGAGTGCTCGACCGGGGAGAACTGGTCGTCGGCGCCGTGCCAGAGCCAGGCGGGCACGGCGATGTCCTCGACCTTGAAACCCCAGTCGGTGGTGAACGCCAGCACGTCGTCGATCCAGCCGTCGGCGCTGTGCCGGAACGCCTCCCGGTAGTTGCTCTGCAGCATCCTCCGCAACCCGGTGTCGGCGACCACCTCCCGGTCGGTGGACGGCAGTTCGGACCGCAGGCCCTGCAGGAGACTGACCGGGTCGTCCTTGATCTGCTGGGACCGGAACTGCATGGCGTCCGCGATCCGCTCGCGGCCGCGCTCGGCCTCCTGGTACGCCCGGACGTTGGACGGGGTCATCCCGGCGTACCAGTCCAGGCCGGCCGCGTTCCGCGGCGCCAGGCTGACCAGCACGGCCACCCGGCTGACCCGCTCGGGCAGCAGTGCCGCGCAGGCCAGCGCGTGCGGGGCGCCGCCGGAGCGGCCGAGCACCGCGAACCCGGCCAGCCCGAGCTCGTCGGCGATGGTCCGGACGTCCGCCGCCGCCGCGCTCACCCGGCGGCCGGGCAGCCGGGTGGAGTCGCCGTAGCCGGGCCGGTCGAAGGAGATCAGCCGGACGCCCAGCCGGTACAGCACGGTGCTGCGCGGGTGCGGGCCGACCCGGCTGCCCGGCATGCCGTGCAGCAGGAACACCGGCCGGCCGCGCGGGTCGCCCAGGGTCTCGACGGCGAGGACGCGGTTGTCCGCGGCCTTGACCATCCGTAACGACACGCGCGGCCTCCTCAGTGGTCCCGGTCGGTGGTGGCGCGGACCTCACGGCGGGCCTGCCAGGTGGTGTGCTCCCGGGAGACCGCGTCCTCGGCGTCGCGGGCCAGCCGGGCCCAGCTCTCCTCGGCGCCGGCCGCCCCGACGTCGAGCCGGGCGAGCTGGTGCCGGATCAGCTCCAGCTCGTCGGCGGCGAGGCGGTAGGCGGCGGCCAGCGGCCGGTACTGGCGCAACTGCGCCCAGGCGGTGACCGACGCGGCCACCGCCGAGACGGTGCCGAGGGCGTCGTAGCCGAACTCGCCCATCGCCCGCAGCACCGCCAGCACCAGGCCGAGCAGCGGCAGCACCACGCCCAGCACCCCGGTCCAGAAGCCCGCCCGGGCGCAGTACCGGGCCTTGGCCCGGTACCAGTCGTGCTGCACCTGGATCCGCTCCCTGAGGTACACCTCGCGGCGCACCGCCAGCGGCCGGCCGCGCAGGTCGCGCATCGCGTCGGTGATCTCCGTGCCGGTGCCCGCGCCCACCGCACGGCTGCCCCGGAAGGCGTGCAGCACCCGGCCGAGCTGGAAGCTGTACAGGCCCTCGGCGTCCGGCAGGCTGCGCGGCGGCGGCTGGTAGGCGTCGGCGCGGACGGCGTACTTCCACGCCAGCGTCTTCACCGACTCGGCGGCGGCCCGGCCCTCGTACCAGAGGCCCTGCGGGTTCTGTCGGCTGATCACCAGGGCGAGCACGATGGCGCCGAGATAGGCGAGGGCGGCCAGCCAGGCCCAGGGGTCGCCGTCGGCGGAGCCGGTCGCGGCGGCGGCGACCAGCAGGACCAGCTCCCAGGCGGAGAGCAGCACGGCCCGCCGCTGCCCCTGCTGCGAGGCCGAGTCGGCGGCCCAGAACAGCTCGGGCAGCAGCTCGTGCTCGCGCACCCACCCCATCGGACCCGCATCCGACGCCATTCTCGGCCCCCACCCGTCGCTCCGGTCGCACCGCTCTCCTGCCCCGGGCGGCGGGCCGGTACGCCTGGTGGGGCGTCCGGCCGGGCCGCAATGGCCGGGAAGCCTCCGAGGTTGTCCCATATCGCGGTGCCGGGGCGGGGACCGGCACCGGGAGCCGCGAGCGCGGCCCCGGCGCCGAATCGGAACGTGCGGACCAGAACGTGGACCGGGACGTGCGGACCAGAACGTGGACCGGAGCGTGCGGATCAGAACGTGTAGAAGATCCGCTCCGCGTTGTCGGCCATCTGCTTGGCGTTCCACTCCATGCCGCCCGGCACGTTGCCGGAGCGGAACAGCGGCGGGGTGGCGCCGGTGCCGGCGGCGGCCGCGTCGGCCAGCCGGCCGACCGCCGAGGCGACCACGGCCTGCATCAGCGCGCCGGCGACGATGGTGGAGACCGGGCCGAAGGTGGTCTCGGCGGCCGGATGGGTCAGCTCGCCGTCGCCGACCGCGATCTTGTTGTCCAGCACCACGTCGCAGTGGTCCTTGAGATAGGTGCCGGAGGGGTGCGCCGAGGCCACCTCGGCCGGGTACGCCAGCGAGGTCAGCCCGATCACCTTCAGACCGCGGGCACGGGCGTACTGGGCCAGTTCGACCGGCATGATCTGGCGGCCGGAGAGCGAGATGACGAACAGCAGGTCCCCGGCGGTGGCGGGCGTGAGGTCCAGGGTGGTGGTGGCCAGGCCGGAGACCCGCTCCAGCGCGCTGGAGAGCGGGGCCGGCATCACCGTCACCCCGGCCATCCCGGGGACGTCGAGCAGGTTCACCGGAACGAGTCCGCCGGCCCGGTAGACCACGTCCTGGGCGGCCAGCGAGGAGTGGCCGGAGCCGAAGGTGAAGACCCGGCGCCCCTCGGTGACAGCCTCGGCCAGCAGCGTGGCGGCCGCCTCGATGGACTCGGCCTCCTCGGTGCGGACCCGCTGAAGGTGGGCGATCGCGGCATCGAAGTACCGGTCGACCAGCTCGTTCATCGGTTGCCTTCGCTCTCTGCCGGTGGGGGCGCCGGCCGGGTGGGGCGGCCCGGACGATCCGGACCGCCGGTGGAGAAAGCTACGGCGAGCACCGTGCTGCCTGACCGGCGCCGCTGTCAACAGCCACGGGAACGGCGACGAAAACCGGGGCCCGTGTCCGTCGTGCGGGCCCGGTAGTCGGTGCGGTACGTCAGAATTGGCGGTGAGGACACCGAGGAACGGAGCCAGCGGCGATGTCTGGGCTGATCGACACCACTGAGATGTACCTTCGCACCATCCTGGAGCTGGAGGAGGAGGGCATCACCCCGATGCGCGCCCGGATCGCGGAGCGCCTGGAACAGAGCGGCCCGACGGTGAGCCAGACCGTCGGCCGGATGGAGCGGGACGGACTGCTCCAGGTCGCGGGGGACCGTCACCTCGAACTCACCGAGGAGGGCCGCAGGCTCGCGGTGCGGGTGATGCGCAAGCACCGCATCGCCGAGTGCCTGCTGGTCGACGTGATCGGCCTGGAGTGGGAGCAGGTGCACGAGGAGGCCTGCCGCTGGGAGCACGTGATGAGCGAGACGGTCGAGCGCAAGGTCCTGGCCATGCTCGGCCACCCCACCCAGTCCCCGTACGGGAACCCGATCCCGGGCCTGGACGAGCTGGGTGACACCAAGGCGGAGGGCGAGGGCTTCGACGCCGCGCTCGTCACGCTGGACGCGGTGCGGCCGGGGGACGGCGGCGCCAGCGTGGTGGTCCGCCGGATCGGGGAGCCGATCCAGACGGACGAGGAGCTGATGCGCACGCTGCGCCGGGCCGGCATCCGGCCGGGCTCGACGGTCCGGGTCTCGGCCGGGGTCGGCGGGGTGCTGGTGGGCACCGGCGAGGACGCGGCGGAGCTGGGCAAGGAGATCGCCCAGCACGTGTTCGTGGCCCAGGTCTGACGCCGGCGAGGCCGGCGAGGCCGACGGCGGACCGGTGGGCGCGGGTCGACGGACCCGGGCGACGAGCCGATGAGCAGGGCCCGGTGCCCCGTGCACCGGGCCCTGCTCGCCCCCAGCCCCTCCCCGTCCCCTCCTGTTTCCGCGCCACCGGACCTCCCCGAGCTCGGCCGGTGGCGCGGCCCCTCCGTCCCCTCCCAGTCCCTCCCGTTCCCCTCCGTCCCTCCCGACCGCCTCGCCCGGCTTCCCCGTCCGAGCGACCCTTCCGGCGTCCCCTCTCGGTGAAATTTCTCCCCTCGGCAGATCATGGCAATCCTTGAGCGCTGTCACTCGTACGAGGGGCTTCCGCCGTTGATCAGCGGGTACACGGAAGCCTTATCCGCACAGGCGTGTGACGGTCCCCGTCTCCGGTGGGAGACAAGGCCCGTCAGCCGTGCGCGGGGTGTCGCGCATCGCACGCCCTCACCCGATAGGCGTAGGGCGGCCGTTCACGGGACGGTGAATCAGTGGGCCGGCCGGCCTCAGCGCACCGCCGTCGGCTGGGCCGGCCGGGCGTCGGCCGCGGGGGCCTCGCGCCCGCACGCGTACGCCAGCGGGCTGATCAGCTCGGCGCCGTCCGGCAGCCAGCGGTTCGCCGCGGAGGGCGGGCGGGCCCACTGGGCGAAACCGGCGGGGCCCACCCTGGACGGCGGTGCCACCGTCCAGTCGCCCTCGCCGCGGGCCACCAGGTCCAGCCGCCCCGGCGGCCAGCCGAGCCTGCGCAGCAGCTCCGGCAGCCTGGCCGCGACTCCGGGGAGCGCCAGGAAGTGCAGCCGCCGGCCCACCCGCCCGGGCGCGGCCGGCACGGCGATGACCGGGCCGAGCTGGAGGTTCATCCGCTCCATCCGGGCCAGCGCCAGACAGCCCGCCACCTCCGGCACGTCCAGGACGTCGAAGGACCGGCCGGTGGGAAGCAGGATCGAGGCCTTCGGCCGGTCGGTCCACCAGTGCCGCACCGCGCCCGGACCGGCGCTCGCTCTGCGGGCCCAGTCCGCGTCGACCGGGTGGGCGCCGGGAAGCGCGCAGCGCGGGTCACCGCACGAGCAGTCGGCCGGTCCGTCCCCGTCAACCAGCCAGGTGCCCGGGGTGATCTCCCAGTGGCGGTTCTCGGCGTGGCCGACGGCTTCGGTGAGCAGTTGGGGCGGTCCGGCGTTCAGGCCCTGGTCGGGGGAGTCTGGGATGTCTTCCACGGGCTGATCAACTACCGTGCGTGAGGCTGGTTACGGCCCGCCGGGGGACGGCGTGTCGCACGGCGGCAATGTCACCCGAACCGGTGAGGCAACCGAGTTGGGGCGGCCCGGGACGGGCGCAGTGGGGGCGCATGGGAGCATTTACCAGGGCGCGTGGGGGGTGGGGATCGTCACCGTGGGTATCCCGCTGGCGTTGCTGATCGCTAACCTGGTGTCAGATTCCTTGGACGGTCGGACAGTCGGCAACAGATCAGCAGAATCTTCGCCCACCGGCCGGGACCGGAGGGTGTGGGGAGGCGAAGCCCAATGGCCGCGAGACCACTTGTCGCACGACAGCCCAACGAGCGTCTGCAGCAGCTGATTCAGGAGGCCAGCTGCTCCAACGCGGGCCTGGCGCGGAGAGTCAACCTCTGCGGGGCCGAGCACGGCCTGGACCTGCGGTACGACAAGACCTCCGTCGCCCGCTGGCTCCGCGGCCAGCAGCCGCGTGGGCAGGCGCCGGCGGTGATCGCCGAGGCGCTCGGCCGCAAGCTCGGGCGGAGCGTGTCGGTCGAGGAGATCGGCATGGCCGACGGCAAGAACCTCAGCTCCGGGATCGGGCTGCAGTTCGCGCCGACGCTGAACGCCGCGCTGGAGCAGGTCTGCGAGCTCTGGCGCAGTGACGTCGGCCGGCGGGACTTCCTGACCGGGGCGACGGTGGCGGCCTCCGCCCTGGTCGAGCCCAGCCGGGACTGGCTGATCACCCCGCCCGACCCGGTGGTGGCGCGGACCGGCGGGACGCGGGTCGGCCCGACCGATGTCGCCGCCATCCGGGCGACCACGGCGATGCTGGTCGACCTCGACCACCGCTTCGGCAGCGGGCACGTCCGCCCGGTGGTCGTCCACTACCTCAACAGTGTGGTCTCCGGGCTGCTCGGCGGCGCCTACCGGGAGGAGACCGGGCGGCAACTGTTCGCGGCGGTCGCCCGGTTGACGGAGCTGGCCGGCTACATGGCGGTGGACACCGGGCAGCCGGGCCTGGCCCAGCGGTACTACATCCAGGCGCTGCGGCTGGCCCAGGCCGCGGACGACCGCGGGTACGGCGGCTATGTGCTGGCCGCCTCGATGAGCCATCTGGCGGCGACGCTGGGGAACCCGCGGGAGATCGCCCAACTCGCCCGCGCCGCGCAGGAGGGCACCCGCGCGGTGGCCACCCCGACGGCGATGGCGATGTTCTACGCGGCCGAGGCGCGCGGCCACGCCCTGCTCGGGGACGCCCGCTCGTGCGAGGCGGTGGCCGCCAAGGCGCTGGAGGCGATGGAGCGGCGCCGTCCGGAGGACGACCCGGACTGGATCGTCCACTTCGACGACGCCTACCTGGCGGACGAGCTGGCCCACTGCCACCGGGACTTGGAGCAGGCCGGCCAGGCCGAGCACTACGCCCGCCGGGCGCTCGACCTGCACCCGCCGACCAGGGTCCGGCGCCGCGCGGTGGACTTGGTGCTGCTGGCCACCGCGCAGTTGCAGCAGCGGGACCTGGAGCGGGCCTGCGAGACGGGCGCGCAGGCGATGCGGCTGCTGAGCGGGCTGCGGTCCAACCGGGGCGTGGAGTACCTGGACGAGTTCCGGCGCCGGCTGGAGCCCTTCCGGGAGCAGCGGGTGGTCCGCGAGTTCCAGGCCCGGGTGGAGGCGGAGGCCGCCTGACCAGGTGTCGGTACGTCGCGTGAGGGGCCGGTGAGGGATGTCCCGCCCACGTGGTCACCTGCTTCGGTGAACCGGTAGCGTGGGCGCGACGTCCAAGGAACTGTGATGCTCCCAAGAACCGACGAGATGTGGTCCGCCGTCAGCGCGCGGTCGTGCACAGGTGAGGAATCGCGTTGAGCCAGCGCCGCTCGTATCCCAACTCGGGTGACTTCAACCTGGACGATCTGTTCCGCCCCGAGCCGGGCCGGCCGCCCGGACAGCAGCCGGGCCAGCAGCCGGGCCAGCAGCCCGGCCCGCCGCAGGGTCCGGGGCCGGGGCAGCCGGGCGTCCCGCCGGTGGGGCAGCCGTCCGGACAGCCGGAGTACCTCGGCGAGGACATGCACACGCCGCCGACCCAGGCCGTCCCGCCCCAGGGCGGCGGCTCGTGGGGCGGCGCGCCGCAGCCCGGGTACGGTGCGCCGCAGGCCGATGCCGCCCAGGCGACCCAGTACCTGCCGCCGTACCCCGGCGCGGACCCGCAGGGCGGCGGCTACCCGGTCCAGCCGGGCCACCAGCAGCCCGCGCCGGGCTACCCGCAGCAGCCGGACCACGGCTACCAGGCGTACCCGCAGGCCGCCCCGTACCACCCCGCCGCCCCGGAGTGCCCCGGGCAGGACTACGCCGGTCACGACTACCCCGCGCAGGACTACCCGACCGGCCAGGTCCCGACCGGCCAGGGCGGCAGCGGGCGTTCCTCCGGAAAGCTGATCATCGGCGGTGTGGTGGCCGGCTGCGTGGCGGCCGGGATCCTGGTCGCCGTCCTGATCAACGGGGACGACCCCAAGCCGGGCAAGGAGAAGCAGGCCGCCCCGGTGGCCACCGGCAGCAGCACCGGCGCCGCGACGCCGACCGCGAGCGGTTCGGCCGCCGCGGCCGTCAGCCCGGAGGTCAAGGCCCAGGCCCAGTCGCTCTCCGACCTGCTGGGCACCGCCAGCGACAGCCGCCAGGCGGTGGTCGGCGCGGTGGCCGCGGTGCAGAAGTGCGACAAGCTGCCCGAGTCCCAGCAGGCGCTGACCGAGGCCGCGGGCAAGCGCCGGGAGCTGCAGACCAAGCTCGCGGCGCTGAAGACGGACAAGCTGCAGGGCGGCCCGCAGCTGGTCGAGCAGCTCAACGCGGCCTGGCAGGCCTCGGCGACGGCCGACGACGAGTACGCCGCCTGGGCGGGGGACTCGCAGGCCCCGGGCGCCTGCGACCCGAAGAAGCTGGACAACCAGCACTACAAGAACGCGGTCCAGGCCAGCGGCAGCGCCACCACCGCGAAGAAGCAGGCCTCCGGTCTGTGGAACGCCATCGCGGCCCAGACCGGCCTGCCGACCCGGGGCGACGGGGACCTGTAGGCGGGGCCGACAGTCCAGGGGCCGGGCGTCCAGGGGCCGGTGGCCCCCCCGGGAACGGACGACGGAGGGCCGGACCGGTCGGCCGGTCCGGCCCTCCACCGTCGGGCCCGCGGCGATCACGCCGGCGGCTTGCTCCCGGTGAGCACCCAGCGGACGTCCACGAAGCCCGGCTGCTGGAGGGTCATCCGCCCGCCCTTGACCACCTGGTAGGTGACCCAGGTGTTCACCAGCCGCGGCGACTCGGTGCTGGGCAGCATGTTGGTGGTGCCCCAGTTGAGCGGCGGGGTGACCCCGACGTCGACCTGGTCGCCGCTGTCCAGCAGCGCGGTCACCGTCTTGGCGGTGACCGGCCGCCCGGCCGCGCCCAGCCGGTCGGCCACCTGCCGGAACACCTCGTACGCGACCCAGGTGCTCTGCACCCCGGGGTCGGCGACGTCGATCGTCCCGCCGACGGTGTCGCCGCGGACCACGGTGCGCAGCGGGTCCCAGATCTTGGCCGACTCCGGCGGGTACCAGCTGGTCACGTAGGCGCCGGCCAGCGGGCCGCTGTCGCCGCCGGTGGAGTCCACCACCGACTGCTGGACACTGCCGATCACCGAGGCGATCCGGGTGTTCTTCGGGCCCAGCCGGCGGTACGAGTCCAGCAGGCTGCCGGTCGGCTCGGCACCGAGCGCGCTGGTGATGCAGTTCCCGGCCTCGTCCTTGCCGAGTGCCTTGCGGGCCACCGCCGTGTAGTCGGTGGACTGCTCCGGCGCCTTGACGTCCAGCAGCTTGATCCCGGCCGGCTTGAGGGCGTTGGCCAGGTAACCGAGCAGGTTGTCGCCGGCCGGGGTGTCCGGGCGGACCAGGGAGACGGCCCGGCACCCGGCGTCGACCAGCTGGCGGCCGCTGCCGCCGATCAGGGCCGGCATGCCGCCGCCCACCGGGTACGACAGCGGGCTGCTGAACTCGGGCTGGGACAGGCCGTACCCGCCGATCAGCGGGATCCCGGCGCGCTCCAGGATGGGCATGAAGTTGTCGCCGTACTGGCTGTACGAGCCGATCACGGCGACCGCCTTGGCGTCCACGGCCTGCTGCGCGCAGGCCGTCACACCGTCCGCGGTGTTGTGCTCGTTGCAGGTCAGGACCCGCAGCTTGCGGTTGCCGAGACCGCCCTTGGCGTTGATGTCCCGGCCGATGGCCTCGGCCAGCGCGGTCATCCCGGGCCGGTCGGTGGAGCCGGTGCCGGACGGGGCCCAGGTCATCACAGTGAGGTCGCCACTGCCGGTCGAGGCATCGGCCGGTCCGCCGCACGCGGAGGCCGAGAAGAGGGTTGGGAGCAGGGCCACGGTGGTGACCGCTGCGGCGATCGGGCGGCGGCGACGGTGCCGCGCGATCGGGTTCTGAGCCTGGAACGAGCCCCTTCGGCTGGTCATCGGTCTTCCCTCCCTGGGCGCTGTGCTGCGCACCGGCACCAGCCAAGCCCGCACGCCGCAAGGAGAGAGGGCGGAAAAGCGAAGGGACGGCGAACGAGGGCTGAAATCAGGGCGGGGACGCGTGTAGAGGAGGCGGAGAACGGGAGGAATGTGGAAGTGGAGCCCGAACGGTCGAGGAACGTACGATCGTTCTTCATGTCCGCCAGCACAGATTCTTCGCACCGGTCTGCCCGAAACCCTTCTCGTCCGGGCCACCGCTCCAGCACGATGGGCGGCATGCCGCTCAACGACCTGCCCTGGTGGCGCTGGCGAGCCCGACTGCGCTCGGCGCTGCACATGCTGTCCGATCCCGGTTTCCAGCAGGACACCTGGCTGGCCGGCCGCGAGGGCTACGGCGACGTGACCGACGCCGTCTACCGGCTGGTCGAGGACACCTGGCTGGACCGCTGGTCGGCGGAGAAGTACGTGGGCACGATCTTCCGGGACTCGGCCGAGGCCGCCGTGGTGGACGTCGCGGTGCTGCGGGTGGTCCGGATCCTGCACCAGGTCGGCGCGGACGCCCCGGCCTCCGCCTACCTCGGTCACCACGGCTGGCCGGAGGCCGTCCGGGCGGCCCGGGAGGCGCACGTCAAGCTGGCGGTGAACGACGGCGAGGACCCGGACACCCCGCCCCGGTCGCTGGACGTGCTGCGCATCCTGACCCAGGTCTGAGCCGTCCCGCAGTGCGGGCACCGGGACGGCCGCTGTCCGGAATGTGACACGCTGGACCGTCCACACGACGCAACGACCTCAGGACGGGACAACCCCACCGTGGAACAGCAGACGGCCAGCGCCCAGTACGTCCTCACGCTGTCCTGCCCCGACAAGCAGGGCATCGTCCACGCGGTCTCCAGCTATCTCTTCATGACCGGCTGCAACATCATCGACAGCCAGCAGTTCGGGGACGGGGACAGCGGGCTGTTCTTCATGCGGGTGCACTTCTCCGCCGCCGAGCCGGTCACCGCCGACAAGCTGCGGGCCAGCTTCGCCGCGATCGGCGCCTCGTTCGGGATGGACTGGCAGATCCACCCGACCGAGGAGAGGATGCGGATCGTCCTCATGGTCAGCAAGTTCGGCCACTGCCTGAACGACCTGCTGTTCCGCACCCGGATCGGCGCGTTGCCGGTGGAGATCGCCGCGGTGGTCTCCAACCACACCGACTTCCGCGACCTGACCGAGGGCTACGGCATCCCGTTCCGGCACATCCCGGTCACCCGGGACAACAAGGCCGAGGCCGAGCAGGAGCTGCTGGACCTGGTGGCCAAGGAGAACGTCGAGCTGGTCGTGCTGGCCCGCTACATGCAGGTGCTCTCGGACGGGCTCTGCACCGCGCTCTCCGGCAAGGTGATCAACATCCACCACTCCTTCCTGCCGAGCTTCAAGGGCGCCAAGCCGTACCACCAGGCGCACACCCGGGGCGTGAAGCTGATCGGTGCCACCGCGCACTACGTCACCGCCGACCTGGACGAGGGCCCGATCATCGAGCAGGAGGTGGCCCGGGTGACCCACGACATCACGCCGGACCAGCTGGTCGCGCTCGGCCGGGACGTCGAGTGCCAGGCGCTGGCCCGTGCGGTGAAGTGGCACAGCGAGCACCGGGTGCTGCTCAACGGCACCCGGACGGTCGTCTTCGGCTGAGCCCGGCACGCTCCCCGGGCGGCGGCCGGTCGCGGATCAGGGCCGGGACAGCAGCGGCGCCGCCCGGAGCACCTCGCGGATCGCGGCCCGGTCCCCGTGCTCGCCCACCAGCAGCCGGTCCGGGTCGCGGTGCGCGGCGGCGAGCTGGCAGAACTCCAGCCCGTCCAGCACCATCGAGGCCACCGGCTCGCCGAGGGGCGGGCCGCTGTCCGGGCCGTCCAGGGGTATCAGCCACTCGCCGGCCGCCGGGCCGTCGATCACCAGCCGCAGCCGCCGGCCGGGGCGCCCGTCGTCTCCCGGCCAGTGGGCGGGAGCGGCGGCGGGCCCGGGCCGGGAGGCGCGGAGCCCGGCCAGCGCGGGCGGGAGCATCCGGACGGCCAGGTCCACCATCTGCCGCAGGTGCTGCGGTGCGGGCGGGGCGTACGGGTACGCGACCGCGCGTGCCACGTCCTCGCCGTGGACGTAGCACTCGAAGGCCCGGTCCACGAAGGCGTCGCGCAGCGGGACGACGGCGAAGCCGAAGTCGACGGGGGTGTTGCCCTGCGGGGCGAGGGCGGCGGAGCGGACCAGTTCACGGGTCTGCCGGCGCCAGCGGGCGCGCACCGACTGCGGTGGCCGGTCGGCCTGTTCGGCGGTCAGCCGGGCGGTGCGCCCGGTGATCCCGGCGAACGGCGGGCCGCCCTGCGCGGGCACCCGGGGGACCGGCGGGGCCAGGGTCTGCGGCGGCACCCGGCGGTCCGGTGGCGGCGGTGCGCCGCCCGGGACGGGGTCGGGCAGACCGAGGGCGAGGGCCAGATAGCCGTCCACGGCGGCGAGATGGCAGAGCACCTCGGCCGGGCGCAGGTGCTCGGTGCCGCCGTGCCAGGGGAGTTCGGCCACCTCCTGCCACTCCTCCGGGCCGAGGTCGCGCAGCAGGGCGTCGAGCTTGGCGGTCTCGGCGGTGTAGGGGGCGCCCCAGGCGGGGACGGGCAGGTCGGCCGGGCGCCGGGAGAGGCACCAGCCGAGCACCTGCTGGCGCAGTGAGCCGGGCTGGTCGAGGGGTTCGTCGGCGGCGAGCCAGTCGGCCGCGTCCCGCAGCCGGGCGGCCTCCCCGACGCACTCGGGGCAGGCCCGCAGGTGCTGTTCCCGGTCGGCGGCCTCGCGGGGCGGGCAGGCGCCGAGGGCCCAGGCGCCGGGCCGTGCCCGCAGCCGGTCCACCGCGCGGCGGTGGGTCAGGGCGCCGAGCCAGGAGCGCAGTGTGTCCTGGGCGGGGTCGAAGTCCTCGGGGTGCTCCCAGAGATGGGCGAACATCTCGCGGGTGAGCCGGTCCGTGGCGGTCTGGTCGGCCAGGATCCGCCCGGCCAGGCCGTGCACCATCGGTGCGAGCTGGTCGTAGAGTTCGCCCAGCGCCGTCTCCTCGCCGCGGGCGAGGCGCCGTTGGAGCTGTTCGTCCCAGCGCGGGGCGCTGCCGGGGGTGGTCATCGGTCACCACCCTCCTGCCGTGGGGTTTTCCGCCGTGGGGCCGCTGCCGTGGTCAACGGTATCCCGCGGTCTTCCGGGGACGGACGGATTCCGTGAAGAATGGAACCCCGGGCTTCGGATCGTCACATCGTGCGATCGACCGCCGATCCCGCTGTTCGAAGGCCGTTGGACATATGTCGCACGGGTGGTTCGCGAGTGGCGGGCACGGTGTCGGGGGCGTCCGGCGGTAGGTTCGCCACTGCGTGTCCGGTGGCTCGCTCCGGGCCGGACGGCAGCCGGCGCGGGGCTCGCGAGAGTGAACGGGACAGTATGCACTGCCCTGTCCCCCGATCGCTGGAATATGCCCGAAGCGCTTGCTGCGGTCCGCTCGCCGAACCATCCTGAGGCGTATTCGTGACGCAGCCAGTGCGCGACGGACGGGATGGCGCGGGCGAGTTGTACGGCGGCCCGGCCTTCGGCGGGCGTCAGGGCCGGCCGGCTGGACGATCCGGCCTCGATCGAGACGATGGCCGAACTGCGAGTGCGGGTGGTGGAGCGGTGCAGGTTCTTCAAGTACAGCTTGCGGTGCAGGCGGACCCCGCCGAGGTCGGCCGGGCCCGCCGGTGGGTGCGCTCACGGCTGCTGAACCACGGTGTGGACCCGGACGCGCCGATCGCCGAGACGGTGGTGCTGGTGGTCTCCGAGCTGGTGACCAACGCCGTGGTGCACACCGGTTGTCCGGCGGTGCTCCGGCTCTGCTTCCCCGTGGACGGGGAGAGTTGCGGCTCCGGTGCGGGCGGGGTGCGACAGTCGGCGACGGTGGGCCCGCTGCGGGTCGAGGTCGCGGACGCCAGCCAGGTGGCCCCCGCCCCCCGGCACGCCGGAGCGGACGCGGACGCCACCAACGGGCGCGGACTGGAGCTGGTCGAGCTGCTCTGCGACCGCTGGGGCTGGTACCCGGACGGTTCGGGCAAGCGGGTCTGGTGCGAGATCGGCGCGGACGCCCGGCCGGCGGATCCGTTGGCCGGTGCGGACTGGGCCGCGCTGGCGCCCTGAGGCCCGGACGGCTCCTCGGGCGGCTCCTTCTTCCCGGCCTGCGATCATCGGGCCGAAACCTGACGCAACCATTCCGAATTTCTGACAAACCATTGACGTGACGTATCCGACTGATCACTCTTGGGAGCAGCTCTCCGTCGCGAGGGGACGCCGAGGGAACACTTGAACGCCGCTGCGGTGCTGCTGTCCAGGGGGATCATGTCAGCAGGGGGGTCGCGGTCTGCCGGTCGTGTGGTGGCTCCTTGGCGAGTGCGGAGTGTCGGTGCGCGGGTTCAGGGCCCGTGCGTCGCGATTGGATGGCGGCCTGCCGTGCCGTGCTCGGGGTGCGTGCGGCCTGCCGCCATCCAAATCGCCCGTACCGGACACCGGCTTTCGGTCACTTGACCACTCGGCCCGCAGCCGCCCGGCTCGCCCGGTCCGGTCGGCCCGTCGTGGCTCAGGCCGGCTGCTCCACCGCCCGGAAGGCCTGCCGGTATCTGCTCGGCGCCACGTCCAGGCGTCCGCGCAGCTGGAGCCGGAGCGAGGCCGCGGTGCCGAAGCCGGACTCCCGCGCGATCTGGTCGATCGTCAGGTCCGTTCCCTCCAGCAGTTGCCGGGCCCGCTCGGTGCGCTGCACCGTCAGCCACTGGCCCGGGCTGCTGCCCGTCTCCTCGCGGAACCGCCGGGTGAAGGTCCGTACGCTCATGCCCGCACGGTCGGCGAGTTGGCGCAAAGCGAGCGGTCGGTCCAGGTGTTCCAGCGCCCAGGCGCGGGCGGACGCGGTGCCGGCGCCGCCCTCGTCGGCCGGGCCGGGCACCTCCACGTACTGCTTCTGGCCGCCCTCCCGCCACGGCGGCACCAGACAGGTGCGGGCGACGGCGTTGGCCACCGCGCTGCCGTGGTCGCGGCGCACCAGGTGCAGACAGAGGTCGACCCCGGCGGCCACCCCGCCGGAGGTGAGGACGTCGCCGTCGTCGGTGAACAGCACGTCGGGGTCGAGCCGGACCTTCGGGAACAGTGCGGCGAAGCGGTCGGTGTAGCGCCAGTGGGTGGTGGCCGGGCGGCCGTCCAGCAGGCCGGCGGCGGCCAGGACGAAGGAGGCGGTGCAGATCGACACCAGCCGGGTGCCGGGCCTGATCCGGGCCAGCGCGGCGGTCAGTTCGGGCCCGACCACGGCGTCCACCTGCATCGGGCCCGGGTCCATGGAGGCCGGGATCACCACGGTGTCGGCCTGCTCCAGCAGTTCGGGGCCGTGCTCGACGGCGATCCGGAAGTCGGTGCTGGTCTCGACCGGGCGGCCGTCCACGGTGCAGGTGGCCACCCGGTAGAGCGGTTCGCCGGCCGGGTCCTTGGCCGACTCGAAGATGCGGGAGGGGATGCCCAGTTCGAAGGCGACCACCTGGTCGAGGGCCAGTACCGCTACCCGGTGCGTCATTCCGGCGTCCTTTCGTCGGCTCTGAGCGTCGGTCCAGCGTACGCCCCGTCGGTGGCCCGATCCTTGCGAAAGCTGGCAGTCAGGCCACTCGTGGCGGTCGGGGCCGTTCGGGAGACTCGGCCTGGTGAACGAACGGAACGCCCCCACCGCCCCCAGCGCCCCCGCACCGCCCACCGCCCCCGCACTCCCCACCGCCGGGCCGACCACCCGTTGGCACCGGCCGCACTACGCCTGGGTGGTGACCGCCGTCGCCCTGCTGGTCCTGCTCGGCTCGGCCGGCTTCCGCTCCACGCCCAGCCTGATGATGGAAGCGCTGCACAACGAGTTCGGCTGGTCGACGGCCACGATCTCCAGCGCGACCTCCGTCAATCTCGCCCTCTACGGCCTCACCGCCCCCTTCGCCGCCGCCCTGATGGACCGTTTCGGCGTCCGGCTGGTGGTGGTCTGCGCGCTGCTGACCATCTCGGTCGGCTCCGGCCTCACCCTGCTGATGCGCGAGCCCTGGCAACTGGTGCTCTGCTGGGGCGTGCTGGTCGGCCTCGGCAGCGGTTCGATGGCCGGCGCCTTCGCCACCACCGTCACCGGCCGCTGGTTCCAGGCCCGCCAGGGGCTGGTCACCGGTGTGCTCACGGCCGCCGGCGCGGCCGGCAACCTGGTCTTCCTGCCGATCGGCGCCTGGCTGGTGGAGCAGCACGGCTGGCGCTCGGCGGTGGTCGTGGTCTCGCTGGCGGGCAGTGCGGTCGCCGTCCCGGTGCTGCTGCTGATGCGCGAGCGGCCCGCCGACCTCGGCCTCCTTCCCTACGGGGCGACCGAGGCGCCGCCCGCCCCCGCCGTCCAGGGGCGGGTGCTGACCCGCTCGCTGAGGGTGCTCCGCGACGCGGCCCGCAGCCGGGCGTTCTGGCTGCTGGCGGGTTCCTTCGCGATCTGCGGCGCGACCACCGCCGGACTGGTCGGTACCCACTTCATCCCGGCCGCCCACGACCACGGTCTGCCCGTCACCACCGCGGCGAGCCTGCTGGCCCTGATCGGCGTCTTCGACGTGATCGGCACGATAGCCAGCGGCTGGTTCACCGACCGCCTCGACTCCCGGACGCTGCTGGTCGTCTACTACGCCCTGCGCGGTTTCTCGCTGTTCCTGCTGCCGCAGCTGTTCGCGGGCTCGCTGGAGCCGCCGATCCTGGCCTTCGTGATCTTCTACGGGCTGGACTGGGTGGCCACCGTGCCGCCGACCGTCGCGCTCTGCCGCCGGCACTTCGGCGAGGACGCGCCGATCGTCTTCGGCTGGCTGCTCGCCTGCCACCAGATCGGCGCCGCCCTGGTGGCCGGGCTGGCCGGCCTCGCCCGGGACGCGCTCGGCGACTACGACCTCGCCTGGTACGGGGCCGGCGTCCTCTGCTTGGTCGCCGTGCTGCTCTGTCTGGCGCTGCGCCCGGACCGCCCGGATCGCCCGGACCGCCCGGATCGCACGGACCACCCGGATCGCACGGACCACCCGGATCGCACGGACCGCACGGACCATCCGGACCGTTCCGTTCCGGCATTGTCGTAAGGGGCGGTTAGGCTCTGCGCCCATGACGCTTTCCTTCACCCTGGACCCCAAGCTCGACCCCGACCTGCGCGCCGCCATAGTCCGGCTCTGGACGGACGTCACCAACGCCGGCGGCGCGGTCGGGTTCGTGGCACCGGTGACGGAGGGCGAGGTCCGGGACGTCGCCGAGGAGCAGTTCGCCGGGGTCGAGCCGGGGCGGCCCGACCGGCTGCTGATCGCCCACGAGGAGGGCACCGGCCGGCTCGCCGGCCTGCTGTTCTTCGAGTCCATGCGGTTCGGGCCGATGGACCACTGGCGGATGCTCAAGCGGGTCATGGTGCACCCGGACTTCCAGGGCCGCGGCTACGGCGCCGAGCTGATGGCGGAGGCCGCGCGGGTCGCCCGGGACTGGGGCCTGGACGGCCTGCGGCTCACCCTGCGCGGAGGGCTCGGCCTGGAGGCGTTCTACGCCCGCTCCGGCTATGTCGAGGTCGGCCGGGTGCCCGCGGCGATCCGGGTCGCCCCGGGGGACGACCGCGACGACGTCACCATGTGGCTCGACCTGCGCTGACACCGGGGCCGGTGGGGGGGCGGTGGAGCGAGGGGGACGGCCGACCCGTTCCCCGTGGCGCCCGTGGGGCATGCTTCACTGGGAGACCGGCCCACTCCCCGCGCAGTGAAGGATGTGTCACCCCAGTGAGCAGCAATGTGAGCACCAAGCCGCACGCCACGCTCCGCTACACCTCCCTGCGGGTCAGCATCTTCCTCGGCTGCCTGCTGGTCGCCCTGCTGCTCGGCCACTTCGGGGTGATCCCGGTCAGCGGCCAGGCCGGCGTGATCTTCCTCTTCCTGCTGGCCGCCCTGGTCTCGGCGCCGCTCAGCTACGTCCTGCTGAGCAAGCAGCGCGACGAGATGTCGGCCCAGATCTCCGACAAGGTCACCGGCATCCGCTCCCGGACGGCCGACCGGATCGCCGCCCAGAACGCCGAGGAGGACGCCGCCGACGACGCCGCCCGCGCGGCGACCGCCCTGCAGAACTGACCCCCGCCGCAACCGTGCCCGTTCCCGCCGCCGCCCCCGGGGCCGACCGTGAGCAGCCGGCCGGTCCGACCACCCGTGCCGGGAGCGTCGCCGGCACCTGGCCGGCCCCCGTCCGCCGGCCCACCGGGCGGGACGTGGCCCGGCTCGCCGGCGTCTCGCAGGCCACCGTCTCCCTGGTGTTCTCCGGCTCCGAGGCCGGCCGACGGGTCTCCGGGGCGACCCGTGAGCGCGTCCGGGAGGCCGCCCGCAGCCTCGGCTACCGCCCGCAGGCGGCCGGGCGCCAACTGCGCCTGGGCCGCAGCGGCATGATCCTGCTGGCGGTGCCGAACATCCTCGGACCGTTCTTCGGCCGGGTGCTGGAGGGCGTCCACGAGGAGGCGGGCCGGCACGGCCTGGCCGTGGTGGTCAGCTCCGGCTGGGGCAGCGCCACCCTCGCCGACGCCGCCACCACCAGCCGCTTCGACGGTCTGCTGATCTGCTCCCCGGACGACAGCCAGCTCGGTGAGCTGCCCGCCGACACCCCGGCCGTCTTCCTGGACGCCGACCCCGGCACCGACCGCGCCCGCCCCACCGTCGAGCTCGACGTGGCCGGCGGGATGCGGGCCGCCGTCGAGCACCTGGCCGGGCTCGGTCACCGCCGGATCGGACGGCTGCGCTCCACCCACGCCGCGTACACCTTCCGGGTCCGCCAGGCCGCGTTCGAACAGGCCGCCGCCGGGCTCGGCCTGGAGGTCGTCGAGCTCGGCGTCAGCCTGAACGAGGGCCAGCCCGCCGCCCGCGGTGCCGCCCGCCGGCTGCTGGAGCGGCCGGATCGCCCGCCCGCGGTGATCTGCGACGACGACGTGGTGGCCTCCGGCGTCTACCAGGCCGCCGCCGAGCTCGGGCTGCGGGTCCCCGCCGACCTCTCCGTGATCGGTATCGACAACATTCCGGTGGCCCAGCTCCTCACCCCGCCGCTCACCACCGTCGACCTGCCCGGTGAGGAGCTGGGCCGGGCCGGGGTCGAGGCGCTCGCCGGGCTGCTCCGCGGCGACCCGGTCGCGCCGGTCCCCCCGCTCACCACCTCGCTGGTGCTGCGCTCCTCCACCGCTCCGGCGGGCGGCCGTCGGGGCTGACCCGTACGGGTGAAATGCCGTCAGCCCGCGGGCACCGCCACCGGCTCGGCGGCCGGGGTGGCCGGCAGCGGCCGGAACCAGCGGCGGGCGCCGAACAGCAGCAGGGCGCCCAGCCCGATCCCGCCCGCCGCGCAGAGCGCCACCGAGCGCAGCGAGTCCTCGGCGAGGTTGCCGGAGACGGCGTAGCCGAGCGAGTTGCCGGTCGCGAACAGCGTCACCAGCCAGGCGAACGCCTCGGTCACCGTCCCGACCGGCGCCAGCTCGGCGACCAGCACGAACGCGGCCGCCAGCAGTGGCGCCAGCCCGATCCCGGAGAGGAAGGCCAGTCCGGCCGCCGGGTAGGGCCCGGGCACCAGCACCAGCGGCAGGTAGCAGAGCGCCATCCCGACCGCCATCACCCAGGTGCGGGTCGCCGTGCTGCTGCGCCACCGCACCGCGCCGTACGCCAGCGCGCCGAGCAGGCCGCCGAGCGCCGCCAGCGCCAGCAGCGTCCCCGCGCCGCCCGGCAGCCCGCCCTCGTGCTCCTCGGCGTAGGCGATGAACAGCACGTTCTGCGCGCCGACCGCCCAGCCGGCCCCGGCCAGTCCGATCAGCAGCAGCACCAGGCCGGGGGAGCGCAGCGGCCCGAGCAGTCCGGAGGAGTGTTCGCGCGGCGGGGCCTGCCAGGCCCGGGCCGGGCCGGCGGTGGCCACGACCAGCGCACCGGCCAGCCCGAGACCGGCCGCCACCCAGAGCGCGGCGACCGGGCTGAACACGCCCGCGATGCCGGCCACCGCGAGCGGGCCGGCCACGTAGAGGATCTGCTGCGAGGCGGAGTCGAAGGCGTACGCGGTGTCGAGCTGCTTCTCCTCGACCACGTCCGGCCAGAGCGAGCGCAGGCACGGTTCGAGTGGCGGCATGGCCAGCCCGGCTATCGCGGCGCCGGCCGGCGCGGCCAGCGCCGAGCCGGGCGCGAGCGCCAGCAGCGCGTACCCGCCGCCGGCGACCGCGGCGGAGGCGAGCAGGACACGCGGCTGCCCGGTGCGGTCCACGATCCGGCCGAGGACGGGCCCGCCGACGGCGGCCGAGATCGCGTACGCGGCGGTGGCCAGTCCGATCCGGCTGTACGGTGCGCCGGCCTCGCGCAGGGCCAGGGCGATCACCAGGGCGGTCATGCCGGCGGGCAGCCGGCCGAGCAGGGTGCCGAGGAGCAGCCGGCCGACGTGCGGGGCACGGAGCAGGGCGAGGTAGCCCATGGACGGGTCTCCGGTTCTGGGCAGGGGTGAGCGGGGCGCCGTCAAAGTTATACGTATAACTACTTGCCGGTCAATCGGCCCGGATGGCTGATCTGATGGGGTGTCAGCGTGGTTCGTGTCCGCATCTCAAACAAACACTTTGAAGATCTCAAACCTTTACTGCTAACGTAACGGCCATGACCACCTCAGGCGCACCCCGGACGCACGGCATGGGCTCGACGCCCACGGCCGCCCGCGTGTGCCGCCTGCCGGGTGCTGTGGACAGCCCGCGCCGTTGTCGCGCCATGAGCTGTATCCCGGCGGCACGCCCCTGACGAGGGCTGAGCCCTCCCCGCTCGCCTCGTGCGCCGTGTCGCCTTCCCCGCCTCATCTCACCGTCAGCAACGCCCTTCCCGGAGCCGCACCGTCATGTCCACAGCGCCCGAGGCGACCTCGTCGCCGTCCGTGCTCGCCAGAATCCGCAAGACCCCGTTCTGGGTCCAGATCGTCGCCGGCCTCGTGTTCGGTGTCGGTCTCGGCTACCTGGCCCGCTCCGCCGACATCTCCTGGCTGGCGACCACCCTGGAGACCATCGGCAAGATCTTCGTCCAGCTGCTGAAGCTGGCCGTCCCGCCGCTGGTGTTCACCGCGATCGTGGTGAGCGTCGCCAATCTGCGAAACGTCACCAACGCGGCCCGGCTGGCCGTTCGCACGCTCCTCTGGTTCCTGATCACCTCGCTGATCGCGGTCGCGATCGGCCTGGGCCTGGGCCTGCTGACCAACCCCGGCCAGGGCACCAACCTCACCACCGAGGGCCTGAAGGCACCGAAGTCGTCCGGTAGCTGGATCGACTTCCTGACCGGCATCTTCCCGACCAACATCGTCACCGCGTTCACCGAGGTGAACGTGCTGCAGATCGTCTTCATGGCGGTCGTGGTCGGCGCGGCGATCATCAAGCTCGGCGCCAGGGCCGAGCCGGTCCTCAAGCTCAGCGAGTCCGTCCTGGAGCTGACCCAGACCGCCCTGTGGTGGGTCATCCGGCTCTCCCCGCTCGGCACCCTCGGCCTGATCGGCAAGTCCGTCGCCAAGTACGGCTGGGACCTGCTGAAGCCCTTCGCGACCCTGACCGCGGACGTCTACATCGGTTGCGCGCTGGTGATGTTCGTCGCCTACTCCCTGCTGCTGAAGTTCGCCGGCGGCCTCAACCCGCTGAACTTCTTCAAGGGTGCCTGGCCCGCCATCCAGCTGGCCTTCGTCTCCCGCTCCTCGGTCGGCGCCCTGCCGGTCACCCGCCGGGTCACCGAGCGCCTCGGCGTCCCGAGCGAGTATGCGAGCTTCGCGGTTCCGTTCGGCGCCACCACCAAGATGGACGGCTGCGCCGCGATCTACCCCTCGCTGGCCGCGATCTTCGTCGCCCAGGTCTACAACATCGACCTCGGCATCAGGGACTACCTGCTGATCGCCTTCGTCTCGGTGATCGGCTCGGCCGCCACCGCGGGCCTCACCGGCGCGATCGTGATGCTGACGCTGACCCTCTCCACCCTGGGTCTCCCGCTGGAGGGCGTGGGCCTGCTCCTCGCCATCGACCCGATCCTCGACATGATGCGCACCGCGACCAACGTCGCGGGCCAGGCGCTGGTGCCGGTCCTGGTCGCGGCCCGCGAGAAGACCCTCGACCTCGTCGCCTACAACAGCCCCACCGGCGACCTCTACGGGGACGCCCCGGCCGCCGGCATCCCGGCCCAGTCCGCCAAGGGCGGTACGCCGGCGACCGCCTGACCCCGGCCACGAGAGAGCCCGCCCCCGCGTCGACCGGACGCGGGGGCGGGCTCTCTCGTGACCGCTCTTCAGGCCGACGCGGGCGGGCCGGGGCACAAGGCAGGGGGCCCGCCGGATCGGCGGGCCCCCTTGGGTGTTGCTCTTGTGCTCATGGTGACGGCCGTCGGGGGCCGTCGGCGGACCCGATGGGGTCCCGAGCGATCAGAACATCAGAGGATGGTCAGATAGCGGTGACGTTCTCCGCCTGCGGGCCCTTCGGGCCCTGGGTGACGTCGAAGCTGACCGCCTGGTTCTCCTCCAGCGAGCGGAAACCGTTCGCGTTGATGGCGGAGTAGTGGACGAAGACGTCGGGGCCGCCGCCCTCCTGGGCGATGAAGCCGAAGCCCTTCTCAGCGTTGAACCACTTGACGGTTCCCTGAGCCATGCCGTTCTCCTTGCGAGGCGTGTTGGGGACCACACCGTGTGGTGCCCGGTCCGCTGCGCTGATCGCCCTGCCTCCGGACGGGTCCGGAGTTTTTCGATATTGCTGAAAAACTACAAAAAGCCTGCGGTTACATGCTCCGCAGGCTTCAAGTACTGCAAGGGGAATCAAACTGCAACTGAGGGCAACGCTAGCATGCGGTCGCTGTGACGACCAGGGGTGACTTGCGGGGTGGACAGGGCGTGTCGTAAGGGCGGTGAGGGGCTTCCCGGAGGGCGGGCATACCCTGCGGGGAGGCGCACGAACAGCAAGGGAGCGGCGCAGTGTCAGCAGCGGATGCGCAATCGCGGGAGCCCCGGGAGAACACCCCGGTCAGGCCGCGGGTCGGGCATATTCAGTTCCTCAACTGCGTCCCTCTCTACTGGGGTCTGGCCAGAACCGGCAATCTGCTCGATCTCGACCTCACCAAGGACACCCCGGAGAAGCTGAGCGATCAGCTGGTCGGGGGTGCGCTGGACATCGGGCCGATCACCTGCGTGGAGTATCTGCGGCACGCCGACGAACTGCTGGTCCTGCCCGACATCGCGGTCGGCAGCGACGGCCCGGTGATGTCCTGTGTGATCGTCAGCAAGGTGCCGCTCGCCGACCTGGACGGCCGCCGGGTCGCCCTCGGCTCCACCAGCCGGACGTCGGTGCGCCTCGCCCGGCTGCTGCTGGAGGAGCGGGAAGGGGTGCGGCCGGAGTACTTCAGCTGCCCGCCCGACCTGGACGCGATGCTCGCCGAGGCGGACGCCGCCGTACTGATCGGCGACCCGGCCCTGCGCGCCTACCTCGGACAGGCCGCCGCCCAGGGGCTGACGGTGCACGACCTCGGCGAGATGTGGAAGGAGTGGACCGGGCTGCCGTTCGTCTTCGCCGTCTGGGCCGCCCGCCGCGACTTCGCCGAGCGCAGCCCGGAGTTGACGGCGGCGGTGCACCGGGCGTTCCTGGAGTCCCGGGACCTCTCGCTGGTGGAGGCCCGCGAGGTCGCCGAGCACGCGGCCCGCTGGGAGGCGTTCGACGCCGAGGTGCTGGAGCGGTACTTCAGCGAGGCGCTGGACTTCTCGCTCGGCGAGCGGCAGTTGGCGGGCGTCGCCGAGTTCGCCCGCCGGGTCGCCCACGACAGCGGCTTCGCCCCGGACGTCGCCGTTCGACTGCTGGACGCCGAACCCGTACCCGTGGCCGTCGCCTGATCCCGGTACGGTGCTGGTCCCGGGCGGGCCGGACGTGCCGGACGTCCTGGGCGGGCGGCGAGGGGAGCGTGCGGGATGCAGGCACTGGGGTCGGAGGATCCGCGCCAGGTGGGCGAGTACCGGCTGCTGCGGCGGCTCGGGGCGGGCGGGATGGGCCGGGTCTACCTCGGCCGGACGGCCGGCGGCCGCACGGTCGCCGTCAAGCTGGTCCGCGGCGAACTGGCCGAGGACGCCGAGTTCCGGGCCCGGTTCCGGCAGGAGGTCGCCGCGGCCCGCCGGGTCGGCGGCGCCTGGACGGCGCCCGTCCTGGACGCCGACACCGAGGGCGAGCACCCCTGGGTCGCCACCGGGTACGTCGCCGGGCCGGCCCTCGGCGAGGCCGTCCGGGCGGTCGGGCGGCTCCCCGAACCGGCCGTGCGCAGCCTCGGCGTCGGGCTGGCCGAGGCGCTGGCGCACGTCCACGCGCTCGGGCTGGTGCACCGGGACGTCAAGCCGTCCAATGTGCTGCTCACCCTGGACGGGCCGCGCCTGATCGACTTCGGCATCGCCCGCGCGCTGGACGCCACCAGCGGCGTCACCCAGTCCGGTTATGTGGTCGGCTCGCCCGGCTTCATGTCGCCGGAGCAGGCGGAGGGCCGGCCCGCCGGGCCGCCGAGCGACGTCTTCTCGCTCGGCGCGGTGCTCGCCTACGCCGCCACCGGCGTACCGCCGTTCGGCGAGGGGGTGAGTGTGGCGGTGCTGCTCTACCGGGTGCTGCACGAGGAGCCCGACCTCGCCGGGCTGGGCCCCGCGCTGCGCCCGGTCGCCGCCGCCTGCCTGGCCAAGGACCCGGCCGACCGGCCCACCCCGCGCGGTCTGCTCCAGTGGCTGGACGCCGACGGCGCGGCCGCCGGGCGGCTGGCCCGGGGCGGCTGGCTGCCGCCCGGGCTGGCGGAGGAGGTCGGGCGCGGCGCCGTCCGGCTGCTCGACCTGGAGGGGGAGACCGGCCCGGACACGGCCGGGGCGCCGCCGGCCGCGCCGCTCACCGTGCCGCCGGAGGACGCCCGGCCGGTGGACCGGACGCCGACGCTGGTGCCGGCGGCGGAGCCCGGCCGGACGGCGGAGCCCGGCGGCCGGCGCTGGATCGCCGGGCTGGTGGGCGGCCTGGTCCTCGCGGCCGTGGCCGCCGTCCTCGGCCACCAGGTCTACCGGGGGCTGGAGCAGCCCGACGCCACCGCCACCGCCGAGACCACCTCCTCTTCCTCCTCCTCCGTGGACATCTCGGTGACGGCGTCGACCTCGACGACGACCTCCTCCACCACCACGACCGTCACCCAGCCGCCGCCCGGCACGGCCGCCGGCCCGAGCGTCGTCCCGGCGGCCTTCGTCGGCACCTGGAGCGGCGACATGACCACCGAGAAGGGGCTGCCGGCCGGCACCACCACGCTCACCATCGGCCCGGCCGCGCTCGGGCAGGCGAACACCACCAGCCGCAACGCCGCCACCGGCCTGATCCCGGTCAGCTGCGAAGGGTCCTGGACGCTCCGCTCGGCCTCGCCGGAGAAGCTGGTCTTCGTCTCCCGGCTGGTCCGCTCCTCGCTGCCCGGGGCGTGCACCGGCGGGTCGAACGCGGAGACGCTCACCCTCCAGAAGGACGGCACGATCCGGTTCACCTCGGACGACCCGGCCGCCGGGAACCCGTCCGGAACGCTGCGGAAAGCGGGCTGACGCGGGGGCGCGCGGACGCTGGCGTAGGCTGGTTCGGCCGTACCGGTACGCCGTGCTGAGCAGGGCGTACCGAGAACCACGCAGCAGTACCCGAGAGAGAGAAGGCCGCCAGGTGTCCGAGCTCGCAGCGACCACCCTCGATGCGCCCAGCACCGACCTGCAGGCCGTGCTCGACCGGGCCGCGGCCGGGGGCCGGATCAGCCCGGAGGAGGCGCTGGAGCTGTACCGCTCGGCGCCGCTGCACGCGCTCGGCTCGGCGGCCGACACGGTGCGCCGCCGCCGCTACGCCGGTACCGAGCACATCGCGACGTACATCATCGAGCGCAACATCAACTACACCAACGTCTGCGTGACGGCGTGCAAGTTCTGCGCCTTCTACGTGCCGCCGAAGAGCGACAAGGGCTGGTCCCGCGACCTCGACGAGATCCTGCGCCGCTGCGCGGAGACGGTCGAGCTGGGCGGCACCCAGATCATGTTCCAGGGCGGGCACCACCCGGACTACGGCGTGGAGTACTACGAGCGCGCCTTCTCGGCGATCAAGGCGGAGTTCCCGCAGCTGGTGATCCACTCGCTGGGCGCGTCCGAGGTCGACCACATGGCCAGGATCTCCGGGGTGTCGGTCGAGGAGGCCATCACCCGGATCCACAAGGCGGGCCTGGACTCCTTCGCGGGCGCCGGCGCCGAGCTGCTGCCGGAGCGGCCGCGGAAGGCGATCGCGCCGCTCAAGGAGTCCGGCGAGCGCTGGCTGGAGATCATGGAGGCGGCGCACGGCCTCGGCGTGGAGTCCACCTCCACCATGCTGATGGGCACCGGCGAGACCAACGCCGAGCGGATCGAGCACCTGCGGATGATCCGCGACGTGCAGGACCGCACCGGCGGCTTCCGGGCCTTCATCCCGTACACCTACCAGCCGCAGAACAACCACCTCAAGGGTTCGACCCAGGCGACCGTCTTCGAGTACCTGCGGATGATCGCCATCGCCCGGCTCTTCCTCGACAACGTGGCGCACATCCAGGGCTCCTGGCTGACCACCGGCAAGGAGGCCGGCCAGCTGTCGCTGCACTACGGCGCGGACGACCTCGGCTCGGTCATGCTGGAGGAGAACGTGGTCTCGGCGGCCGGCGCCAAGCACCGCTCCAACCTCACCGAGCTGATCCACCTGATCCGGGCCGCCGGCCGGGTGCCCGCCCAGCGCTCCACCACGTACGAGCACCTGCGGGTGCTGGACGACCCGGCGAACGACCCGGTCGACCCGCGGGTCGCCTCGCACATCGCCTCCACCGCGATCGAGGGCGGCACCGCGCACCCCGAGCTGAAGATCCTCGACAACGGCTGAGCGCTCCCGACCGTGCTCACCCTCCACCGGGCGGCCCTGCTGCTGCCCGATCCGGCCGACCCCACCGCCCCGTCCGTCGCCGACGGGGCGGTGCTGGTGCGCGGCGAGCTGATCGAGGCGCTCGGTCCGTACGCCGGGCTGGCGGCCGCCCACCCGGCGGCCCGGCTGCGCGACTGGGGGGAGGGCCTGCTCACCCCCGGCCTGCGCAACCCGTACGGGCACTGGCTGCTGGAGCGCGCGTACCACCCCGACCCGCGGGAGAACGCGGGCAGTGAGCCGGTGCCCGGGGGCGTGACGGACGCGACGGACGAGACGGCGTGCGGCGCGAGCGCCCGGCGCGGGCTGCAACGGATGCTCGGGTTCGGCGTGACGGCGGTGGCCGGGCCGTTCGAACGGGCCGCGGTCCGGACCGCGGTGGCCCGCTCGGGGCTCACCGCGCTGCCCGGCGAGGGTGCCGAGGGCCCGCTGGACCCGCTGGCCGTCCTGCCGCTCGCGGCGGCCGTGCACGGCCCGCTGGGGGCCGGGGGCCGGGCCGACTTCGCGGTGTTCGCCCCCGGTGGCGCGGGCCCGCTGCCCGGCGGCTGCCTGGCCACCGTCCTGGCCGGGCGACTGGTGTACCGGCGGCGCTGAGCCCGGCACTCTACTCGCCGGTAGTCGGATGTGCGTACGGGGCAAGGGACTTCCTTCGTGTGCCGTCGAACTCCGGTGCCGGGTGGATGGTCTGATTCACCCTTCGCCGTGACCTGAGGGCCCGCCAGCGGATACGATCCCGGACAGCTCACTCCGTACCCTCACCACGTACCGCCCGCCCCCGCGGGTGGCGGGGCCCCGTGCCAGGCCCCGACGGCAAGCCAGGACAGGAACCATGCGATCCGCGACCGTCCCCCCGCCGCGATCCCCGCGGATGGGCCGTGGCTGGTACCTCGCCGCCGTGCTCAGCGCCGTGCTGGCCGTCGGCATGTGCCTTCTCGGCTGGCGTCAGGCCGACCAGGCGGACAAGATCGGCGCCAACCCGGTGAGAGTCGAGGGGGTCGTCACCCAGCTGCCCACCGGCGGCGGCTCCTACAGCAGCGTCAGCTACCGGGCCGTCGGCCAGCCGCACACCGCCGCCGGGCTGCCGGTCGCGGACGGGGCCAGGGTGGGTGACGCGGTCTGCCTGGAGCACGCCGCCGACGACCCGGGCGCCGTCCGGATCTGCGGCGACACCTACCCGCAGCCGGTCGGCGTCGGACTGGCCCGGTTCAGTGTGCCGGTGGCCGTGGTGCTCTTCGTCGTCTGCGTCGTGCGCATCCGCCGGCACCACCGGGCGCTCGCCCTCCGCGGCGGCCAGGGCCGGATCGCCAGCACCATGGCCCTGGCGACCGACGCGCTGGCCGACGGGATGCCGGCGATAACGCACGGCAAGCGCTCGCGCCGACGGCGCCGCTCCGGCGGGCGGCGCGCCCTGCACTGAGGCCGTCGGCGCCGCCCCGGCCCGGGTCGGCGTGCCCCCTTGCCCGGCCTGTCGGGGCCAGGGTGAACAATGGGGGAGTGACCCGAGCCTCTCTGGACAAGCAACCGCACGAAGTCGCCGCCATGTTCGACGACGTCGCGGCCAAGTACGACCGCACCAACGACGTGCTCTCCCTCGGCCAGGCCCGCGCCTGGCGGCGGGCGGTGGCCGAGGCAGTGGCCGCCGGACCGGGGGACCTCGTGCTCGACCTCGGAGCCGGCACCGGCACCTCCTCGCTGCCCTTCCAGGAGGCCGGCGCCAAGGTCGTCCCGTGCGACTTCTCGGTCGGCATGCTGGCCGAGGGCAAGCGCCGCCACCCCGAGCTGCCGCTGACCGCCGGGGACGCCACCAGCCTGCCGTTCGCCGACGACACCTTCGACTCGGTGACGATCTCCTTCGCGCTGCGCAACGTCCAGGACACCGACGCCGCGCTGCGCGAGCTGTTCCGGGTCACCAAGCCCGGCGGCAAGCTGGTGATCTGCGAGTTCTCCACCCCGACCTGGACGCCGCTGCGGACGGTCTACACCGAGTACCTGATGCGCGCCCTGCCGCCGGTCGCCACCGCGGTCAGCAGCAACCCGGACGCCTACGTCTACCTCGCCGAGTCCATCCGGGCCTGGCCCGACCAGCCCGCGCTGGCGGCGAAGCTGCAGGAGGCCGGCTGGTCCAAGGCCGCCTGGCGCAACCTCACCGGCGGGATCGTCGCGCTGCACCGCGCGTACAAGGTCGCGTAACGCCGTGCTCCGGCCGCGCGGGCCGGGGGGTGTCCGGCACCCCCCGGGTCAGCCGCGCGGCCAGACCACGCCCTGGAGGGCCTCGATCGAGCGGTTGAGCCGGGTCAGCGACTCGGCCAGGACCGCGACCTCGGCGTCCGTCCAGTCCGCCAGGACGCGGCCGAGCCCCTCCTGGTGACGGCGGCGGTCCGCCGCCAGCGCCTCGGCGCCGGCCGGGGTGATGGCGAACTTGCGGGCCATCCCGCCGTCCGGGTCCGGGATCCGCTTCACCACGTCCGCGCGCAGCATCGCGGCCGCCTGCCGGTTGACGGTGGAGGTGTCCAGCTGGAACGCCTCCGCGAGCTGCCCGATCGACATCGGCCCCTGCGTCTCGATCCGGGAGAGCAGCAGATAGGCGGAGCGCTCCAGCTCCCCGCCGCCGCGCCCGCCGGCCATCGCGTGGTGGCGTCCGACGAGCATCAGCTCCCGTTCGATGTCGTCCAGATGGTCCCTCACGCGTGCCTCCGGGCGGCTGTTTCTCCCTGCGACGTCCGCATTCATGGTAACCACGGGGGGTTCATGTGCATGGTGCACGCACTATGCACGGCTGGGCCGGCCGGGCTTCGGTACCGCCCTCGGATCCCGTGCCGGGGGCGGCAACTAGACTGCCGGGGACAACGCCGCCGTCCCCCAGCCGCAGCTCCAGGAGAGTGCCCACCGTGTCCGAGACCGCAGTCGACCTCAGCGACCTGAGCACGGGGACCGTCGAGAGCACGGCCGATGTCATCGTGGTCGGCGCGGGCCCCGCCGGTGCCACCACCGCGTACTACCTCGCCCAGGCCGGCCTGGACGTGCTGCTGCTGGAGAAGACCGCGTTCCCGCGCGAGAAGGTCTGCGGCGACGGCCTGACCCCGCGTGCCACCAAGCAGCTGGTCGACATGGGCATCGACGTCTCGACCGAGAACGGCTGGCTGCACAACAAGGGCCTGCGGATCATCGGCGGCGGTGTCCGGCTGGAGCTGGACTGGCCGGAGCTGTCCGCCTTCCCCGACTACGGACTGGTCCGCAAGCGGGCCGACTTCGACGAGCTGCTGGCCCGTCAGGCCGTGAAGGCCGGCGCCCGGCTGTACGAGCGCTGCAACGTCAGCGGCCCGGTGCTCGACGACCGCACCGGCCGGATCGTCGGCGTCACCGCCAAGCTCGGCGAGGAGAAGCGGCCGGTCACCTTCCGGGCGCCGCTGGTCGTCGCCGCCGACGGCAACTCCACCCGGCTCTCGCTCGCCATGGGCCTGCACCGCCGCGAGGACCGCCCGATGGGCGTCGCCTACCGGACGTACTTCACCTCCCCGCGCCACGACGACGACTACCTGGAGTCCTGGCTGGAGCTGTGGGACACCCGGGACGGCCAGCGCAAGCTGCTGCCCGGCTACGGCTGGATCTTCGGCATGGGCGACGGCACCTCCAACGTCGGCCTCGGCATCCTCAACTCCTCGCCCGCCTTCGGCGAGCTGGACTGGCGCGAGGTGCTCAAGGCCTGGTGCGCGAGCATGCCCGGGGAGTGGGGCTACACCCCCGAGAACATGACCGACCCGATCCGCGGCGCCGCCCTGCCGATGGCCTTCAACCGGCAGCCGCACTACACCCGGGGCCTGCTGCTCGTCGGTGACGCCGCCGGCATGGTCAACCCGTTCAACGGCGAGGGCATCGCCTACGCGATGGAATCCGGCCAGATCGCGGCCGGCGTCATCGTCCAGGCCCACGCCCGGGTCACCCCGACCGGCCGCGAGCGCGCCCTCCAGGCGTACCCGCGCATCCTCAAGGACGTCTACGGCGGGTACTACACGCTCGGCCGCGGCTTCGTGAAGATGATCGGCAACCCCAAGGTGATGCAGCTCGCCACCCAGCGCGGGCTCACCCACCCCGTCCTGATGAAGTTCGTCCTCAAGATGCTCGCCAACCTCACCGACCCGCAGGGCGGCGACGCCATGGACCGCATCATCAACGGCCTCGCGAAGGTCGCGCCGAACGCCTGACCGCTGGGCGGGTGCGCGGAGCGCCTCGTTGTCGGCCGCCGAGCCGTCCTCCACGCTGTCCGGGACGGCGGGCGCGCAGCCGGGTGACGGGTGTGCCCGGGGCGCCGGGGGTGCTTCGCCGGCGCCTCCGGCGTGTGCGCGGGGCCCTGGTGCCGGGGGAAGGTTTCGAACCCTCACGCCCCCTGGGGGACGCTCGACCACAGGGGTCGAGCGCGTCTGCCAGTTCCGCCACCCCGGCCGGCCCGCCGGCGACCGTGCCCGGGGTGATCTGGCGCGACCGCGGCGCCGTACGGGTCAACCACCGCACGCCGCCCCGACCGACTACGAGTCGCTGCCCACGCCCGTCTTCGACCGGGAGATCCGGCAGTGGAGCCCGGACTTCGTGCCGCCGCTCCACACGATGTCCAACTGCCTGATGCGGTGCGGCTTCTGCTCCATCGCCGCGGGCAGCGACACCTTCCTGGGCAAGCCCCGGGTGATGTCCGAGCGCCGCGTCGCGGAGCACATCGCCGCGCTCGGCGTCGAGCGTGTCGACTTCGTCGACGAGTACCTCACCATCCCCCGGCAGATCAGGATCGGCCGGGAACTCGCCCGCATCGGGCACCGCGCCACCTGGCAGTGCTATCCGACCGCCGGGGACCAGCTGCTCGACCCGAGGAACTGCGAGGCGCTCGCCCAGGCCGGCTGCCGGGCGGTGCAGCTCGGCCTGGAGTCGCTCGATCCGCAGACCCTGCGGCAGGAGGCCAAGCCCTGGAACCACCCGGCGAACTACGGCCGCATCCTGAGAACCTGTACAACGCCGGGATCCAGGTCCACGTCTTCATCATCGTGGGCGTTCCCGGTGAGCCGATCAACTTCTCACTGCGCTGGCTCTCCTTCCTCGAAGAGCACGGCGCGCACATCCTGACCATCAAGTCCGGCCGCTACCGGCTCACCCGCCGCGCCCCGGACGAACGGCGGGCCACCGTCGACGAGTTGCACGGCCTCCAGGTGACCGGTCAGGACAACCAGCTGCTCAACCTCAACCGCGACCAGTTCCGGTACACCAGCAACGGGCTCAGCCGGAAGCGCGTCGAGGCCGTCCGCGACCTCCTCGAAGAGGCCTGCCGCCGGCACTGGGCCTACCAGGTCACCTCGTCGCTGCCCCGGTGGATCAACCGCGGCCGCTTCAGTCTGGAGCAACTACACCAGGCCGCCGACCAGTTGAGCGCGCACCGGCCCGCCGAGCCGTCCATCCCGGGCAGCCACCTCAAACGCGGGCTCTCCAAGATCACCAGTGCCGTGCACGAGGAGCTGGGCCTGCGCGCCGCGCCCACCTCGTACGAGGACGTGCGCGACCTCGCGGCCCGGCTGCGGGCCGGGGACGAGACGGTGGCGGCGGGCGGCCGGCGGGGGTGACTCCGGGCGCGGCGGGGTGCCCTACTCGGGGCCCTTCTTCTCCTCGGGCGGCCGGCGGCCGGCGGTCGAGCGCCGCTCGACGTAGGCCAGCCGTTCGGCGAAGACGCGGGCGGCGTCCGGGGTGAGGGTGCGCAGGGCGACGAGGGCGGTGAAGACCACGTCGCAGAGCTCGTGCTGAACGTCCTCCCAGCTGTGGGTGACACCCTTGCGCGGGTTCTGGCCGGTGGCGCCGATCACCGCGGCGCCGACCTCGCCGACCTCCTCGGAGAGCTTGAGGATGCGCAGCAGGCGCTCCTCCCGCGGGGAGGCCGCGCTCTCCGCGTCCAGCCAGGCGACGAGCTCGTCGACGCTCTCCCAGATCCTGCTGTCCATGCGGCGCTGCTCCCGTACGGTGTCGATGGCGGGTCTCGATGGCGGGTGTCCACCGTACGGCAGCGGGGTGACGGGCCCGCTCGGCGGCTGCCGGTTCTCACCCGGCGGTCCTCACCCGGCGGTCCTCACTGGCCGGTTCTCACTTGGCGATCTTCACGTTGCGGATGTTCACCGGAAGGGTGGGGAAGCCGTCGCCGGGGCTGTTCTGGTCGTCCTCGCCGCCCGCCGCGATCTTCTGCAGCACGTCCAGGCCGGCGGTGACCCGGCCGAAGGGCGTGTAGGCGGGG
The DNA here is from genome assembly GCF_040685575.1 of Kitasatospora sp. NPDC088351. NCBI lineage: Bacteria > Bacillati > Actinomycetota > Actinomycetes > Kitasatosporales > Streptomycetaceae > Kitasatospora > Kitasatospora sp. NPDC088351. The sequence goes on along the minus strand of NZ_JBFBIL010000018.1, from coordinate 43,217 downwards.
GAGAGCCTGGTGTCCTTCCAGACGAAGAAGAACTGGCTGCCGTTGGTGTCCGGGCCCGCGTTGGCCATCGCGACGGTGCCGGCGGGGTAGGTCGCGCCGGTGAGGTTCTCGTCCGGGAAGGAGTAGCCGGGGCCGCCGCTGCCGGTGCCGGTCGGGTCGCCGCACTGCAGGACGAAGATCCGCTGGGTGGTCAGGCGGTGGCAGTGGCTGCGGTCGAAGTAGTCGTGCTCGGCGAGGAAGCGGAACGAGAAGGTGGTGCAGGGTGCCTGGCCGGTCAGGGCCTGGAAGGTGATGGCGCCCTGACTGGTCTTCAGGGTCGAGCTGTAGGGCTTGGCGGCCTTCTTGGCGTCGAAGACCGGGATGCCCTTGAAGTTGTCGGCGGGCACGGCCGGGGTGTACGTGCAGGTGGTGGCCGGGGGCGCGGCCGGCGGGGTGTCCGCGGCGGCGGTGCCGGTGGTCGCGGCGAGCGGGAGGACGGTGGCGGTGGCGAGCAGCGCCCAGTGTTCGCGCTTCACGTGACGGGCCTTCCGGGGGGTGGTGGGCGGCAGCGTTGTCATGGCGACATCATCCATGCCGTCGTGGGGATCCGGTAGACGTCAGTCGCCCGTCGGCGCGAACAGCCCGGCGCGGGCGGCCAGTGCCGCGGCGTCGGCGGCCCGCTCGGCGGCCCGGGCATCCAGTGGCTCGCCGGTCACGAACAGCCGGTAGTAGAGCGGCGCGGTCGCCGCCCTGACCACCTCGGCGCCGTCCGTGCCGGGGGGCAACTCGCCGCGGGTGACGGCTCGTTCGGCCACGGCGGCGGCCTGCTGGTGGCGGGCGGCGAAGAAGGCGCGCAGGGCGGCGGCGCCGGCGTCGGAGCGCTGGGCGGCGGTGATCAGGGCGGTGGGGGTGGAACCCAGCTCCGGATCGGTGAAGACGGCGAACACCTCGCGGGTGATGCGGCGCAGGTCCTGCCCGAGGTCTCCGGTGTCCGGCAGCGGCCAGGCCTGGTCGGCCGAGGCGGTGAGGGCGTCCGCGACCAGCCCGTCCACCCCGCCCCAGCGGCGGTACAGCGTCGCCTTGTGCACACCGGAGCGGGCGGCGACCGCGTCGACGGTCAGCCCGTCGTACCCCCTGGCGGTGACCTCGGCGAGGGTGGCGGCGACCACGTCCGCCCGCACCCGGGCGCTGCGGCCACCGGGGCGGGGGGTCGGGGTCCTGGGGGGCTCGGGCTGGGCGTGGCCCGGCTGGGGGGCGCGGTCGCTCAAAGTGGACTCCTGTCGCGTCAGCGCTTGCTCCGGCGGTGCCGCCGCGCCATCCTCATCCTAATGCGACTCCAGTCGCATTTCGAGTGGAGTCCGGCACCCCGGCCGACATCGAGGCCGCCGCCGAAGGCCCACGGGCCGCTCTCCCCCTGAGCGCCGGGCCCCGCCAGTGGAAGGAGCTCAGTTGTAGGAGTCCAGCTGGTGGTCGAGCGTCTTCGGGATCTCCAGGATGTTGCGGAGGACGGAAGTGTCGACGAAGGTCACCAAGCGGGCCACAGGTCAGCCGATCCCGAGAAGACGGTCGAAGTCGGAGTAGTCGCGGGGGCTTTCGGCCGCGTCCAGGATGCCCCGGGTCACCACGTCGCCGAGCTTTCCCTCGGCCATGGCGGCGGCGTAGCCGGCCAGTTCGGGGAGTGGACGCAGGCGGCCGGCCCCGGTGGCCGGGTCACGGTCGCAGACCACGACACCCCGGTGATCGGCCCCGCTGAGCTGCTCGTGGACGATGCGGATGTCCGGCCGGACCTGGATCGTGACATCGAGCGTGGCGGGCAGGCTCCATGGCGTGCTGACCGTGCAGCCCAGGGTGAAGACGTCCTCGCCGTGCGGGGGGCAGCCTTCCAGCCCTCCCCGAACCGGGCCCGCGTCGCGCCGCCGGCTGTCCAGGGCGTCGCGGATGTCCTAACCCTGCGCGAGTCGCGAGAGCACCTCCAGGGCGTCCAGCGCGTTCGACTTGCCGCTGCTGTTGCGGCCGATGAGCAGGGTGAGCGGGGTCAGCGGCAGCACGGCGTCGTGGAAGGTCTTGAAGGCGGTCAGCCGTACCTCGGTCACCGCCCGGCGTCGCGGCGTCGTGGCCGGTCGCCGCGACGCCTTCCGGATCCGCCTTGCTCACTCCGAACTCCTCGCAGTTGCCCGCAGCGGACGTGTTGCCGCCACCTCGTGGTCCACGGTAGGGCTTGTCGCCGGACGACCCGGGGCGCTGCCGGGCAGGGCGTGGAAAAGCCTTGATCGGCCAGGGCCGGTGGGCAAGGATGGCGCCGCCGTCCGCGGCTCTGTCCGCGCCTCTGTCCGCCGCTCCGTTCGATGTCGCACGGGCTGCTCACCCTGCCTCTTGCTCGGAGGAACCTTGCCCATGCGCGCTTCACTGTTCTCGTCCTCGTCGCCGTTGCGTGATGTGCCCGTGCTGCTGGTGGCGGTGGTGTGGGGGTCGAGCTTCATGGCGGTGCAGCGGGTGGCGGAGCCGGGGACGGTGGTGGCGGTCCTGGTGCTGCGGTTCGGGCTGGTGCTGCCGGTGCTCGGGGTGTTCGCGTGGCGGGCGCTGCGGGGGATGGGGCGGCGGGAGTGGCTGGGCGGGGCGGTGCTGGGGCTGGTGCTCGGCGGGATCTTCCTGCTGGAGACGTACGGCGCGGTGCACACCTCGGCGACCAACGCCGGTCTGATCGTCAGCCTCACGATGGTGACCACGCCGCTGGCGGAGAGCGCCGTCAACCGGACGCCGCTGCCGCGGGCCTTTCTGGCGGCGGCGGGGCTCTCCGTGCTCGGGGTGGCGCTGCTGACCGGGGGAGGCGGGCTGAAGCCGCCCTCGGCGGGGGACCTGCTGGTGCTCGGCGCCGCCCTGGTGCGGACGGTGCACGTGCTGGCGATGTCCCGGATCCGGGCCATTCGTGACACCGACTCGCTGGCCGTGACCTGGGTCCAACTCGCCGCCGCCGCCGTGGTGTTCGTCGCCGTCGCGCCGTTCGCCGGGCCCGCGCCGTGGACGGTCGCGGCCGGGTACGGGCCGGCGCAGTGGGCCTGGCTGCTGCATCTCGCCCTGCTCTGCACGCTGTTCGCCTTCTTCGTGCAGATGTGGGCGGTGCGGACGACCTCGCCGTCCCGGGTCAGTCTGCTGCTGGGCACCGAGCCGCTCTGGGCCGCCGTCTTCGGCATCACCCTGGCCGGTGACCACCTCGGCCCGCTCGCTCTGCTCGGCGGTGTCCTCGTGCTGGCCGGCACCGCCTGGGGCCGCCGCACCGCCGTCCCCGCCCCGGCTCCCGCTGCGGCCCGGGCGGAGGACCAGGCCGAGGACCGGGAACCCGTAGCCGGCGGTCGGTAGCCGCCCCGGCCCCCGGGCCCCCGACCGGCCCCCGACCGGCCCCCGGCACCCCCGACGGCTGCCCGCCGGAGCGGTTCGCGCGCTTGTGAACGAAGGGTCAAGCGGGCGTTCGGAGGGCCGCCACCCCTGCGGGTGAGGCGCTATAACACGTCAAAATGACGTCCAGAAATTTGCCCTGGAAGGCGCATAGTTGATATAGGAGCACCGCTCTGACCAGCCGCTTCACCGATGAATGCGACTGTTTGTGATCATTTGACTTCTTTGGGTCGATAACTCTGGTCATGTTCACTTTCGTCACCATTCCGGGGGTGGCGTAGATCACAAAGATCACCGTGAACTGCGTGTCGCAGATCACAAGCCGACGGGCATAAGATGCGCTCGTTCCGGGCTTTGTGAACTGCCTCACATGGGGTGGATCTCGGGAACCGGAACGCGGGTCCACCACAGCGTGACCCGTCGGTTCCGATCTGCAGTCAAGGACGACTGGACGGAGGGAGCGGGGGCTATGAATGCCTACGCGCCGATCCTCGTACTCGGTGCCATCGCGGCGGCGTTCGCGGTCGGTTCCGTTGTGATGGCCTCACTGACCGGCCCCAAGCGCTACAACCGGGCCAAGTTGGAGGCGTACGAGTGCGGCATCGAGCCGACCCCGCAGCCCGTGGGCGGCGGTCGGTTCCCGATCAAGTACTACCTGACGGCGATGCTCTTCATCGTCTTCGACATCGAGATCGTCTTCCTCTACCCATGGGCGGTGAGTTTCGACGCCCTGGGGATCTTCGGGCTGGTCGAGATGCTCCTGTTCATCGCCACCGTCTTCGTCGCCTACGCCTACGTGTGGCGGCGCGGCGGTCTGGAGTGGGACTGAGCGCGGGGCTGCCGCTGACTTTGTGAACGGGCGGACAAGCCTGAACGGGCGGACGAACCACCGGACTTGATGGCATTGAGAGGGATCTGATGGGAATCGAGGAGAAGCTGCCGAGCGGCTTTCTGCTCACCAGTGTGGAGACGGCCGCGGGCTGGGTGCGCAAGGCGTCGCTCTTCCCGGCCACCTTCGGACTGGCCTGCTGCGCGATCGAGATGATGACCACCGGGGCCGGCCGCTACGACCTGGCCCGGTTCGGCATGGAGGTGTTCCGGGGCTCACCCCGGCAGGCCGATCTGATGATCGTGGCGGGTCGGGTGAGCCAGAAGATGGCCCCGGTGCTGCGCCAGGTGTACGACCAGATGGCCAACCCGAAGTGGGTCATCTCGATGGGCGTCTGCGCCTCCTCGGGCGGGATGTTCAACAACTACGCGATCGTGCAGGGCGTCGACCACATCGTCCCGGTGGACATCTATCTGCCGGGTTGTCCGCCCCGCCCGGAGATGCTGATGGACGCCATCCTGAAGCTGCACGACAAGATCCAGCACGAGCCGCTGGGCGTGAACCGGCGCCGGGCCGAGGAGCTGGGCGAGGCGCTGGCGCTGCGGGCCACCCCGGTGAGCGAGATGCGGGGGCAGCTGCGATGAGCGAGCCGACCAAGCCCACCGAACCCGCCGAGTCCGCCGAGCTCACCGGGGCCGGCGTCCCCGTCACCCGCCGGGAGATCCCGGTCGAGGTGGTCGGCACCCGCCAGGGCATGTTCGGCGCCCGGGACAGCGGTGACACCTCCGGCTTCGGCGGCCTCACCGCCCCCGTGGTGCTGCCCGGCCCGAGCGAGCGCCCGTACGGCGGCTGGTTCGACGAGGTCGCGGACGAACTGGAGGGCGCCCTGGAGGAACAGGGCCTCGACCCGGTCGACGTGATCGGGAAGACCGTCGTCGACCGCGGCGAACTCACCTTCCACATCGACCGCGAGCACCTGCTGCGGACCGTCCGCACCCTGCGCGACGACCCGGCGCTCCGCTTCGAACTCTGTCTCGGGGTGAGCGGCGTGCACTACCCCGGTGACAAGGGCCGCGAGCTGCACGCGGTCTACCACCTGCGCTCGATCACCCACGGCCGGCTGATCCGGCTGGAGGTCACCGCGCCGGACTCCGATCCGCGCGTCCCGTCGGTGGTCAGCGTCTACCCGACCAACGACTGGCACGAGCGCGAGGTCTACGACTTCTTCGGCCTGGTCTTCGAGGGCCACCCGGCGCTCACCCGGATCATGATGCCGGACGACTGGCCGGGCCACCCGCAGCGCAAGGACTACCCGCTCGGCGGCATCCCCGTCGAGTACAAGGGCGCCCAGATCCCGGCGCCCGACCAGCGGAGGTCGTACAGCTGATGAGCACCCGGCACTACGAAGAGGCAGCAGAGGCAGAGGCCCGTGAGACCACCGAGGGCCGGGTCTTCACCGTCACCGGTGGCGACTGGGGCGAGGTGGTGGAGGCGGTCGGCCGGGCCGACGACGAGCGCATCATCGTCAACATGGGCCCCCAGCACCCGTCCACCCACGGCGTGCTGCGGCTGATCCTGGAGATCGACGGCGAGACGGTGAAGGAGGCCCGCTGCGGCATCGGCTACCTCCACACCGGCATCGAGAAGAACATGGAGTTCCGCAACTGGGTCCAGGGCACCACCTTCGTGACCCGGATGGACTACCTGACCCCGCTGTTCAACGAGACCGCGTACTGCCTGGCGGTCGAGAAGCTGCTCGGCATCACCGACGACATCCCGGACCGGGCCACCGTCATCCGCGTCCTGATGATGGAGCTCAACCGGATCGCCTCGCACCTGGTCTGCCTGGCCACCGGCGGCATGGAGATCGGCTCCACCACGCTGATGATCTACGGCTTCCGCGACCGCGAACTCATCCTGGACGTCTTCGAACTGGTCACCGGCCTGCGGATGAACCACGCGTACGTCCGCCCCGGCGGCCTCGCCCAGGACCTGCCGCCCGGCGCCGTCGACCAGATCCGCGAAACGGTGAAGACCATCCGCTCGCGGATGCACGAGTACGACAAACTCGCCACCGGCAACCCGGTGTTCAGGGCCCGCCTGGTCGACGTCGGCTTCCTCGACCTGGCCGGCTGCCTGGCCCTCGGCGCCACCGGCCCGATCCTGCGGGCCACCGGCCTGCCGCACGACCTGCGCAAGTCCGACCCCTACTGCGGGTACGAGAACTACGACTTCGAGGTGGCGACCGCCGACAGCGCCGACTCCTACGGCCGCTTCCTGATCCGTCTGGAGGAGATGAAGCAGTCGCTGCGGATCGTCGAGCAGTGCCTGGACCGGTTGCGGCCCGGCCCGGTCATGGTGGCCGACAAGAAGATCGCCTGGCCCGCCCAACTGGCCGTCGGCCCGGACGGGGTGGGTAACTCGCTCGACCACATCCGCAAGATCATGGGCACCTCGATGGAGGCCCTGATCCACCACTTCAAGCTGGTCACCGAGGGCTTCCGGGTCCCGGTGGGACAGGCGTACACGGCGGTCGAGTCGCCCAAGGGCGAGTTGGGTGTGCACGTGGTCAGCGACGGCGGGACACGCCCGTACCGGGTCCACTTCCGGGACCCGTCGTTCACCAATCTGCAGTCGATGGCGGCGATGTGCGAGGGCGGCCAGGTCGCCGACGTGATCGTCGCGGTGGCCGGGATCGACCCGGTGATGGGAGGCGTGGACCGGTGACAGACGTCCAGTTGGGGATGCCGGCGATGCCGGCCGGGCCGTACCCGGAGGAGGTACGCGCCCGGCTGGCCGCCGACGCGAAGGAGCTGATCGGCCGCTATCCGGTGGCCCGGTCGGCGCTGCTGCCGCTGCTGCACCTGGTCCAGGCCGAGGAGGGCTTCGTCAGCCCGACCGGCATCCGGTTCTGTGCCGAGCAGTTGGACCTCACCACCGCCGAGGTCACCGCCGTCGCCACCTTCTACACCATGTACCGGCGCCGGCCGGCCGGGAAGCACCACGTCGGGGTCTGCACCAACACCCTCTGCGCGGTGCTCGGCGGCGACCAGATCTTCGAGGAGCTCCAGCAGCACCTCGGGATCCGCAACAACGAGACCACCGAGGACGGCGAGATCTCGATCGAGCACATCGAGTGCAACGCCGCCTGCGACTACGCCCCCGTGGTGATGGTCAACTGGGAGTTCTTCGACAACCAGACCCCGGAGAGCGCCAAGCGGCTGGTCGACGAGCTGCGAGCGGGCCGGGAGGTCCGCCCCACCCGCGGCGCCCGGCTCTGCGACTTCAAGGAGTCGGCCCGGATCCTGGCCGGCTTCCCCGACGAGCGCCCCGGTGCCGTGGACGAGTCCGGAGCGGGCGGCGCGCCCTCGCTCGCGGGCCTGCGTCTGGCCAGGGGCGAGGCCCTGCCCGGCACCGGCGGCACCAAGGTCGTCTCGCCCCGGCACGAAGGGACGGAAGCGTGATGACCTCCGCCGAGCCGGCCGAGAAGCTGCTCACCCCGGTACTCTCCGCCTCCTGGGACGACGCCCGGCCCTGGACGCTCGACACCTACCGCCGCCACGCCGGCTACGAGGGCCTGAAGGCCGCCCTCGCGATGGCACCGGACGACGTGATCGCCCTGGTCAAGGACTCCGGTCTGCGCGGCCGCGGCGGCGCCGGCTTCCCCACTGGCCTGAAGTGGCAGTTCATCCCGCAGAACGACGGCAAACCGCACTACCTCGTGGTCAACGCGGACGAGTCCGAGCCGGGCACCTGCAAGGACATCCCGCTGCTGTTCGCCAACCCGCACGCGCTGATCGAAGGCATGATCATCGCCTCCTACGCGATCCGCTGCGACCACGCCTTCATCTACCTGCGCGGCGAGGTCGTCCCGGTGCTGCGCCGGATCCAGGCCGCCGTCGCCGAGGCCTACCGGGCCGGGCTGCTCGGCAAGGACATCATGGGCTCCGGCGTCGACCTCGACATCACCGTGCACGCGGGCGCCGGCGCGTACATCTGCGGCGAGGAGACCGCGCTGCTCGACTCGCTGGAGGGCCGCCGCGGCCAGCCCCGGCTGCGGCCGCCGTTCCCGGCCATCGCCGGCCTCTACGCCTGCCCGACGGTGGTCAACAACGTCGAGTCGATCGCCTCGGTGCCGCCGATCCTGGCCAAGGGCAAGGAGTGGTTCAAGGGCCTGGGCACCGAGAAGTCCCCCGGTTTCACGCTCTACTCGCTCTCCGGGCACGTCACCAACCCCGGCCAGTACGAGGCCCCGCTCGGCATCACCCTGCGCCAGCTGCTGGACGTCAGCGGCGGCATCCGGCCCGGGCACCGGCTCAAGTTCTGGACCCCGGGCGGCTCGTCCACCCCGATGTTCACCGACCAGCACCTGGACGTCCCGCTCGACTACGAGGGCGTCGGCGCGGCCGGCTCGATGCTCGGCACCAAGGCCCTGCAGATCTTCGACGAGACCACCTGCGTGGTCCGCGCCGTCACCCGCTGGACCGAGTTCTACGCCCACGAGTCCTGCGGCAAGTGCACGCCCTGCCGCGAAGGCACCTACTGGCTGGTCCAGTTGCTCAAGCGGATCGAGGGCGGCTCGGGCGTCGACGGCGACCTGGAGAAGCTGCTCGACATCGCCGACAACATCAACGGCAAGTCCTTCTGCGCGCTCGGCGACGGCGCGGCCAGCCCGATCGTCTCCTCGCTCCAGTACTTCCGGGCCGAGTACGAGCAGCACCTCGCCGAGCGCCGCTGCCCGTTCGACCCGGCCGCCTCCACCGTCTGGGCCGACGCCCACCGCTCCGGCCACCAGTCCGCCACCGAAAGGGAGGTGCACGCGTGACGATCACAGAGCCATCCACCTCCAAGGCCGCGGTCGACCTGGTCACGCTCACCATCGACGGCGTCGAAGTGCAGGTCCCCAAGGGGACGTTGGTGATCCGGGCCGCCGAGCAGATCGGCACCCAGATCCCGCGCTTCTGCGACCACCCGCTGCTCGACCCGGCCGGCGCCTGCCGGCAGTGCATCGTCGAGGTCGAGGGCCAGCGCAAGCCCGTCGCCTCCTGCACCATCCCGGTCGCCGAGGGCATGGTGGTCCGGACCCAGCTCAGCTCGCCGGTCGCCGAGAAGGCGCAGCGCGGCGTGATGGAACTGCTGCTGATCAACCACCCGCTGGACTGCCCGGTCTGCGACAAGGGCGGCGAGTGCCCGCTGCAGAACCAGGCGATGTCCTCCGGCGCCGCCGACTCCCGCTTCGAGGGGATGAAGCGCACCTACGAGAAGCCGATCCCGCTCAGCACCCAGGTGCTGCTGGACCGCGAGCGCTGCGTGCTCTGCGCCCGCTGCACCCGCTTCTCCCAGCAGATCGCCGGGGACCCGTTCATCGACCTGATCGAGCGCGGCGCGCTCCAGCAGGTCGGCATCGGGGACGCGGAGCCGCTCGACTCGTACTTCTCCGGCAACACCATCCAGATCTGTCCGGTCGGCGCGCTCACCTCGGCGGCCTACCGCTTCCGCTCCCGGCCGTTCGACCTGGTCTCCTCGCCGAGCGTCTGCGAGCACTGCTCCTCCGGCTGCGCCCAGCGCACCGACCACCGGCGCGGCAAGGTGCTGCGCCGGCTGGCCGGCGAGGACCCGGCGGTCAACGAGGAGTGGAACTGCGACAAGGGCCGGTTCGCCTTCCGCTACGCCCAGCAGCGGGACCGGATCACCACCCCGCTCGTCCGCGACCCCGCGACGGGTGAACTCGTGCCCGCCTCCTGGCCGGAGGCGCTGGCCAGGGCCGCCGAGGGCCTGCGCGGCACCCGGGCCGCCGAGGGCCTGCGCGGCACCCGGGCCGGGGTGCTCACCGGCGGCCGGAGCACCGTCGAGGACGCCTACGCCTACGCCAAGTTCGCCCGGGTGGTGCTCGGCACCAACGACGTGGACTTCCGGGCCCGCCCGCACAGCGGCGAGGAGGCGGACTTCCTGGCCGCCGCCGTCGCCGGGCGCGGTACCGATGTCGACGGCACGGGCGTGACGTACGAGGAACTGGAGGCGGCGCCGGCGGTGCTGCTCGCGGGCTTCGAGCCCGAGGAGGAGTCGCCGATCGTCTTCCTGCGGCTGCGCAAGGCCAACCGCGCCCGCGGCCTGAAGGTGTTCTCGGTCGCCGCGTACGGCTCCCGCGGCCTGGCCAAACTGCGCGGCGCGCTGCTGCCCGCCGCCCCGGGCACCGAGACCGAGTGGCTGACCGCGCTCGCCGCCGACGAGCCGCTCGGCGACGACGCCGGCCGCGCCGCCGAACTGCTGCGCACCCCCGGCGCCGTCATCCTGGCCGGTGAGCGGCTGGCCGCCGTCCCCGGTGCGCTCACCGCCGCGCTGCGCCTCGCGCACGCGACCGGCGCCCGGCTGGCCTGGATCCCGCGCCGGGCCGGTGAGCGCGGCGCCGTCGAGGCCGGCGCACTGCCCGGGCTGCTGCCCGGCGGCCGTCCGGTCCACGCCCCGGTCGCCCGCGCCGAGGCCGCCGCCGTCTGGGGCGGGGCCGAACTGCCGACCCGGGTCGGCCGGGACACCGCGCAGATCCTCGCGGCCGCCGCCCACGGCGACCTGGACGCGCTGCTGGTCGGCGGCGTCGACCCGGACGACCTGCCGGATCCGGCGCAGGCCGAGGAGGCGCTGGCCGCCGTCCGGTTCCTGGTCTCGCTGGAGCTCCGCCCGTCCGCCGTCACCGCGCACGCCGATGTGGTGCTGCCGGTCGCCGCGGTCGCCGAGAAGGCCGGCACCTTCCTGGACTGGGAGGGCCGGGTGCGGATGTTCGAGGCCGCGCTCAAGCCGGACCAGCAGATGGGCCGTCATCTGCACCCGGACCTGCGGGTGCTGAACATGCTGGCGGACGCGCTGGGCCACCGGCTCGGCCTGCCCGACGTGCGGGCCGCCCGGCTGGAGCTGGACCGGTTCACACCGTGGACCGGCGACCACCAGACGGCCCCCGCCGCGCACCCCGCGCCGCTGCCCCGGCCGGCCACCGGCCAGGCGGTGCTGGCGGGCTGGCGCCAGCTGCTGGACAACGGCTCGCTCCAGCAGGGGGACCAGCACCTCGCCGGCACCCGGCACGCGGCCGTCGCCCGGATCTCCCCGGTCACCGCGAAGGAGGTCGGCGCGGTCGAGGCCCTGCGGCTGACCGGGCCGGCCGGCTCGCTCACCCTGCCGCTGGAGATCACCGGCTCGATCCCGGACCGCACGGTCTGGATCCCGCTCAACTCCACCCCGGGCGGCGCCTACCGGACCCTCGGCACCACGGTCGGCCACCTGGTCACCATCGCCGCGGCCACCGTCTCCGACAGCGCCCCCGACAGCGCCACCGCCGCGACCCCCGAGGAGGAGCAGTGAACCTCGCCGCGTACGAGACCCTGGGCTTCTTCGGCCGCGACCCCTGGTGGCTGGTGCTGCTCAAGGCGGTCTTCTGCTTCGCCTTCCTGGTCGGCACCGTGCTGATCGCGATCGTCTGGGAGCGCAAGGTGGTGGCCTGGATGCAGCTGCGCATCGGGCCCAACCGGCACGGCCCCTGGGGCATGCTGCAGTCGCTCGCCGACGGCGTGAAGCTGGCGCTGAAGGAAGACCTGGTGGTCAAGGGCGCCGACAAGGTCGTCTACATCCTGGCCCCGATCGTCTGCGCGATCCCCGCCTTCATGGCCTTCGCGGTGATCCCGTTCGGCCCGGCCGGCGACGAGGTGTCGATCTTCGGCACCCGGACCCCGCTGCAGCTGACCGACTTCCCGGTGGCGCTGCTGTACATCCTGGCCACCGCCTCGGTCGGCATCTACGGCATCGTGCTGGCCGGCTGGTCGTCCGGCTCGACCTATCCGCTGCTCGGCGGGCTGCGTTCGTCCGCGCAGATGATCAGCTACGAGATCGCGATGGGCCTGTCCTTCGCGGCGGTGTTCATCTACTCGGGTTCGATGTCCACCTCGGAGATCGTCTCCTCGCAGCAGCCGACCTGGTTCGCGGTGCTGCTGCCGGTGTCGTTCATCGTCTACATCATCTCCATGGTCGGCGAGACCAACCGGGCGCCGTTCGACCTCCCGGAGGCCGAGGGCGAACTGGTCGGCGGCTTCAACACCGAGTACTCCTCGCTGAAGTTCGCGATGTTCATGCTGGCCGAGTACGTCAACATGGTCACCGTCTCGGCCGTCGCCTCCACGCTCTTCCTGGGCGGCTGGCGGGCGCCCTGGCCGGTCTCCACCTTCTGGGAGGGGGCCAACCACGGCTGGTGGCCGATGCTCTGGATCATTCTGAAGATCCAGCTGCTGCTCTTCTTCTTCATCTGGCTGCGCGGCACCCTGCCCCGGCTGCGCTACGACCAGTTCATGAAGCTGGGCTGGAAGGTCCTGATCCCGGTCTCGCTGGTCTGGCTGGTGATGGTGGCCAGCGTCCGGGCCCTGCGCAACGAGGGCTACGGCTTCGGCGAGGTGGTGCTGTACGTCGGCGCCCCGGTCGCCGCGATCCTGCTGCTCGCCCTGGTGCGGGACTTCGCGAAGCGCCCGCCGGAGCCCGCCGCGACAGCGGCCGAGGGGGCGCCGCCCGCCGAGCGGTTCGACCCGATGGCGGGCGGGTACCCGGTGCCCCCGCTGCCCGGGCAGGAGCTCCCGCCGGTCCCGCGCCGGCGCAGCCGCGCCCCGAAGCAACTCCAGGACGCCCTCAACGGGGCCGACCATTCCGAAGGGAGCTGACCGCGATGTCGTCCGACGAGACAACCGGGCCCGACCCGACCGAGAGGCCGTCCGTCCTCGGACCGGCCGCCGGCTTCGGCGTGACCTTCAAGGCCATGTTCAAGAAGCGGCTCACCGAGCAGTACCCGGAGCAGAAGAAGCCCACCGCTCCGCGCTTCCACGGCCGCCACCAGCTGAACCGGCACCCGGACGGCCTGGAGAAGTGCGTCGGCTGCGAGCTGTGCGCCTGGGCCTGCCCGGCCGACGCGATCTACGTCGAGGGCGCGGACAACCGGGACGAGGAGCGCTACTCGCCCGGCGAGCGGTACGGCGCGGTCTACCAGATCAACTACGCCCGCTGCATCCTCTGCGGGCTCTGCATCGAGGCCTGTCCGACCCGCGCGCTCACCATGACCAACGAGTACGAGCTGGCCGACTCCTCCCGCAAGGACCTGATCTTCACCAAGGAGCAGCTGCTGGTCGGCCTCTCCGAGGACATGGTCGACACCCCGCACGCGATCTACCCGGGCGCCGACGAGGGCGCCTACTACCGGGGCGAGATCATCGCGGCGGCGCCCGGGACGGTCCAGCAGGAGCGCACCGAGCGCGAGAAGGAGGTGCGGTAGTGGCCGCCACCGTCCTGGCCGGGAGCAGCACGGTCCTTGCCGTCACCGGGACGACCTCCACCGGGGAGGCCGTCCAGTTCTGGGTGCTCGCGGTGATCGCCGTCGGCGGCGCGCTCGGCATGCTGCTGATGAGGAAGGCCGTGCACAGCGCGCTCTGCCTGGCCGCCACCATGATGGCGCTGGCGGTCTGTTACATGGCGCAGGGCGCGGTCTTCCTGGGCGTGGTGCAGATCGTGGTCTACACCGGCGCGATCATGATGCTGTTCCTGTTCGTGGTGATGCTGGTCGGTGTCACCAGCGCCGACTCGATGAAGGAGCAGCTGAAGGGGCAGCGGTTCGCCGCGCTCCTGTGCGGGCTCGGCTTCGGCGTGCTGCTGGTCGCCGGGCTCGCCAACGCCAAGCTGGACACCTTCGCCGGCCTCGCCGAGGCCAACGCCGAGGGCAACGTCCAGGGCCTGGCCCGGCTGATCTTCACCAAGTACGTCTGGGCCTTCGAGGTCACCGGCGCGCTGCTGATCACGGCGGCGATCGGCGCCATGGTGCTCACCCACCGCGAGCACGTGAAGGCCCCGAAGACCCAGCGCGAGCTGGCCGCCCAGCGGGTCAAGGACAACATCCAGCTGCCGCCGCTGCCCGCGCCCGGCGTCTACGCCCGGCACAACGCGGTGGACATCCCCGGCCTGCTGCCGGACGGCACCATCGCCGAGGACTCGGTGATGGAGACCCTGCGCGAGCGCGGCCAGATCCGCGACGTCAGCCAGGAGATGCTGCGGCGGATGGCCGAGCTGGAGTCCACCACCGCCGACTGGCTGGGCCGCCCGCCGTCCGAGCGCCCGCCGGCCACCGGCCCGCGCAGGTCGCTGGAGCCGGTCCCGACCAACCACGAGGAGGGCACGGAGTGAATCCGGTCAACTACCTGTATCTCTCCGCCCTCCTGTTCACCATCGGCGCCTCCGGCGTCCTGATCCGGCGGAACGCGATCGTCCTGTTCATGTGCGTGGAGCTGATGCTCAACGCCTCGAACCTCGCCCTGGTCACCTTCTCCCGGCTGCACGGCAACCTGGACGGCCAGATCATCGCGTTCTTCACCATGGTGGTCGCGGCGGCCGAGGTCGTGGTCGGCCTCGCCATCATCGTCGCCATCTTCCGGACCAGGCACTCCGCTTCGGTCGATGACAGCAACCTGATGAAGCTGTAGGCGGAGGACCTTCGGTGAACTCTCTCATTCCGCTGCTCGTGGCGGCTCCGCTGGCCGGTGCGGCTCTGCTGCTGCTCGGCGGCCGGGCCTTCGACCGGTTCGGCCACTGGCTGGCCACCGCGCTCGCCGCGCTCTCGTTCGGCTTCGGGCTGGCGCTGTTCGCGTCCATGCTGGGCCGCGACGCCGAGCAACGCGCCGTCACCACACGCCTGTTCAGCTGGGTACCGGTGAACGGCTTCCAGGCCGACATCGCGTTCCGGCTCGACCAGCTCTCCATCACCTTCGTCCTGCTGATCACCGGTGTCGGCACGCTGATCCACCTCTACTCGGTGGGGTACATGGCGCACGACGAGCGCCGGCGCCGTTTCTTCGCGTACCTCAACCTGTTCCTGGCGGCCATGCTGCTGCTGGTGATCGCGGACAACTACCTGCTGCTGTACTTCGGCTGGGAGGGGGTCGGGCTCGCCTCGTACCTGCTGATCGGCTTCTGGCAGCACAAGCCGAGCGCCGCGACGGCCGCCAAGAAGGCGTTCATCGTCAACCGCGTCGGCGACCTGGGCCTCTCCATCGCGATCATGCTGATGTTCGCCGAGTTCGGCTCCTTCGCCTTCGAGCCGGTCTTCGGGGCGGCGGACCAGGCGAGTGAGGGCAAGCTGACCGCGATCGGCCTGATGCTGCTGCTGGCGGCCTGCGGCAAGTCCGCCCAGGTGCCGTTGCAGTCCTGGCTCGGGGACGCCATGGAGGGCCCGACCCCGGTCTCGGCCCTGATCCACGCGGCCACCATGGTGACCGCCGGCGTCTACCTGATCACCCGCTCCGGTGCGATCTTCAACCTGGCGCCGGACGCCCAGACCGCCGTCGTGGTGGTCGGCGCGGTCACCCTGCTCTTCGGTGCGATCGTCGGTTGCGCCAAGGACGACATCAAGAAGGCCCTGGCCGGCTCGACCATGTCGCAGATCGGCTACATGGTGCTGGCGGCCGGCCTCGGCCCGATCGGCTACGCCTTCGCGATCATGCACCTGGTGACCCACGGCTTCTTCAAGGCCGGGCTCTTCCTCGGCGCCGGTTCGGTCATGCACGGCATGAACGACGAGGTGGACATGCGGCGCTACGGAGGCCTGCGGAAGTACATGCCGGTCACCTTCGTCACCTTCGGCCTCGGCTACCTGGCCATCATCGGCTTCCCGGGGCTGTCCGGCTTCTTCTCCAAGGACAAGATCATCGAGGCGGCCTTCGCCAAGGGCGGCACCGAGGGCTGGATCCTCGGCCTCTGCGCCCTGACCGGCGCCGCGGTCACCGCGTTCTACATGACCCGGGTGATGCTCCTGACCTTCTTCGGCGAGAAGCGCTGGCAGCCGGACGAGAAGGGCCAGGAACCGCACCCGCACGAGTCGCCGAAGACCATGACCATTCCGATGATCCTGCTCGCCTTCGGCTCGGTCTTCGCCGGTGGGCTGTTCACCCTGAACAGCGGCTTCCTCACCTGGCTGGAGCCGGTCACCGGCCACGACGAGGGCCACTCGCCGCTCGCCCCGCTGGTGGTCACCCTGCTCACCACGGCCTGCATGCTCGCCGGGGTGGCGGTCTCCTACCTGATGTACGGCCGCTCCGCCGTCCCGGTGGTGCCGCCGGTCGGCTCGCCGCTCACCCGGGCCGCCCGCCGGGACCTCCTCCAGGACGACTTCAACCACGCCGTCCTGGTCCGCCCCGGCTCGGCGCTCACCGCGGCGCTGGTCTACTTCGACAGCCGGGGCCTGGACGGCTTCGTCAACGGCCTGGCCGCCGTCATCGGCGGCGTCTCCAGCCGCCTGCGGCGGATCCAGAACGGCTACGTCCGCTCGTACGCGCTCTCCATGTTCGGCGGCACGCTGGTACTGGTCGCCACGACTCTCCTGATGAGGTCCGTCTGATGGACAGGAAACAAACAGGCCGTCAGGGAGGTAAGGCATGAGTGCCCTGCTGACCGCCACCTGCGCCGTCCCGGCGGCCGGCGCGGTGCTGACCGCCGCGCTGCCGGCCGGGTCCAGCGAGGCCCGGCGGCGGACCACCAAGGCCGTCGCCCTGGGCGTCTCGGCCGTCACCCTGGCGCTGGCGGCCGTGGTGACCGCCCGCTTCGAGCCCGGCGGGGCGCGCTACCAGCTGACCGAGTCCTACAGCTGGATCCGCTCCTTCGGCATCACCTTCTCGCTCGGCGTGGACGGCATCGGCGCCGTGCTGGCCCTGCTCACCGCCGTCCTGGTGCCGGTCGTGATGCTGGCCTCCTGGCACGACGCCGATCCTGGAGCGGCCGCGCCCGCCAACGGGCAGGAGGGGCCCGGCCCCACCGCACCGGACGGCACCTTCGAGAACAGGCGTCGCACGCAGGGCTTCTTCGCCCTGATCCTGGCGGTCGAGGCGATGGTGATCGTCTCCTTCTACGCCACCGACGTCTTCGTGTTCTACGTCTTCTTCGAAGCCATGCTGATCCCGATGTACTTCCTGATCGGCGGCTTCGGCGACCGGGCGGGCGGCCCCGACTCGGCGCGCCAGCGCTCGTACGCGGCCGTGAAGTTCCTGCTCTACAACCTGCTCGGCGGCCTGGTCATGCTGGCCGCCGTGATCGGCCTGTACGTGATCGCGCAGGAGCAGGGCTTCGCCACCTTCGACCTGCCGACCCTCACCTCGGCGATCGCCGACGGCCGGCTGGTGCTCGGCGGCACCGCGGAGAAGGCGCTGTTCCTCGGCTTCTTCTTCGCCTTCGCGGTGAAGGCCCCGCTCTGGCCGCTGCACACCTGGCTGCCGAACGCGATGGGCGAGTCCACCGCCGGAACGGCCGTCCTGATCACGGCGGTGGTGGACAAGGTCGGCACCTTCGCGATGCTCCGCTTCTGCCTCGGGCTGTTCCCGGACGCCTCCAGGACCTTCGCCCCGGCGATCCTGGTGCTCTCGGTGATCGGGATCATCTACGGCGCGCTGCTGGCCATCGGCCAGAAGGACATCAAGCGGCTGGTCGCGTACGCCTCGATCTCGCACTTCGGCTTCATCATCATGGGCATCTTCGCGCTGACCAGCCAGGGTCAGAGCGGGGCCACCCTCTACATGGTCAACCACGGCATCTCCACCGCCGCGTGGATGCTGGTGGCCGGCTTCCTGATCTCCCGCCGCG
Organism: Kitasatospora sp. NPDC088351; assembly: GCF_040685575.1. NCBI lineage: Bacteria > Bacillati > Actinomycetota > Actinomycetes > Kitasatosporales > Streptomycetaceae > Kitasatospora > Kitasatospora sp. NPDC088351. The sequence goes on along the minus strand of NZ_JBFBIL010000018.1, from coordinate 25,378 downwards.
GCTCGCGCCTGATCGCCGACTACGGCGGGGTGCAGAAGGTCGCCCCGGTGCTCGCCGGGACGTTCCTGATCGGCGGCCTGGCCACCCTCTCGCTGCCCGGGCTCGCGCCCTTCGTCAGCGAGTTCCTGGTGCTGGTCGGCACGTTCACCCGTTACCCGGCGATCGGCATCGTCGCCACCTTCGGCATCGTGCTCGCCGCGCTGTACGCCCTGATGCTCTACCAGCGCACCATGACCGGCCCGGTCAAGGCCGAGGTGCGCGGGATGCCCGACCTCAAGGTGCGCGAACTCGCCGTCGTCGCCCCGCTGGTGGCGCTGACCATCCTGCTCGGTGTCTACCCGAAGCCGCTCACCGACATCATCAACCCGGCGGTGGACGCGACGCTGTCGCAGGTCCACGAGACCGACCCGGCACCGGCCCACCCGGTCGCCGCCACCTCAGGAGGTGAGCACAAGTGAGCACCACCGGATGGCTCGCCGCCGCCGGCGGCAGCACGCCCAGCATTCCGGCGCCGCACATCGAGTACGGCCAGCTCTCCCCGATGCTGGTGGTGTTCGGCGCCGCCGTGGCCGGCATCCTGCTGGAGGCCTTCCTGCCCCGGCGCCACCGGTACTGGGCGCAGGTCTCGCTGGCCCTGGCCGGCCTGGCCGGCGCGTTCACCGCCGTGGTGGTGCTCGCCGCGCAGGGCTACGGCTCCACCAAGGTCGACCTGCTCGCCATGGGCTCGGTCGCGCTCGACGGCCCCGCGCTCTTCCTCCAGGGCGTGATCCTGCTGGCCGCCGTGGTCGCGGTGCTCACCTACGCCGAGCGGAGGCTGGAGCCGAGGGCCGGGGGAGTGGCCGTCGACGCGTTCGTCGCCCAGGCCGCCGCCACCCCGGGCGGCGAGCAGGAGCGGTCCGCGGTCCGGGCCGGCTTCGCCACCACCGAGGTCTTCCCGCTCACCCTGTTCGCGGTCGGCGGCATGCTGCTCTTCCCCGCCGCCAACGACCTGCTGACCATGTTCGTGGCGCTGGAGGTCTTCTCCCTCCCGCTCTACCTGCTCTGCGCGCTGGCCCGGCGCCGCCGGCTGCTGTCCCAGGAGGCGGCGGTCAAGTACTTCCTGCTCGGCGCCTTCGCCTCGGCGTTCTTCCTGTTCGGCACCGCCCTGCTGTACGGCTACGCGGGCAGCGTCCGGCTCGGCGACATCTCGGACGTCATCTCCGGGAAGGCGCTGGCCACCCCGGCGCTGCTGAACACCACCCAGAACGACGCGCTGCTGCTGATCGGCCTGGCGCTGCTCGCCGTCGGCCTGCTCTTCAAGGTCGGCGCGGTGCCCTTCCACTCCTGGATCCCGGACGTCTACCAGGGCGCGCCGACGTCGGTCACCGGCTTCATGGCGGCCGCCACCAAGGTCGCCGCCTTCGGCGCCTTCCTGCGGCTGTTCTACGTCGCCTTCCCCGGCCTGCGGCTGGACTGGCGGCCGGTGATGTGGGGCGTGGCCATCCTCACCATGGTGGTCGGCGCGGTGCTGGCCGTCACCCAGCAGGACGTGAAGCGGCTGCTCGCCTACTCGTCCGTCGCGCACGCCGGGTTCATCCTGACCGGCGTGATCGCCACCAACAAGCAGGGCCTCGGCTCGGTGCTGTTCTACCTGCTGGCGTACTCCTTCGTGACGCTCGGCGCCTTCGCCGTGGTCACCCTGGTGCGCGACTCCAAGGGCGAGGCCACCCACCTGTCCAGCTGGGCGGGGCTGGGCCGGCGCTCGCCGCTGCTCGCGGCGGTCTTCGCGCTGTTCCTGCTGGCCTTCGCGGGGATCCCGCTCACCTCGGGCTTCACCGGGAAGTTCGCGGTCTTCCAGGCCGCGGCGGCCGGCGGGGCGACCCCGCTGGTGATCGTGGGTGTGCTCAGCTCGGCGGTGGCCGCGTTCTTCTACATCCGGGTCATCGTGCTGATGTTCTTCTCCGACCCGCAGCCCGGCGGCCCGACCGTCGCCGTGCCCAGCGCCTTCACGATCACCGCGATCGGGGCCGGCGTCCTGGTCACCCTCGGCCTCGGCCTGCTGCCGCAGTACTTCCTGGACCTGGCGTCGAAGGCCGCGCTCTTCGTGCGCTGAGACCCCCGGCCGGAGGCATCCGTCGTCCGGGCCGCGCCGTTGTCCGCGCGGCCCGGACGCGTCGTGTCCGGCATCCGTCCTGATCAGGGCATCCGGCCCGATCATGACAGGATCCGCACGCCCGTGCAGTGATCCACTCGTGACCGGATACCCTGCCTGTATGGCCAGCGGCGGCACTCAGGGACCAGGCCGCTAGATCGACCAGGGACAGAGGAGTGGTCTTCGTGACCGTCGTGGGACCCTTTGGGCTCAGCGTGCAGGACCGCGATCTCACCCGCGACGTCCAGGCCGGGATGGACGCGGTGGAGACCGCGCTCACCGAGGCGGTGAAGAGTGACGTCCCCTTCATCACCATCACCGCCAGCCACCTGATCGAGGCGGGCGGCAAGCGCTTCCGCCCGCTACTGGTGATGCTCGCCGCCCAGTTCGGTGACCCGGGCGCGCCCGGCGTGGTGCCGGCCGCCGTCGTCGTCGAGCTCACCCACCTCGCCACGCTCTACCACGACGACGTCATGGACGAGGCCCCCGTGCGCCGCGGCGCCCCCAGCGCCAACTCGCGCTGGGACAACTCGGTCGCCATCCTCACCGGCGACTTCCTCTTCTCCCGCGCCTCCCAGGTGCTCGCCGACCTCGGCCCGGAGGCCGTCCGGCTCCAGGCCGACGCGTTCGAGCGGCTGGTCACCGGCCAGATCCTGGAGACCGCCGGCCCCGGCCCGGACGACGACCCGCTGGACCACTACCTGGCCGTGCTGGCCGGCAAGACCGGTTCGCTGATCGCGGTCTCCTGCCGGATCGGCGCGCTGATGGCCGGCGCGGAGCCGTGGGTGACCGACATCCTCGCCGAGTACGGCGAGCGGATCGGCACCGCGTTCCAGCTGGCCGACGACGTGCTGGACATCGCCAGCGACGGCGACGAGTCCGGCAAGACCCCCGGCACCGACCTGCGCGAGGGCGTGGCCACGCTGCCGACCCTGCTGCTCCAGCAGATGCCGGTGGACGAGTCCGACCCGGCCGACCGGCGGCTGCACGAGCTGCTCACCCTCGACCTCGCCGACGACGAGCTGCACGCCGAGGCGCTGCGGCTGCTGCGCCGCCACCCCGCGCTGGAGCGCGCCCGCCGGGAGACGCTGCGGCAGGCCGAGGCGGCCCGGGCCCTGCTCGACCCGCTGCCGGACTGCCCGGCCAAGGCGGCGCTGCAGGAGCTCTGCGACTCGGTGGCCATCCGCACCATGTGAGGTGTCGCCCGTGAGGTGCTGCGGTGAGGTGCTGCGGTGAGGTGCTGCCCCGGCATGATTTTCCGCCCGGGCAGGACCGAGGATAGGGGAGACTGACACCCGTCAGCCCAGCCCAGCCCAGCCGGAAGGCCACCATGCTTCGCGTCGTCATCGCCGAGGACTCCGTACTGCTGCGGGAGGGCCTGACCCGGCTGCTCACCGATCGTGGCCTGGAGGTCGTGGCGGGCGTCGGGGACGCCGAGGCGCTGCTGAAGGCCATCCACGACCTGGCCGCCGCCGGCGCCCTGCCGGACGTCGTGGTCTCGGACGTCCGGATGCCCCCGACCCACACCGACGAGGGCGTGCGGGCCTGTGTCGCGCTCCGTGCCCAGTACCCGGAGCTGGGTGTGCTGGTGCTGTCGCAGTTCGTGGAGGAGCGGTACGCCTCCGAGCTGCTGGCCGGCTCCACCCGGGGCGTGGGGTATCTGCTGAAGGACCGGGTCGCCGAGGTGCGCGAGTTCGCGGACGCGGTGGTCCGGGTCGCCGGGGGTGGCACCGCACTGGACCCCGAGGTGGTGCAGCAGCTGCTCATCCGCAGCCGCAAGAGCGATGTGCTGGCCGGCCTCACCCCGCGTGAGCGCGAGGTGCTGGGGCTGATGGCCGAGGGCCGGACCAACACGGCGGTGGCCAGGCAACTGGTCGTCTCGGACGGCGCGGTGGAGAAGCACGTCAGCAACATCTTCCTCAAGCTCGGCCTCGCCCAGAGCCCCGAGGACCACCGCCGGGTGCTGGCGGTGCTCACCTATCTCAACTCCTGAGCGTGCTTGACCACTTTTGAGCGCCCTTGAGCGCTGTTGAGCCCGGGGGGCCGGGGGCCGGGGGGGGCTTGGGGGCGTTTGCCGGGGGGCCGCTCGTTCCCGGCCCCGGCTGCCCCGACTTCCGTTCCGGGCCTGCGCGGTATGACCGTCACCCCGGTCGGTGTTCTATCGAAAGTGTGGTGTCGTTCTGTATTTCCCGCCGCATGCGGCCGTTCCCGCCAGCGGCGATACCCGGCCGCATAGGATGCGAGAGGTGCACCAGGCGGACGGGGCACACGGCTCACGCCCGCGGCTGGTGCCCACGAGGAGGTCCGCGGCAGTGACCAGTCAGGTCGATCAGTCAGAGGCAGTGGACGGCTCGGACGGCGACGAGGGCCGCTCCGGGCCCGGTGCGGGCCAGGCCGGTCCCACCGCGCCGGACAGTCCGCAGCCCAGGCGTCCCAAACCGATCCGCCGGCTGGACCGGGTGATCATCCGGTTCGCCGGGGACTCCGGTGACGGAATGCAGCTCACCGGCGACCGTTTCACCTCCGAGACGGCGTCCTTCGGCAACGACCTCTCCACCCTGCCCAACTTCCCGGCCGAGATCCGGGCCCCCGCCGGTACCCTGCCCGGCGTCTCGTCCTTCCAACTGCACTTCGCCGACCACGACATCCTGACCCCGGGGGACGCGCCGAACGTCCTGGTCGCGATGAACCCGGCCGCTCTCAAGGCCAACGTCCCCGATCTGCCGCGCGGCGCGGAGATCATCGTCAACACCGACGAGTTCACCAAGCGGGCGCTCGCCAAGGTCGGTTACCCGGCCGACCCGCTGGCCGACGGCTCGCTGGAGGCGTACCACCTGCACAAGGTGCCGCTGACCACGCTGACCCTGGAGGCGCTCAAGGACAGCGGACTGGCCCGCAAGGACGCCGAGCGGGCCAAGAACATGTTCGCCCTGGGCCTGCTCTCCTGGATGTACCACCGCCCCACCCACGGCACCGAGTCCTTCCTGCGCGGCAAGTTCGCCAAGAAGCCGAAGATCGCCGAGGCCAACATCAGCGCCTTCCGGGCCGGCTGGAACTTCGGCGAGACCACCGAGACCTTCGCCGTCTCCTACGAGGTGCCGCCGGCCAAGCTGCCCGCGGGCCGCTACCGCAACATCTCCGGGAACCTCGCGCTCTCCTACGGCCTGATCGCCGCCGCCCAGCGCTCGGGGCTGCCGCTCTACCTCGGCTCCTACCCGATCACCCCGGCCTCGGACATCCTCCACGAGCTGAGCCGGCACAAGAACTTCGGCGTGCGCACCTTCCAGGCCGAGGACGAGATCGCGGGTATCGGCGCCGCCCTCGGTGCGGCCTTCGGCGGCGCGCTCGGCGTGACCACCACCTCCGGCCCGGGGGTGGCCCTGAAGAGCGAGACCATCGGCCTGGCCGTCTCGCTCGAACTCCCGCTGCTGGTGGTCGACATCCAGCGCGGCGGCCCGTCCACCGGTCTGCCGACCAAGACCGAGCAGGCGGACCTGCTCCAGGCGATGTTCGGCCGCAACGGCGAGGCGCCGGTGCCGATCGTCGCCCCCGCCACCCCGGCCGAGTGCTTCGACGCGGCCCTGGAGGCGGCCCGGATCGCGGTCACCTACCGCACCCCGGTCTTCCTGCTCTCGGACGGCTACCTGGCCAACGGCTCCGAGCCCTGGCGGATCCCCGAGGTCGACGAACTCCCCGAGATCGCACCCGACTTCGCCACCGGCCCGAACCGCGAGGACGGCGCCTTCTGGCCCTACCAGCGCGACCCGCGGACGCTCGCCCGCCCCTGGGCGGTGCCCGGTACGCCCGGCCTGGAGCACCGCATCGGCGGCATCGAGAAGCAGGACGGCACCGGCAACATCTCCTACGACCCCGCCAACCACGACTTCATGGTCCGCACCCGGCAGGCCAAGATCGACAACATCGCCGTGCCGGACACCGAGGTCGACGACCCCGACGGCGAGGCCCGCGTCCTGGTGCTGGGCTGGGGCTCGACGTACGGTCCGATCACCGCGGCGGTGCGGCGCGTCCGGGCGGACGGCGGCCGCATCGCCCAGACGCATCTGCGCAACCTCAACCCGTTCCCGGCCAACCTGGGGACGGTACTGAGGAGTTACGACAGGGTGATCGTCCCCGAGATGAACCTCGGACAGCTGGCGCTGCTGCTGCGCGCCAAGTACCTGGTGGACGCGGAGTCCTACAACCAGGTGCGCGGACTTCCCTTCAAGGCGGCCCAGTTGGCGGACGTGCTGCGGGCGGCGATCGGCACCCTGGACGAGGAGGACAACCGATGAGTGACACGTTTCCCTCGTTGAAGCTCGTGCCGAAGGACGAGGCGAAGCAGACCGCCAGGGACTTCAAGACCGACCAGGAGGTGCGCTGGTGTCCCGGCTGCGGGGACTACGCCATCCTGGCGGCCGTGCAGTCCTTCATGCCGGAGCTGGGGATCCGGCGGGAGAACACCGTCTTCGTCTCCGGGATCGGCTGCTCCTCGCGGTTCCCGTACTACATGAACACCTACGGAGTGCACTCGATCCACGGGCGCGCGCCGGCGATCGCGACCGGGCTCGCCTCGTCGCGGCAGGACCTCAGCGTCTGGGTGGTGACCGGGGACGGCGACGCGCTCTCGATCGGCGGCAACCACCTGATCCACGCGCTGCGACGGAACGTCAATCTGAAGATCCTGCTGTTCAACAACCGGATCTACGGTCTCACCAAGGGCCAGTACTCGCCGACCAGCGAACTCGGCAAGATCACCAAGTCCACGCCGATGGGCTCGCTGGACGCCCCGTTCAACCCGCTCTCGCTGGCCATCGGCGCGGAGGCCACCTTCGTCGCCCGGACCATCGACTCCGACCGCCAGCACCTGCAGTCCGTGCTGCGGGCGGCCGCCGAGCACGAGGGCACCGCGCTGGTCGAGATCTACCAGAACTGCAACATCTTCAACGACGGCGCCTTCGAGGTGCTGAAGGATCCGGGCACGCGGGACGAGGCGCTGATCCGGCTGGAGCACGGGAAGCCCATCCGGTTCGGCGCGGATGCCGCCCAGGGCGTCTTCCGGGCCGCCGACGGCGAGCTGTTCGTGGGCGCGGTCACCCCGGAGAACGAGTCCGCCGTGCTCGTCCACGACGCGCACGCGGCCGGCCCGGCCACGGCGTTCGCGCTCTCCCGGATCGCCGACGCGGACGCCCTGCACCACACCCCGATCGGCGTCCTGCGGAGCGTCCGGCGCCCGGTCTACGACGAGCTGATGGCGAGCCAGCTGGCCACCGCCGCCGCCCACCGCGGCCCCGGCGACCTGGCCGGCCTGCTGGCGGGCAACGACACCTGGACGGTCGACTGATCGTCCCTGGTCCTGCTCGTCGTTCAGCCTCGTGGTGAGGCGGTGCCCCTGGCCCGGCCAGGGGCACCGCTGTCTGCCCGCTACCGCTGGACCCACTCGACGAGCTGGACCACCACGCCGTTGGGGTCGGTGACCTGGAACAGCCGCTCACCCCACGGCTCCTCCCGCAGCGGCATGGTGATCTCCACGCCCTCCCCCCGCAGCCGCTCCTCCTCCCCGGCCAGGTCGTCGACGGTGAACGCCAGGATCAGCCCGGCGGCGTGCTGGTCCCGGAACCCCTCGGGCAGCACGTCGAGGCCGCGCCGCAGGTAGACGACGTTGAGCCCGGCGCTCTCGTGGCCGAGCGAGACGAAGCCGTCGGCCGCCATCTGCTCGGCGAACCCGAAGTGCCGCTGGAGGAAGGCGGAGGAGGTGGCGACGTCCTCGACGGTGAGTGAAACGGCGGAGGAGTTGATCTGCACGATGGGCCCTCTCGTCGGCGATTATCCCGTACGCGGTACACTATACATAGTACGGAGAATTTCGCCGGAGATCGGCCAGGTGCGATCGAGAGCGGTTTCCGAGGGGCGGTCGGGTCCGGTGGACGTGGTCTCGACGACTCGGGAACCAGCCTGCCCTCGGTGTCGTCGATCTCCCCGGTCCGGACCCGGACGGACACGCTCAGCCATATGTTCACTCTGGAACCGGCGTGCTTCCAGCGGCTCGTCCTGGCGTCAGCCGACGGGGTGGTCGGGGCTGTCCAGCCAGACGGTCTGGCCCCCGTCCGGGCCGACGGTCAGCCCGAAGCGGGTCAGTTCCGGCTTGCCTTCCTTCAGCCACCACAGCCGGGCGGCGCAGACCTCGTCCCAGATTCGGCGGGGCCCGGTCTGCTGAACGGCGTCTCCGGCATCCCATCGCCGATGGCGCGCGGAGGCCCAGGAGCCCTCGCTGTCGGAGAGCTGCACGCGGTAGGTGCCCTGCGGATCCTCGCTGTCCCAGGTGTGCACGGAGCGAACTCCGGGCACCCGCAGGCCGATGGCGAACGCCGCGTGGACGTTCTCCTCGGCAAGGTCCGGATCCATCGGGGACGCGCTGTCACGTACCGGCCCGACGCCCGGAGCCGTCACGGCGTGCGGTCGTTGTGCCCGCATCCACATGAAGCTGACGTTCTCCACGAACCGGCCGTGCGACTCCCGGCCCGGACCGCCGACGACCAGCCGGAGCAGCCCGGCGTTGGCGTACGGCGTACCCCAGGGCGTCACGACGACCCCGCCGGGCTCGGTCTGCTCGATCCATGGGAGAGGCACGTGCCGTACCGCTGCCGTGGAGTGGATGCGGTTGTAGGGGGCGGTGGAGGCATGGCCGGCCAGGCCGTCGCCCACCGCGAGGCGGGGCGTGAACCGGGCGGCCTTCAGCCGGCGCGCCGCCTCGGCGGCGACGCCCGGGTCGATCTCCACCGTGGTCACGCCGGCGTCGCCGAGTCGGGCGGACAGCAAGGCGCTCGTCCAGCCGGTACCGGTGCCGATGTCCAGCACGGTCTGCCCCTCGGCGAGGTCGAGGTGGCGGAGCATCATCGCGACCAGGGAGGGCATGGAGGCCGACGAGGTGGCGACGCCGGGGCCGTCGGAATCCCCGTCGTCCAGCTGCGTCACGACCACGTCGTCGGCGTTGACCAGCTCCCACCAGCCGTGCGGATCCCGGCCCTTGGCGACCAGGCGATAGCCGCTGGGTGTGCCCTCGTCCGGCGCCCAGACGGCATCCGGAATGAAGGCAGAGCGCGGGGCGCGCTCGAACGCGCCCCGCCACTCTTCGCCCAGCGCACCGGACTTGGTCAGTTCGGCGACCAACTGCGCGTTCTTGTTCATCGGCTCGCGCCTACTTCTTCTCCTCGTCCGGGCCGGGCGGCGGTACGGGCCTCTTCCACTGGCCGTCCGACTCCTTCGGCGACTGCTGCTTGTCGCCGGAGCTGCCGCCCTTGCCGTCGTCGTGCTTACCCATGGGGGTTCTCCGCTCGTGTACGGGTTTGCCCGTCGGTCCTGACACGGCTCGGGCCGGTGCCGCGCCGAGGAGCCGCCGTTCTGTGGCGGTTTCTCCTCCTGCTGAATCCCTTTCCTGGAGAAGAAGATAAGGGAGTGAGTTCGTGCCCTTCAAGGGGATTTCCGTAGTGGACTAAAGATCTTTCCGATGTGTCGCAGCCCGGGTCGCCAGGGGCTCTCTGGAGTTTTCTCCGAATATTGCCAGGTCTTCGTACAGTGTGAATATGTCCAAGTGTTCGGCGAAATCCCGGGCATTGCTAAATGCGATTCGCCCGGTGAAGGTCTCCACGGTCGCCAATCGATCGTCATGAACGGTGAAGGTATTCATCGGGCCACGCCCCGGAACCGCTCCTCGGCCAGATCCGCGGGCGCTTCAAGCGCTCGAAGGCCGCGGAGCATTTCCGCCAGATCGGCTGTGGACCGATCCAGCTGCTCGGGGTCGAACGTCACTCACCCACGCTCTTCCAGGAATTCCAGGAAGGGCGGGTCGAGGATCCGGATGTCCTCCCCGGCCGCGATGTTGTGGCGGTAGTGCGCGAACTCGAATCGAAGGTGGTCCGTCAGGGGCCGGGTGAGGACGTGGACCCGGCCCACGCGGCGGCCGTTGCTGCGGTAGCCCTTGACATGGTCGGTCCGCGCGGCGGTGTCGGCAGGGCCGCGCCGGCAAAAGGGCCGTCCGGCCGCCCCGGAGGGAAGCCGGAGCGGCTTCGGCGGGGTGAACCGCTCGACTGCTCCTGCGTCTGCGCTTCACGCGGCTGCGGTACACCAAGGTGAACATCTGGAGGGATCCCGAGGCGGCGGCGTTCGTCCGCTCGGTCGCGGACGGGAACGAGACCGTGCCGACCGTGACCGTGGCCGGCCGGGCGATGGTGAACCCGTCGAAGAGGCAGCTGATGGAAGCGGTCGAGAAGTACGCGCCGCACCTGTTGCCCAAGGCTGCCGACTGACCTCGTGGCGGCGCGTCCGTTCGGGCACACGGCGGTGAGCACGGCGCTCGGGGGCGCCCTCACGGCGGCGGGGGGCGGCGGCTTCGCGGTTGCTCCGGTGGATCGCCGGCCCCTTGAACGGCGGTGGTGTCGTGCCAGCTGACGGGGAGGGTGAGCGGTGACTTGCTCGGGGATTCGTCGTCCCAGGTGGGGGCCTGTCCTTCGGCGAGGCGCAGTCGGGGGAGGCGGTCGAGCAGGGCCTCCAGTCCCACGGTCAGCTGGGCCCGGGCCAGGTGTGCGCCGATGCAGTTGTGCGCGCCCCGGCCGAAGGTGAGGTGCGGGTTCTCCGCTCGGCACAGGTCGAGCCGGTCGGCGTCGGTGAACACCCGTTCGTCGCGGTTGGCCGAGGCGAGGACGGGCAGGACGGCGTCGCCCGCGCGGATCCTGCGGTCGTGCAACTCGATGTCCTCGACGGCCTGGAGGACCACGACGCCGTTCATGACCGGGATGTACCGCAGGAGTTCCTCCACCGCGCCGGGCAGGAGGCCGCGGTCGTCGCGGAGCCGGGCGTACCGGTCGGGCACGGTCAGCAGGGCCACCACGGCGTCGGCCAGGAACATGGTGCTCGTGCGGTAGCCGGCGACCAGCATCGAGAGCCCGAAGTTCACCACGCTCTCCCCGTCCGGGGTGCCGGGCCCGCACGCGTGGACCAGCCCGGTGAGGACGTCGTCGGCGGGCTCGCGCCGCTTGCGGTCGAGCAGTGACGCGATGTACTCGCGCAGTTCGGAGGTGACCTCGCGGCCCTCGTCCAGGGTGACCATCGCCCCGAGGGCGGCGTCCGCCCTGGGCAGGAAGTACTCGCGGTCCTCGTAGGGGATGCCCACCAGCTCGCACATGGCCAGCAGCGGGAAGGGCTCCAGGAAGCCGCCGACCAGGTCGCCGGGCTGCCCGCCGGCCATGAAATCGTCCAGCAGCCCGTCGGCCGACCGGCGCAGGCGCGGCAGCCGGGACCGGACGGAACGGACGCTGAACGGCTCGGCCAGAGCGCGCCGCAGGGCCTCGTGGCGGGGGCCGTTCAGTTCCATCATCGTGATCAGGCCCGGCTCGTCGTCGATGGCCCGGTCGGGCCGGGGCGGCCAGTCGTTGATGGTGGGCCGGATCAGCCGGGGGTCCGCGATCAGGTCCCGGACGTCCTCGTAGCGGGTGGCGTACCAGGCGGTGGCGCCGATCGGCAGCCGGACCTCGGCCAGCGGACACTCCCGGCGCAGCCACCCGTACTGCGTGGGCGGGCCCATGGTGCCCGGCGGCGGGAGGGGCAGGTCGATGACGGGCGGGTCGACGGCGGGTCGCGGCGGTGTGCTGCTCACTGGCGGTGCTCCCTGATCGCGTACGAGGTGATCGCGTACGAGGTGGCCGGGTGTGAGGTGGCCGGGTGGGTCTCACCAGCTGACCGGGAGGGTCAGCGGTGACTTGGTCACGGATTCGTCGTCCCAGGCGGGTTCCTGTCCTTGGGCGAGGCGCAGCCGCGGGAAGCGGTCGAGCAGCGCCTCGACTCCCGTGGTCAGTTCGGCGCGGGCCAGGTGGGCGCCGAGGCAGTTGTGGGCCCCCCGTCCGAAGGCGAGGTGGCCCCCGCGGCCCGTGGTCGCGCCGGCCCGGTCCAGGTCGAGCCGGTCGGCGTCGGCGAAGACCCGCTCGTCGCGGTTGGCGCAGGCCGGTACGGGGATGACGGCGTCGCCCTCGCGGATCGTCCGCCCGTGCAGTTCGATGTCCTCGGTCGCCAGGAGGATCACGGTGCCGTTCATCACCGGCATGTAGCGCAGGAACTCCTCCACCGCGCCGGGCAGGAGGCCGCGGTCGTCGCGCAGGCGGGCCCAGAGGTCCGGCCGGTCGAGCAGGGTGTGCACGGTGTCGGCCAGGAAGAAGCTGCTGATGCCGAAGCCGACGGTGAGCATGGACAGCCCGAAGGCCAGTACGTCGTCGTGGGTCAGCTCGCCGTCGTCGCACCGGCGGACCAGCCGGGTCAGGACGTCGTCGCCGGGCCGGTCCCGCTTCCGGGCGATCAGTCCGGCGACGTACTCGCGCAGCAGGCCGGTGACCCGGCGGCCCTCCTGGGAGGTCACCACGCCGCCGAGGGCCGCGTCCAGGACCGGGAGGAACCAGTCCCGGTCCTCGAAGGGGATGCCCACCAGGTCGCAGAGCACGAGCAGGGGGAAGGGGTCGGTGAAGCCGGCGACCAGGTCGCCGGGCGGGCCGTTCTCCTCGAACGCCCGCAGCAGTCGCCCGGCGAGCCCGCGGATGCGCGGCAGGTGGTCGCGTACGGCCCGGGAGCTGAACGGCTCGGCCAGGGCCCGGCGCAGGGCCGCGTGCCGGGGGCCGTCGAGTTCGGCGATCGTGACCAGGCGCGGCCCGTCGTCCGCGGGCTGCCCGGGGCGCGACGGCCAGTCGTTGATGGTCGGCCTGATCAGCCGGGGGTCCGCGAAGAGCATCCGGACGTCCTCGTACCGGGTGGCGTACCAGGCGGTCGCGTCCATCGGCATCCTGACCCTGGCCAGGGGGCAGCTCTCGCGCAGCCGCGCGGACTCCTCGGGCGGCCCCATGGTGCCCGGCGGCGGGAGCGGGAAGTCCAGGACGTCCGGCTCGGCGCCGGGCCGCCGCGCGCTCATGTCCGCTCCCCTTCGGGGTGGCCGCGGCCGGGGCGTTCGATGTAGCCGGTGGCGTAGAAGTACTCCAGGTAGCGGTCCAGCAGCTCCGCGTCGACGGGAGGGCAGTGCAGGCCCGAGGTGGCCAGGTCGCGCTCGACGTTGGCCCGCCCGACGGTCGGGAAGGTGCCCTCGAAGTACATCTCCTTGACGGACATGTCGGCCTGCTTGCAGCGGTCCACGCACAGCGAGACGAACGGGGCGGTGGGGCTCGTGGGGTGCCGCGCGACGTGCCGGACGAGCTCGCCCACCCACTCCTCGTAGGGGAGCCGGGAGATCCGGTGGCCGGCCGTGTCCATCCGGTCGAGCATGTCGCGCAGGCCTGCGGGGCGGGGGTTGGTCATGTGGTAGGTCCGGCGGGTGGTGCGGTGGGTGGTGGCGATGTGCACCAGGGCGTCGGAGAGGAAGTCCACCGGGACGAAGTCCAGCGGCAGCGGGATGTCGGGGGCCAGCCCGGTCTCGCTGATCGTCTTGAACAGCGAGCAGATCGCGGTGTCGGTGTTGCAGGCGCCGGTGCGCCGGTCTCCGGTGATCTCGTACGGACGGTAGACCGCCACCGGCAGGCCCTGGGCCTGGTCCGCGGCGTCGCGCAGCACCTCCTCGGCGACCCACTTGCTCTCGGCGTAGCCCATGGTGAGCCGGTCGGCGTGGTCGAGCGGCAGGTCCTCGTCGACGTGCCGTACGCCGGCGGTTCCGAAGCCGGCGAGCACCGCGATGGTGGAGAGGAAGTGCACCGGCACCCGGCGTCCGGCCGCCAGTCGGACGAGCTCCCTGGTGCCGTCCACGTTGGTGCGGCGCAGCGCGTCGTACGGATAGATGAAGTTGACCTGCGCGGCCGAGTGGATCACCAGGTCGAGGGTGTCGGCGAGTTCGTCGGCGCGGCCCGGTTCCAGTCCGAGGCCGGGCTCGGCGAGGTCGGCGGGGAGGCAGACGACGCGGTCGGCGGCTTCGGGGGTGGCGAGGCCGAAGCGGGCGAGGTTCCGCATCACCTTCTGCCGGGCGTGGGCGGGGGCCCGGCTTCGTACCGGGCAGTGCACCCGGGCGTCGGTGCGGCGCAGCAGCGCGGCCAGGAGGAAGGCGCCGACGAAGCCGGAGGCGCCGGTGAGCAGCACCTCCGCGGGGTGGCGCCAGTCCGGCTCCGGCCCGCGCGGCGGCGGGAGGGTGAAGCCCAGCCGTGCCTCGGCGCGGAAGTCCACCGGGCCCGCGTCGGCGTTCACCCCGCCGGGCCGGCCCTGGACGGCGGTGACGGCGGCGGTGAAGTCCTCCAGTGTGGGGGAGCGCAGCAGGCTGTGGACGAGGGTGCGGCCGTGCCGGGCGTCGAGGTCGAAGGCGGTCAGCGTACGGGTGACGGCCTCGGCCGCCAGCAGGGAGTCGCCGCCGATGTCGAAGAAGCTGTCGCCCGGTGCCGGGTGCACACCCAGCACCACCTGCCAGATCCGGGCCACCGCGCCTTGCGGGCCGGGCGCGGTGCCGTTCACCGCCGGCGGGGCGGCGGCCTCCTCGGCGGCCGCCAGCCCGCGCAGCCGGTGGCGGTCGACCTTGCCGCCGGCCGTCACCGGGAACCGCGCGAGTTCCACCAGCCGCGCGGGCACCGCGGCCGCGGGCAGCCAGGTGGCGAGACCGCCGCGGATGCGGTCCAGGGGCAGCGCCCGGCCGGGGCGGGCCGGTGTCACGTACCCGATCAGGGAGTCGCCGTCCCGTTCGACGACGGCCTCGCCCACCGCGTCGTCCGCGCGCAGCCGCGTCTCCACCTCGTCCGGCTCGATGCGGTGCCCGCGCAGTTTGATCTGCCGGTCCACCCGGGACCGGTACTCCAGTAAGCCGTCGGGGCGCCGGACCACGCGGTCACCGGTGCGGTAGAGGCGCGTACCGGGCTCGACGAGGTCGTCGACGAAGCGCTCGGCGGTCAGCTCGGGGTCGCCGAGGTACCCCAGTGCGAGCCCGTCCCCGCCGACGAGGAGTTCGCCCTCCTCGCCGGTGCCGGCGAGTGTGCCGTCCGGGCGCAGCACATGACAGGTGGAGTTCTCCAGGGGGAGGCCGATCGGCACGGCCGTCGCCTCGGGAGGCAGGTCGTGCAGCATGTGTGCGGTGGAGACCACGCTGTTCTCGGTCGGGCCGTAGAAGTTGACCACGGTGGTGTCCGGGCAGGCCGCCAGTATCGCGCGGGCCAGCTCCGCGTCCATCGCCTCGCCTCCGGCCGAGGCGAACCGCAGGGACCGCAGCGCCGAGGGCCTGGTGCGCGCGATGTGGTGGAACACCCCGGTGGTCAGGTAGGCGACGCCGACCCGTTCGGAGAGCAGGAGCGACTCCAGGGCGGCCGGCGACAGCAGTTCCTCCTGGTCGGCGATCACGAGGCAGGCGCCGGCGAGCAGCGCGGGCCAGATCTCGATCGAAGAGGCGTCCGAGGAGAGGCCGTAGGCGTGCAGCACCCGCTCACCGGGTCGCGGCCGCTGCCGGACCAGGTCGGAGGCGGCCAGCCGGACGACTCCGCGGTGCGGGATCGCCACCGGTTTGGGGCGGCCGGTCGAGCCGGAGGTGAACATCACGTAGGCGCAGTCCGCGGGGAGTGCCCGGGCCTGCGGTACCGCGGCCGGGGCGGTCGGGGCGGGCGGTCCGGTCCGGGCGGCCGGGGCCGGGCCGCCCAGGTCGATGCGGGAACGCACGCGCCGGATGCGGCGGGAGCTGCCGGGCAGTGCGACGACGGTGTGCACCCCCGCGTCCTCGGCCATCGCCTGCAGACGCGCGGGCGGTGAGGCGTCGTCGAGCGGGACGTAGGCCGCACCGGTCTTGAGGATGCCCAGGAACGCGACCAGCGCCTCCGGAGAGCGGGCCCCGCACACCCCGACCGTGTCGCCGTACCGCACGCCGGAGTCGTGCAGCCGGGCCGCCAACGCGTCGGAGCGGAGCTTGAGTTCGCCGTAGCTGATGCTGCGGCCGTGCTGGACGGAGGCGATGGCCCGCGGGCGGTGCGCCGCCCTGGAGTCGAACAGCTCATGGAGGCACCGATCGCGTGGATACGGCACCGCCGCGGCGTGCTCGGCCGTCGCCTGATGCGTCGTTGTTCGGGTGTTCATCGGGATGTCACGCTCTCTGCCGCGCACCGACCGCGTGCGCGGGAAGCTACGGTTCGAACTCCTCGGCGAAGGCGGCGAAGTCGGCGGTCCGCCATCTCTCGGGCCTCATGCGGATGAGGATGTCGTCGGCCAGCTGCCGCTGGTTGGCGTCCAGGTAGGCCGCCGCCGTGTCCGCGTCCAGATACCGGCGGGCCAGCTCCTCGCGTTCGGCCGGCGGCAGCGGGTCCTCGACGGCCACCACCGGCCCCTCCACGCTGACGTAGCGGTAGGGCGCCGACTCGACCTGCGCGCAGAGGCTGAACCGGCCCGCACCGCGGATGAGCCGGGCCTTCAGCGTCTCCCGCCCGGTCTGGATCGTCACCGGCCCGCCCGGCCGGTAGGAGTACCAGAGCGGGACGAGCAGCGGTCCGCCGCCGTCGCGCGCGTCGTCCACCCCCAGGACTCCCACGTGCGGGCCGGCGAGGAACGCCTCCCGGGCTTCGACCGACATCCTGAGATCCACTGGTACCGCCTCGATTCGGCAGAGCACGCATCCGGCATCGATTCGCGCTACGGAGGGTGAGCGACGGGGGCCTCCGGGCGGTCGGCGTGTGACCGCCGCAGGTCTGTGCGAGTCCTCGGTCGTCCTCATCCGGTGCACACGGCCTTCGGGAACCCGGTGGCGCGGCCAGGGCAGGGGGCCGGGGCCGTGCCGGGCTCTCTCTTCCACATTTCCACCACACCCGGGTGGCTCGCATCCCGGCGGCCGCGCACGCGGCGCCTCCGCGCCCCTTCCGGGGCCGGGCGGCGCCGGTGGACACGGAACGCCCCGGGGAATTCCCGGCGGGGGTTCGGCGCTCCCACCAGAAGCAGCTCCAGTGATGGTCGAAGCAGTGCTGGTCAAGGGAGTGGAAACCATGGGACAGCTGGATGGAAAGATCGCCCTGGTGACCGGGGGCTCGGCCGGGATCGGTCTCGCCGTCGCCCGCCGGTTCGCCGCCGAAGGCGCCACCGTCTACCTCACCGGCCGGCGCAAGGCCGAGCTGGACGAGGCCGTGGAAGCCATCGGCGGACGGGCCGTAGGCGTCCAGAGCGATGTGTCGAACCTCGATGACCTCGACCGGCTCTTCGCGGCGATCGAGGCACGCAGCGGACGGCTGGACGTCGTGGTGGCCAACGCCGGTGTCGGCGCGTTCGCCCGGCTCGGGGAGATCACCGAGGAGCACTACGACAGGACCTTCGGCATCAACGTCAAGGGGGCGATCTTCACCGTCCAGAAGGCGCTGCCCCTGCTGTCGGACGGCGCCTCGGTGGTCGTGCTCTCCTCCACCAACGCGTCGAGGGGCGTCGAGTCGATGAGCGTCTACAGCGCCACCAAGGCCGCCGACCGCAACCTCGTCCGCACGTGGGCCGCCGAGCTCGCGGGCCGCGGCATCCGGGTCAACGCCATCAGCCCCGGCCCGATCGAGACTCCCGCCGTCAGCGGTCTGGGCGCGGGGGAGGCGCCCGTGGTGGACGAGCTCGTCGCCAGGATTCCGCTGGGCCGGATCGGGCGCCCCGACGAGGTCGCCGCCGCGGCCCTCTTCCTCGCCTCGGACCAGAGCTCCTTCACCACCGGAGCCGAACTCTTCGTCGACGGCGGCCTCAACCAGGTCTGACCGGCCCGGCGCGGGCGGGGTTCGGCGGCCGCACATCTCCTCGCGGCCCGGACCCGGACCGGCGCCGGGCCCAGACCGGCCCCTCGGTCAGCGGCTAGGGGCGCAGCTGGTCGGCTTCGCGGATGCGGTGGAGGTGGATGAGGACGTCGTAGCTGGAGGCTATCCGGATGTCGGCGAGGGGGACGGGGTATTCGGTGCCGATGCTGCGGGTGGGGCGGGCGGTGTCCAGCCAGGTGCGGGCGGCAGGTGGGGCGGTGCGGATGTCGAGGTAGTAGTCCCGGTGGCGGACCTTGTCGAGGGTTTCCTCGTTGGTGCCGGGCCCGGCCGCGTCGACGGTGTACTTCTTCCACGGGCCGCCGAGGCTCTGGTCCTTCGACAGGAAGGAGCCCCGGTCGAAGGTGAATCCGATGGGGAGGTAGTCCTTGCCGAGCAGGTCGCGCAGGAACGCGCCCTGCACCTTGGGGTAGGTCTCGGGGATGTCGGTCACGTACCCCACATGGGAGTTGTGCGCCGACAGCAGCATCCGGTGGCCGGTGTGCCGTTGCCACCAGGCGGTGTTGTCGGCCATCAGCTGGTCGCGGTAGAGCATCGCGACGGGGATGACCGCGGGGTCGGCGAGGTCGAAGGCGAGGAACGTGGCGGTCTGGGCGATGGACCGGGCGTGCTGCACCGTCCACTCGAACTCGGTTCCGCCTGCGCCCTGTCGGCCGGTGAGCAGCTCCAGGGCCTGCCGGGCGTTGGCGGCGAGCCGCTGTCGTTCCGCGAGCGGGCCGGCCAGGTAGGCGAAGCTGTCGTCGAGGGGGCGCAGGCCGGTGTAGAGCTCGGTGAAGCGCGGCAGCAGCTCCGGGTGCTGCCGCTGCACGTAGCCCGTCACCCGCGCGAAGAGGTCGTCGCCCACCTTGGGGGCGCCGATGTCGTCGCCCATGAAGTGGACCTTGTGGCCGGGGTGGCGGCGGTTGTGGTCCCGCATCCACTCGATGAGGCTGACGAACTCCTCGCGTTCCCAGGGTGATTCGCCCAGTTCCTCCTTGACGATCCGGCGTGCGTCTCCCCGGCCGCCCTGGAGGTACTCGTCGATCCGCAGTCCGGCGGGCCAGCTCATCTCCAGGGCGAAGGTGGTGAATCCCCTCTCCTCGACGAGGTACCGGAAGACCCGTTCCTTCATGGCGAAGAACTCGTGCGAGCCGTGCGTGGCCTCGCCGAGGCCCACCACCTTGGCGCCGCCGATCATCGCCCCCAGGGGCCGCAGGTCGGCCGTGTCCGTCCCGGGCTCCGTCGACCGCAGCGGGTGGGCCGCCCGCTCCAGCGCGCGGACCGGGCCCTGCCCGCCACCGCCCGTCGCCGGGGCTGCCGGGGCTCCCTGGGCCGTCGGGGCTGCCTGGGCCGCGGCGGGAGCCAGCAGGGCTCCCGCCGCGACGGCCGTCGTGGCCAGCAGCGTCCGTCGCCGCAGGTGCTTTCCCGTCATGCCGATCACTCCTCAACTCGCTCTCGCGGAACTGAGGATGATCATTTCCCGGGAAGCGTTCGTCGCGCGCTGCGGCCAGCATCAGACTTTCGCGGGGGGATAGCCACACCCCGCCCGGGGGCCTCGGGGCGCCTCACCTGCCGCGATACCGTTCCGGAGCCTGCCGGGGTCAGGTCGCCGCGCTGTCCCGGGCGGCGATCGCCTGGCGCAGGGCGCGCGGGACCGGGCCGCAGAGCGCGGCGAGTGCGGCGATCCGTTCCCGCTGTTCGCGGCGCAGCTTCCGGGGCAGGACCAGGGCGAGCCGGGCCGCGTCGGCGAGGGCGACCAGCGCCGCGTCGCCCGGCTCGACCCGGGAGAGCGGTCCGTGCAGGGCCGAGGAGACCGCGGCGGCCAGGGCCTTGCGGACCCGGGGGTCGCGCGGGGTGGGCCGGACGGTGCGGAAGAGGCCGAGCACACGGTGCTCGTCGAGGCGGATCCAGCCGGTGGCCGCGAGGCCGTCCCGGACGGCGCGGGTGGTGCGCCGGCGCCGTCCGATCCAGTTCCTCCAGCGGCGGGGCCGGCCGTCGGCGAGCTCCGTGAGGATGCCGGCGAGCACCGGGTCGAGCCCGGCCGGGGCCCGGCCGGTGACCTCCGGCCTGCCGTTCGCGTCGCGGAGCAGGCCGCGCTGGAGGAGGTCGGTGAGGGCCGCGGCGCGCAGCAGCGGTTCGAGGTTGTGCGTACCGGTCAGGCGGCCCCGTTCGGGGTCGTGGGCCAGCAGGTAGAGCTGGCCGGGCAGGGTGCCGGGCAGTTCCATGGCGGGACTCCAACCGTCCTCAGGGAGCTTGGTGTTGGTCCGGTTCCGGCTCGCCGTCCCTGGGCGGGCGGCCGCGCCTGGGCAGGCGGGGTACGCCGCCCGGCATCCGGCCGCCCTCGGTCAGGGCCCGGCGGAGCAGGAACTCGATCTGCGCGTTGGTGCTGCGCAGTTCGTCCGAGGCCCAGCGGGCCAGTGCGTCGTGGACGGCCGGGTCCAGGCGCAGCAGGATCTTCTTTCGCTCCGGCGCCACCTGGACGCACCTCCTACTGGTACAGGGAGCCGGTGTTGACCACCGGCTGGGTGCCCCGGTCGCCGCAGAGCACGACCAGCAGGTTGCTCACCATGGCGGCCTTGCGCTCCTCGTCCAGCTCGACCACGTCGCGCTCGGCGAGACGGTCCAGGGCAAGCTCCACCATGCCCACCGCGCCCTCCACGATCAAGCGGCGGGCGGCGACCACGGCGCTGGCCTGCTGGCGCTGCAGCATCACCTGTGCGACCTCGGGGGCGTAGGCGAGCCGGGTGATCCGGGACTCCACCACCCGCACGCCGGCCGAGGCGACCCGGGTGGAGATCTCCTCGGAGAGCTTGCGGGTGATCTCGTCCGCGCTGTCGCGCAGCGACAACTGCCCGGGCTGGTGGGCGTCGTACGGGTAGCTGTTGGCGATGTGGCGCACCGCGGTCTCGGTCTGGATGGCGACGAACTCGGTGAAGTCGTCCACCTCGAAGGTGGCCTTCGCGGTGTCCTCGACCTGCCAGACGACCACGGCGGCCATCTCGATCGGGTTGCCGTCGGAGTCGTTGACCTTGGTGGTCTCGGTCTCGTGGTTGCGGATCCGGGTGGATATCCGCCGGCGGGAGGTGAAGGGGTTGACCCAGGTCAGCCCGTCGGCGCGGATGGTGCCCCGGTAGCGGCCGAGCAGTTGCACCACCCGGGCCTGGCCGGGGGCCACGGCGGTCAGGCCGCAGAGCAGGATCACCGAGGCGAGCAGTACGACCGGGCCGGCCGAGGTCAGGGCGATTCCGGCGGCCGAGCCGCTCTGGGCGGCCAGGACGATGCCGACGACGGTCGTCGCGACGCTGCCGAGGAGCAGCAGCAGACCGAGCGCGAGCACGGGCAGCCCGGCGCTTCCGGTGATGACGCGTTCGGTGACCTTGGGGGCGGGCATTTCGACGCCCTCGAAGGCGTGGTCTTGAGCGGCCATCGGGCCGGCTCCTCTCGTCCTCGGTCCGCACGGTCACGGACTTAGCAAAGTGATATCACTTTTCAGTCGGACGGGGAAGGACCGGGAAGCGCCGGGGGAGGGGGCGCGAACCGGGCCGGCTTCGGGTGAAGCCGGCCCGGTGTCGTGACACTCAGCGGGTGCGCGGGGTGACGATCGGGAACTTCGGGTCGGGGAGGGTCAGGGTGTCGAAGACGGCGTCGGCCGCCTGCTGAGCCTTCTCGCCGTCCAGCGTGATCTTGTTCTCCCGCACCGCCTGGTCGAAGTTCCTCCGGAAACCGGGGGTCTGAGCCACTTCGTTGAGCGTCTGACGGCTGAGCGTGATGGTGGCGTCCGGCACCTCGAGGAGGCGGTCGCCGTCCGCCACGAACACCAGCACGCCGTTGCGCAGAGTCGTGGTGCACTTCTCGCCGGTGTCCGTGAACACCCAGTTGAGGGCGATCGGGAGGCGGTGCCGGTCCGCGGCCGTCGGCCCGTCCACGCTCCGGGCGAGGGCGGAGAAGAACTGCTCCAGGGTGGTGCTGCGCACCAGGTCGGCCGAGCTCTGGCTGGTGATCAGCGGCTGCGGGCCGTTGACGACCTCCTGGGCGCCGGTGAGGTAGGCGTTGCGCCAGGTGCCGTTGGCGCTGCCGTAACCGAGCTGGGTGAGGACCTTGGCCTGCAACTCCCTGGCCCGGGTGACCTGCGGCTCGGCGAGCGGGCTGCCCGACTCGGCCGCCGCCCCGAAGATGACGTGGTTGAGCAGTTCGGCGGCCCAGCGGAAGCCGTCCGGGGTGTCGGTGTCATAGGCCCGCTGGGCCAGGGCGATCACGGCCTCGGCGCCGCCCATCGCCTCCACGTAGGCCGCGCCCGACTGGACGGGCGGGAGCTGCCACAGGTGGGCCGGGTTGCCGTCGTACCAGCCCATGTAACGCTGGTAGACCGCCTTGAGGTTGTGGCTCACCGAGCCGTAGTAGCCCTGGTTGTACCAGTGGTCGTTCAGGCCCGCCGGGAGGGTCGGCAACTCCTCGGCGATCTCGGTCCCGGTGCGGCCGGCGTTGATCAGCCGCAGGGCCTGGTCGTTGAGGTAGGCGTACATGTCGCGCTGCCTGTCGAGGAATTCGAGGATGCGCCCGTTGCCCTGCTCGTCACCCCACATCGGCCAGTGGTGCGAGGCGAACAGGACGTCGGTCTCCTTGCCGAAGGTCTGGATCGCCTCGGTGAGGTACTTCGACCACGCGTGCGCGTCCCGCACCTGCGCCCCGCGCAGGCTGAGGATGTTGTGCATGGTGTGCGTGGCGTTCTCCGCGATGCACAGGGTCCGGGCGTCCGGGAAGTAGATGTTCATCTCCGCCGGGGCCTCGGTGCCCGGCGTGAGCTGGAACAGCATCTGGACGCCGGCCAGGTCGAACTCGTACAGCCCCGGCCGCCAGGGGATGACGTAGGTGTCCTTCCACCGGTCCTTCGGGACCGGCTGGTGGAGCGGGCCGCCGATGTATTCCGTCGGCGGGACGAGGGTCACCTCGCCCGTGGAGATGGTCGTGCCCAGGCCCGAACCGACCTGGCCCGTCGGGCTCTTGTCCAGCTGCGCCGCGTATATGTACTGCGCGCGCCGGGCCATCGCGGGGCCCGCGTAGACGTTCTCGCTGATCGCGTGTTCGAGGAAGCCCTCCGGCGCGACGACGGGAACACCCGGCTCCAGCGGGTCGCCCTGTTCGGCGAAGAGGCCGCGGGAACCGCCGAAGTGGTCGACGTGACAGTGGGTGTAGACGATGCCCTTGACGGGCCGCTGCTCCTTGGAGAGTTCCGTCCGGTCCCGGAACAGCTTGAGCGCGGCCCGCGCGGTCTCGTAGCAGGCCAGCGGGTCGATGACGACCAGGCCCGCATCGTGCTCGACGATCGTCATGTTGGACAGGTCGTAGCCGCGGACCTGGTAGATCCGGTACTCGCGGCTGCTGTGGACCAGGAACAGCCCGGCGATGGCGGTCAGCTGGCCCTGCCGCTGCAGGCTGCCGTTGACCGTCGGCGGTTCGGAGCGCGGGTCGGGATCGAGGAACTCGTACGCGGTGAAGTCCCAGACGACCTTCCCGGAGTCCTTGCGGGACCAGATGACGTTGGTCCCGGGCAGGGCGATCAGACCGCGGCTGGCATCGGCGAAGTCCTGGCCGCCCGTCTGGTCGCCGGTCTCGACGGCCTCCACGGACTTCCGGTTCGCCTCGGCGACGCCGGGAGTGGGCTCGATGAGGTCGGCGTACCCGGGCTTGTCGGACATGACGAAACCACCTTTCACGTCAGTGCGAGGGAGCCGCATTGCGGACAGGTCGTCACGCTATGTGCACGATTGACTACGTACAAGGGTGGTGATCCGGCCAGGGCATTGGCTTGATCCCCGGGGCCTTACGCGCCACCTGAAGGTGCGCTTCACCCGAAGGCCGGCAGTGTTCCGGCGTCGTCGAGGCCGGCGGCGAAGTCCGCGTCGGCCGCGACGGCCGTGGAAGAGCGTCGCAGGGCCGGTCGTCGACGTCGTCACCGTCGGGTTCCGACCGCCCTGCCCCGCCTGCGGCTGCCCCCTGCCGGCGGCCGCCCGGCCGGAGGCGTGCTCCTGTCGGGCGCGCACTCCTGCCGGGCGGCCGTCGCGCCATGACCGTCAGCTGTCCGAGCGGAACGCCCCGTGGACCCGCAGGCCGCCCTGGATCGACACCTGGCCGTCGTTGGTGTGCATGATCCACCCGGTGCCCTCGTTGCGGACCGACAGGTGCCGGTTGGCGTTCACCTTCCCGAGGTACAGCGACTCCCCGTGGACGATCAGCTTGAACCGCTCGTGGTCGGTCGTCAGTTTGTCCCTGACCGTGAGGTCGCCCGCGACGACCGCACCCCCGACCTCCAGGTTCCGCATCGGCCGGAGAACGCCGTTGACGGTGAGGTCACCACCGGCGACGACG
This sequence comes from Kitasatospora sp. NPDC088351, assembly GCF_040685575.1. NCBI lineage: Bacteria > Bacillati > Actinomycetota > Actinomycetes > Kitasatosporales > Streptomycetaceae > Kitasatospora > Kitasatospora sp. NPDC088351. Next base: position 1,156 of record NZ_JBFBIL010000018.1, on the reverse strand, counting down.
TTCCCGGCGGCGTTCAGCTCGCCCTCGGCGTCCAGCCGGCCGTGGACGACCAGCCGGGACGGGCCGTCCTGCGTCTCCAGCACGTCGCCGACCGTCAGCCCGCCCTGGATGGTCAGGCGCTCCTTCACCTGGGCCCGGTCGGTGACCAGGTCGTTCAGGTTCGCCTTGTCGGCTGTGACGGTTCCCCGCTGCCGGTCTCCGGCGCCCTGGAACACGTTCACCCCGGTGGGCGGGAAGTCGGTCTCTCCATTCACGATTTCGACAAACCGTCGGAAAAGGGTTGCGCTCTGTCCGAGTAGCATGCGCTCAATATTTCGTCAGATGCCTGGAGTTGGGCCATGCGGACGTTGGTCGTCGGATCGCGTGCCAGTCACCTCGCGAAAGCCCAGGTGAAGGAGTTCCTGACGCCGCTGCGGGAGCGCTTCCCCGAGATCGAGTTCCGCCACCAGGTGATCCTGGAAGGCGGCGACCGGGACCGGAGGACGGCCCTGTCCACGGTGTCGGCCCGTTCCGGTGGCAGCGCGTTCTCCGCCGAGCAGGAAGCCGCTCTGGTGCGGGGCGAGGCGGACGTGATCGTCCACTCGCTGAAAGACCTGCCGCCCGGCAATCCGCCCGGCCTGGTCCTGCTGCCCTCGCCGGGCAGTGAGGACGTGCCGGCCGAGCTGTGCGGTGGGTGCTCGGTGCCGATCGACGCGTACGCGAAGGCGTCGGACGGCGTCCTGGCCCTGCACGCGCAGGTCACCTTCCTGGACGGGACGAAGCAGGTCGAGGCCGACTTCCCCGGCCCGGTGTCCGAGCCGGAGAAGCTGGGCGTGCTGGTGGCCGGCCTTCTCCTGGACCAGGGCGCGGAGGGCGCCCTGGCGGAGATCCGGCCGGCCTCCTGAGCGCTCAGGAGGCCGGCCGAGGCGTCCTTCCCTGTGCGACAGACGTGGGATGAACCTGATGGCGTGTTTGGTTTCGCGCGATGCGGAGGCTGTGGTGACCGGGTCGGTACGGGTGGATTCGCCGCTCAGGGAAGCGCGTCTGGCACGCAACCTGACGCTGGAGGAGGCGGCCCAGCATCTGAGAGAGCGGTTTGTGAGTGTTTGACTGGTTCTGGTGTCACCTGATGGTGTGAGTGTGGACTGGAGTTCGCTCGCTCGGCGCCGCTGCTCTG
>NZ_JBFBIL010000017.1:0-130777 GCF_040685575.1 Kitasatospora sp. NPDC088351 | reverse complement strand
TGTGGGCGGGGGCCTCGTCCGCGCGGGGGGGGCGCTGGGCAGTTGCCCTCCGCCGCCCCGGCGCGTGCCGAACGGACCGTCCACCGGGGTCAGTCCGCCGGGGTCGGTCCCCCCGCGATCAGACCGCCGGGGCCGGGTACGTCGGGTACTCCACTCCGGAGACGTGCTGGACGACGCGGACGACCTGGCAGGAGTAGCCGAACTCGTTGTCGTACCAGAGGTAGAGGATCGCGTTGTCGCCGTCGACCTTGGTGGCACCGGCATCGACGATCGAGGCGTGGCGCGAGCCGATGAAGTCGCTGGAGACCGCGTCGGGCGCGCTGATGAAGTCGATCTGGCGCTTGAGCGGCGAGGTCAGCGACACGTTGCGGAGGTAGTCGAGGACCTCCGCGCGGGTGGTCTCGCGTGCGAGCTGCAGGTTGAGGATCGCGATCGAGACGTCCGGCACCGGGACGCGGATCGAGCTGCCGGTGATCGTCGCGTCGAGGTCGGGCAGCGCCTTGGCGACCGCGGAGGCCGCGCCGGTCTCGGTGATGACCATGTTGAGCGCCGCCGAGCGGCCACGGCGGTCGGAGCTGTGGTAGTTGTCCAGGAGGTTCTGGTCGTTGGTGTACGAGTGGACGGTCTCCACGTGACCACGCAGGACGCCGTACTCGTCCGCCATCGCCTTCAGCGGGGGCACGATCGCGTTGGTGGTGCAGGACGCGCAGGACAGGATCCGCTCGTCCGGCTTGATCGTGTCGTGGTTGACACCGTGGACGATGTTGGGGACATCGCCCTTGCCCGGCGCGGTCAGGACCACCTTGGCGATACCGGGGCGGAGGTGCTTCGAGAGGCCCTCGCGGTCACGCCACCTGCCGGTGTTGTCGATGAGGATGGCGTCGTTGATGCCGTACGCCGTGTAGTCCACCGTCGTCGGGTCGTCCGAGTAGATCACCCGGATCTCGTGACCGTTGGCGACGATCTTGTTGTTCGCCTCGTCGACGGTGATCGTGCCGTGGAACTGGCCGTGGATGGAGTCACGGCGCAGCAGCGAGGCGCGCTTGACCAGGTCCTCGTCACCGCTGCTGCGGACGACGATGGCGCGCAGCCGCAGGCCGTTCCCCGAGCCGGCCTTCTCGATCAGCAGGCGGGCGAGCAGGCGGCCGATACGGCCGAACCCGTACAGCACGACATCGCGCGCCTGGCGGCGCTCCAGCTTGTTGGCGCCCATGGCCCCGGCGACGGCTTCGGCGGTGAAGTCGTCGACCGGGAGGCCTCGGTCATCGGTCTTGTAGGTCGCGGCGAGCATGCCGATGTCGATCTGGGAAGGGCCGAGATCGAGCGTGGTGAGAGCCTGCAGGAACGGAAGCGTCTCGGTGACCGAGAGCTCCTCGCCGGCTATCTGGCGGGCAAACCGGTGGGTCTTGAGGATGCTGACCACCGACTTGTTCACCAGGGAGCGGCTGTGCAGCAGGACCGTGACGTCCCTCTCCCGGTGCAGTTTCCCGATGATCGGAATCATCGACTCCGCGATCTCCTCGCGGTTCTTCCAGTTAGTGAACACGTCTTCGTTGACAGTCACAGGTCCATCTTTCGAGCTAGGCGATGCGCCCATGCTAGCTTTGGGCCGTTTTGCTCTCTGCGGCGGACCCACCCGAACGCCGCCCCGCCCCCGCGCCGGCACACCGCTTGACCAGTGCGGATGGGAGTCCGGTGCTCCCGGTCCGGCGCTCCCGGCCCGTGCCCCGCCTACCGGACCCGGCCGCCGCCGATCCACGCCACCGCCGCGGCGAGCACCGCGACGGTCCCGCCCAGCACCATGACCACGGAGGTCGAAGCCGCGTCCACGACCGCTCCGCCGGCCAGCGCCCCCAGCGCGATGGTGGCCTGGAACGAGGAGGTGAAGACGACGGACGCCGCCTCGGGCGCGGTCGGCGCCGCCGCGAGGAACCAGGTCTGGGCGCAGACCGGTACCGCGCCGTAGGCCAGGCCCCACAGGACCAGGAGCACGGCCGCGCCGGGGCCGGTCGTCCCGATGACGGGGAGCAGCAGGGTCGCGGTCGCGAGCAGGCCCGCGGCCGTGGTGGCGGCGGGGCGCAGTGCGCGCGCCGCCCAGGCGCCCGCCGCGAAGTTGCCGGCCACGCCCGCGACGCCGTAGGCCAGGAGGAGGGCGGTGACGAGGCGCGGTCCCGCGTGCGAAACGTCTTCCAGGAAGGGCGTGACGTAGGTGTAGGTGCCGAAGTGGGCCGTCACGACGAGGAAGGTCACCGCGAGCCCGGTCCGCACGCCCGGGGTGCGGAGCAGGTCGCGCAGCACGGTCAGGCGGGTGGTGGTCCGTGGGGGCAGTGGGGGCAGGGACACCAGGAGCGCGGCGAGCACGAGCAGCGTCAGCACGGCCATGGCGGTGAAGGCGGCACGCCAGCCCGCGAGGTCGCCGAGGAGGACCCCGGCGGGCACGCCGAGTACGGAGCCGAGCGGGACGGCCGAGAAGATCACCGCGTTCGCCGTGGCCCGCCGGGGGCCGGGCACCAGGCGCGGGGCGAGCCCCGCGCCGATCGACCAGAAGGCTCCGATGACCAGGCCGAGCACGATCCTGGCCGCCAGCACCGTCCAGTAGGCGGGGGCCAGCGCGTTGAGGAGGTCGGCCAGGGCGAGGACCGACATCAGCACGCAGAGCAGGGTGCGCCGGTCGGTCCCCCTGGCCGCGACGGTCACGGTGGGGGCGGCGACGGCGGCCACGATCCCGGGCAGTGTCATCATCAGCCCGGCCGCGCCGTCCGAGATCCGGAAGGAGGCGCCGATCGGCGTCAGCAGACCGATAGGCAGGATCTCGGTCGTGACGATGGAGAAGATTCCCGTCGTCACGGAGATGACGGCGAGCCAGCCGCCCATCGGGCCGAGGGCGGGCGGGCCGGTCCGGGTGGACACGTCGGCGTGGGGAGCGGCGGCAGCGGGCACGGGGGCGTTCCTGTCCGGGGATCGGTGATGTTCCGTCAAGTCCAGCAGCCGCCACCGCCGGGGTCCGGCGTGATTGCGACGTCAACGTCGAAGCCCGTCGGAGCGTCAGCTGAATCGTCGCCAGAACGGCGTGACTGCCTGGTCACAGCGCCCGGAGGGTGCGCCTGTGATCACTTCGACCCCGGGAAGCGGTTCAAAAGCGATCAATAACTGATTTATAGTGGCCCCTCGTTGACCGGGTCGGCGTCAGTCTCTGTCGACGGCACCCCCGGGGAATCGGGCTCACGAGCACTCCGAGGATATTGATGACGGCGTCACCCTCCTTCGCTCCGCATCACGAGCGTCCGCCGCTACGCGCCCCCGTCCTGGCCTTGTTGACAACGGCCCTGGCCACCGGAGCGGTCGTGGCGGTCTCCACGGCGGCCGCGCCGGCGTCGGTGCGTAGCGCGCTCGGCTGGGGCGCGGGGGCCGGCGCGCTGCTGCTGTGCGTCGCCGTGACCGCGGCCACCTACGCCGTCCAGACCTCGCGGGTACTCGGGAGGCGGGTCACGGCGGCGCGGCAGGAGGCCGACCAACTGCGCCACGAACGCGACCGACTCGCGGACGAGACCGCCCGGGAACATGCCCGGCTCGCGGACGAGACCGCCCGGGAACATGCCCGGCTCGCGGACGAGACCGCCCGGGAACATGCCCGGCTCGCGGACGAGACCGCCCGGCGGAGTGCGGAACTCGCCGACGAGCGGACCCGCCTGATCGGCGAACACGCCCGCGAGACAGCCCGGCTGACGGAGCAGGCCCGGCTCGCCGCCGCCACCCGCGCCGCGGCGATCGCCGCGTGTGCCAACGCGGCCGGCCGGATGCAGGCCATGGCCACGGGCCTGCTCGCCGACCTGCGCGAGATGGAGGAGCGCCACACCGACGAGAACGTCCTGGGAGACCTCCTCCACCTGGACCACCGGACCGCGCAGGCGGGACGGCTCGCCGACTCCGTCGCGGTGCTGACCGGCGCACGCTCGGGCCGCCGCTGGGCCCGGCCGATCGGGATGGAGTCGGTCCTGCGCGGGGCGATGGGCCGGATCAGCGGCTACCAGCGGGTACGGCTGCACTCCGTCGGCGAGGTGGCCGTCGTCGGACACGCCGCCGAGGGCGTGATGCACGTCCTGGCCGAACTCCTCGACAACGCCGCGAAGTTCTCTCCGCCGACGGCCGAGGTCCACGTGTACGTCGAGCAGGTGCCCGCGGGTGCCCTCGTCTCCGTCGAGGACAGCGGCCTGGTGATGGGCGACGTGCAGCTGCGCCGCGCGGAGCGCGCCGTCCGCGGTGAGGCGACCGAGCTGGGCGGACTCTCCGGTACCCGGCTGGGCCTCTCGGTGGTGGGCCGGCTGGCCCGCAAGCACGGCCTGACCGTCTCCTTCCGGCCGTCCGCACGCGGCGGCACGGGCGTCCTGGTCCTCGTTCCGCAGGAACTGCTGAGCCGCGCCGCCGCACCGCACGGAACCGCTCCCGCGAAGACGCCGGCGGTGGCCGCGGGCGTCGGGCGTCCGGCGCCGCGGGCCGTCACCGCGGGCACGGCGCCCGGCCGGGCCGAGCCCGTCCCCGCCCGCGAGGCTCCGGCGCCCGACGACGGCAACGGCGCTCTGCCGCACCGCCGGCGTGGACAGACCCTGGCCGCCGCCGAGAGCGCCCGCCACCCGGCCGTCGCCCCCACGGAGCGGCCGCAGGGCGGCGTCAAGGCGGGTATGGCCCGTTTCAGTACGTTCCGCCAGGCCGTTCGCACGGCCTCGCCGGACGGCGTCAGGGCTCCGGAGAAACCGGACGACCCGTCCACCACCACCGGCCACATCCCGGCCCCGCACCCGCACCCGGAAGGCGACACCCCTCGATGACCGCCACCGTCCCCAACGCCACGGCCACCGCCGACGAGAAGCTGGACTGGCTGCTGGAGAACCTGCTGAAGATCACCCCCGGCGCCCGGCACGCGCTGCTCCTCTCCCGCGACGGCCTCAAGCTCTGCCGCACCCCCGAACTGTCGGTGGACCAGGCCGACCAGCTCGCCGCGATAGCCGCCGGCATCCAGTCGCTGTCCCACGGCGCGTCCATCGAGTTCGGCGACGGCTCCGGCGGCGTGCGGTCGGCGATGACCGAGTTCTACGGCGGCATCCTGTTCATCGTGGAGGCGGGCGAGGGCGCGCACCTGGCCGTCATCGCCGCCGAGGACGCGGACCCCGGGCTCGTCGGCCACAACGTCAGCGAGCTCGTCGAGCAGCTCGGCGAGCACCTGCGCGCCGCGCCCCGCACGGCCGCCCGCTCATGAGCCGGCCCGGCAGGGACGACGCACCCGACCGGCTCTTCACCCTCACCGGGGGCCGCAGCCGCGCCGGGTCCGACGCCTTCGACCTGGTGACCCTGGTGGTCGCCGAGTTCGCCCCGGTCCCGGGCATGCAGTCCGAGCACACCGCGATCCTGCGGATGTGCCAACGGCCCACGGCAGTGGTGGAGATAGCCGCCGAGCTGCGCCTGCCGGTGAGCATCGTCCGCATCCTGCTGTCCGACCTGCTCGACGCGGGCCGGATCAGCGCGCGCCATCCGCGCACCTCCGCCACGGCTCACAGCATTCCCGACCTCGACCTCCTGGAGCAGGTGCTCGTTGGCCTCCGTAGCCTCTGACCGTCCGGCAGCCGCCGGTCTTCCGGGCGCCCGCACGGAATTGCGGGCCACCTCGGAAAACGGCATCAAGATCGTCATCGTCGGCGGCTTCGGCGTCGGCAAGACCACGATGGTGCGCTCCGTCAGCGAGATCCGGCCCCTCAGCACCGAGGAGACGATGACCCGGGCGGGGGAGGCCGTCGACGACACCTCCGGGGTCGGCACCAAGAGCTCCACGACCGTCGCCTTCGACTTCGGCCGTATCTCACTGGACCACCTCAACGTCCTCTACCTGTTCGGGGCGCCCGGCCAGGAGCGGTTCTGGTTCCTGTGGGACCGGCTGTTCTCGGGCGCCCTGGGTGCCGTCGTCCTGGTGGACACCCGCCGGATCTCGGACTCCTGGTACGCCATCGACCGCCTGGAGGCGCTCGGCACCCCCTTCGTCGTGGCCTGCAACGACTTCGCCGGCCCCGAGTTCAGCGCGCGGCAGGTGCGGGAGGCGCTCGACCTCGACCCGGGCGTGCCGCTGCTCGACTGCGACGCCCGCTCGCGCGAGTCCAGCAAGAACGTGCTCATCTCGCTCGTGCAACACGTCCGATCCCGGTACGCCCCCCAGGAGTCCGCCCAGTGACCAGTGCCCACGGCCCCGCCCCCGTCGCGTTGTCGGGCCCCCGGTTCCAGACCGAACCGGCCGAGCTGTACCGGCAGATCCGTCACGAGCACGGCCCGGTGGCGCCCGTGCTGCTCGACGGCGACGTACCGGCCTGGCTGGTTCTGGGCTACCGCGAACTGCACCAGGTCACCGGCGATCCGGTGCTCTTCAGCCGGGACTCGGACCTGTGGAACCAGTGGGACCGGATTCCGGCCGACTGGCCGCTGCGGCCGATGATCGGCCAGAAGCAGCCGTCCATCCTCTACACGGTCGGCGAACGCCACCGCCAGCGGGCCGCCATGGTCGGCGACGCGCTGGGTGCCGTCGACCCGACCGAACTGCGCGCGTACACCGAGCAGTTCGCCGACGAGCTGATCGACGCGTTCTGCGCCGGGGGCGCGACGGAGATCATCGCCGAGTACGCGATGCTGCTTCCGCTGCGCGTGCTGGCCCGGCTCTACGGGTTCGCCGACGAGCAGGGGCCCGGCCTGGTCACCGCCATGAACGACATGATCAACGGCCAGGAACGGGCGATGGCCGGGATGCGGCACCTGGCGGAGTCCATGCAGCGCCTGCTGGCGGACAAGCACGCCGAGCCCGGCCGCGACGTGGTCTCCCACATGCTGGCCGACTCCTCCGGGTTCACCGACGAGGAGATCACGCAGGACCTGATGGTGATGATGGCCGCCGGCCACCAGCCGACCGCCGACTGGATCGGCAACTCGCTGCGGCTGATGCTCACCGACACCCGGTTCGCCGCCTCCCTCTTCGGCGGGCGCAACAGCGTGGCCGAGGCCATGAACGAGGTGCTGTGGGAGGACACCCCCACCCAGAACGTGGCCGGTCGCTGGGCGTCCCGCGACACCCGGCTCGGCGACCAGCACATCAGGACCGGCGACCTGCTGCTGCTCGGCCTGGCCGGTGCCAACACCGACCCCCAGGTGCGCACCGACGGCACCTGCCTCACCGGCGGCAACAACGCGTTCTTCTCCTTCGGCCACGGCGAGCACCGCTGCCCCTTCCCCGCCCAGGAGATCGCGGAGGTCATCGCGCGCACGGGCATCGAGGTGGTGCTCGACCGGCTCCCCGACATCGACCTGGCCGTCCCCGCGGAGTCCCTCACCCGGCGTCCGTCCCCGTGGCTGCGCGGACTGACCGGGCTGCCCGTGCGATTCACCCCGACCCCTGCCCTTGGAGACGCGAGGATATGACCATCCCGAGCACCGGGCGCATCGCGCTCGACCCGTTCGTCACCGACCTCGACGCCGAGAGCGCCCTGCTGCGGGCCGCCGGCCCGCTCGCCGAGGTGGAGCTGCCGGGAGGCGTCCCGGTCTGGGCCGTCACCCACCACGCGGAGGCACGGCAACTGCTCACCGACCGGCGCCTGGTGAAGGACATCGGCGTCTGGGGCGCCTGGCAGCGCGGTGAGATCCCCCAGGACTGGCCCCTGATCGGCCTGGCGAACCCCGGCCGTTCCATGCTGACCGTGGACGGCGAGGACCACCGCAGACTGCGCGCCCTGGTCGCCCAGGCCCTCACCCCGCGCCGGGTGGAGCTGCTGCGGGAGCGCGTCACCGAGCTGACGGACGAACTGCTTGACGGGCTCGCGTCCCACGCGCCGGACGCCGTCGTCGACCTGAAGGCCGGGTTCGCCTATCCGCTGCCGATGTACGTCGTCAGTGAGCTGATGGGCATCGCCCCCGCCGACCACCCCCGGCTCAAGGTCCTCTTCGAGAGGTTCTTCTCCACCCAGACCCCGCCCGAGGAGGTCGTCGCCACCCTGGCCGAACTGGGCGCCATGATGCGCCGGGTGGTCGAGGCCCGCCGCGCCGCGCCCGGCGACGACCTCACCAGCGCGCTGATCCTCGCCTCGCAGGACGGTGACCGGCTGACCGACGAGGAGATCGTCAACACGCTCCAGCTGATGATCGCCGCCGGCCACGAGACGACGATCTCGCTGATCGTCAACGCGGTGGTCAACCTCTCCACCCACCCCGACCAGCTGGCCCTCGTCCGCTCCGGGCAGGTCGGCTGGGACGCGGTGATCGAGGAGACGCTGCGCTGGTCCACGCCCACCTCGCACGTCCTGATCCGGTTCGCCACCGAGGACGTCCCGGTCGGTGACAAGGTCATCCCCCGGGGCGACGCCCTGATCGTCTCCTACGCGGCGCTCGGGCGCGACGAGCAGGCCCACGGCCCGTCCGCCGGCGACTTCGACATCACCCGCTCCCCCAACCGCCACATCTCCTTCGGCCACGGCCCGCACGTCTGCCCCGGCTCGGCGCTCTCCCGGCTGGAGGCCGGGGTGGCACTGCCCGCGCTCTACGCGCGGTTCCCCGGACTCGCCCTGGCGGTCGAGCGGTCCGCCCTGCGCAACAAGCCGGTCGTCACCCAGAACGACCTGTACGAACTCCCCGTACGACTGGGCTGACGGGCATCGCCCCCCGGCTGGCGGCCCGCCCCCGGCGGTCCGCCGTCAGCAGGGCCAGCCCGGCTGACCGTCCGGTCCGGTGGGAGGGGGCGGGCCGCACCGGCGGGCGCCGCGGGCGGGTTCCGGGTTCGACAGCGGTTTGAACAGCCGGGCCACCTCGCCCCCCAGATTGACGCCGATGGCCAGGGCCATCGCCGTCGCGGACGCGCGGCCGACGGAGGCCAGCCCGGCGTCGAGCCGGCCCTGGGTGAACGACAGCAGGCCGAAGTACAGGACGGAACCGGGCATCAGCGGACCGATCGCGGCGGTCACGTACGGCAGCGCGGACACACCCCGGTACCGGGCCATGAGCTGGCCGAAGAGCCCGACCAGCCCGGCGGCGGACCCGGCGGCCACGATCGGCTCGGTCAGGGCGTTGACCAGCACACCGTAGGTCGCCCATCCGACGGCGCTGTTGAGGACGACCAGCGGCACGGTGCTCCGGTCGGTCTGCAACAGCACCGCGAAGGCCAGGGCCACCAGCATCGCGGCCACGAGCTGGAGCGGGGGGTTGGCCACCCCGTCGGGGCTCTCGCAGTTCCTCAGGTCGGCGTTGCTGCTGACGCCGACGTAGAGCACCAGCATGACGCCGATCACCATCCCGGCCACCAGGTACAGCACCTCGAGCAGCCGCGCGGCGGCCGTGAGGTAGAAACCCGTCAGCCCGTCCTGCGCCGCCGCGACCATGAAGCGGCCCGGCAGAAAGGCGAACAGCCCGCCGGTGATCACGACCGAACCCCGCAGGTGCAGGTCGTTGAACGACAGCAGGATGCCGATCAGCGCGGCGGGCATCGCGGCGACCACGAACTGGTAGAACTCCGGCAGGTCGTGGTGGGCGACCAGCGCCGCCAGCCGATCCCCCGCGACGGCGGCGACGAAGGCGCTCGCGAAGACCAGCCAGGCCCGGCCGTCCGCCTTCCCGCCGACCAACACCGTGGCGGCCCCCGCCAGCAGACCGGAGGCGAGGACGAGGAGCCAGACCGGGTAGGGCCGGCCCTGACGGACCCAGGCCAGCCGCCGGCCGGCGTCGTCGACGTCGACTCCGCCCGCCGTGATGTCGGACACGAGCCGGAACACGGCCGCGAGCCGCGCGTAGTCACTGACGCGACGGCGCACCGTCCGCTCCACCATCAGCGGGGACTCCGCGGACGTCGGCTGGTAGGAGATCGACACCAGGGTGAAGGTGACCTGCGGCTCACAGGGGTACACCCGGTAGGCGCGGGCGATCCCGAGCATCGCCGCCTCGACGTCCTCGGCCGCCTCGCCACTGGCGAGCAGGAGCTCCCCGACCCGCAGCGCGAGGTCCAGGACACACGCCGCACTCTCCGGTCCGGGCTTCCCCCTGTCGAGCGGACCGTCGTCAGGGGCCGGCCGCTCGGCCATCGGCGTGCGCAGCAGCGGAAGCATCCGGTCCAGCCACGGGGCGTCGCCGGGAAGGACCGGGCCGGAATCCGGGACGGCCTCCGCCCCGACCGGCGGCCGCGGCGGCCCCAGCCCGCCCCCGCCGCCGTCCCGCACGGGCGCCTCCACCTCCGCCGCGGAGCGCCCGGCCGGGCCGGCGGCCCGCTTCGGCTCACCCTGTCCGGCACCGGCTTGTCCGCCCGGCCGATCCTGCTCCGGCACCACCGCCACTCCCTACTGCCACGCCTACGCCGTGACGGCGGGTCAAGCTGCTCCAACACGGCCGGGTGCCCGACGCCGCACCCCGCCACCATCAGCCATGACCCTTGGTAGCCACTCCACTACCCATGGCTACAGCCGACTGAACGCTCCCCCGGCGCGCACCACCACCGAACCGGAGCCCGCCGCACCAAACGCGCTCACCCCGGCGGGCAGCCCCCGAAGACCCGGAGGGGGAAGGACCCCTGCTCCCGCCCCGTCGAGCCGTCGCAGCCTCGCAACCGACACCACCCGGCCAGGCCCGCACCGGACCGCTCAACAAGCCCCCGGGCGACAGGACAGTGAACGAGACGGCGCTCCGGGCGGTGCCGTTCGGCCTCATCGACGGCCTCATCGACGACCTCATCGACGGCCGCAGCTACGGCCGCCAGCGATGATCAGGCGACCAGCTGACGGCCCTGTTCGAGGAAGGCCAGCACGCCGTCCACGCCGCCGAGCTCGCGGACCGTGGCCACCGCGCCGAACGGCGCGTTCCAGTACGTCCCCTGCTGCCGGGTGCGCGGGCCGACGTAGGCGTACGGCTCCGCCTGGAAGTCGTCGCCCGGGGAGACTCCGTAGTCGACCGCGGCCACGGTCACGCCGATGTCGAAGTGCTCGGGCCAGATCACCGGATCCGCCCCGGGAAACATCCGGCGCAGTGCGGCGTCGCCGACCGCGAAACCGTGCGCGATCCGGTGCGCCGGCTGCGGATCGGCTTCGATCACGTCCTCGGGGCCGACCCCGGATCCGCCCTGGTAGAGCCCGGCGGGCGCACCGGCCGTGACCCCGATCGCGGCCGCCAGCGCCGCGCAGGTGGTCCGCTCCAGGAAGAGGCGCTGTCCGGACGCCACCAGATCCGCACCGACGACCTGCACGTTCGGCTCGGCCCGGGTGGCGAAGCCTCCGAGGGAGGCGCGCAGCCTGATCGTGCCACTGGTCCGGAACTGCGGGCCGGCCAGGACCAGCTCCGCGACCGCGTGCAAGGCGCGGCGGGTACGTACAAGCGATTCGATGTCCATGACGACATTGCCTCTCCCACGGTGGCGTCCGGCTCCCGCACCCGGCGCGTTCCCCACCGCTCACACGCTGAATCACCCGCCGACCCACCCGCCGAACGCCTCCGGTGCGGCTTGCGCGCTCGCCGGGTTGTCCGGGCCGTTGCCGCGTGCGTCACTGAAATCACGAAGGGGAAGAGCCGTCCACTGGGTCGACACCCGAGGAGCCGGTCCATGCGAGCCGTCAGCACTGTCGGGCTTGTCCTGCATCCGCAACGTGACTGCGAGTGTGCGATCAAGGCGATCGCCACCTGGGCGCACGCCCGTGGCGCCATCGTCCTCGGTTGCGCGCAGGACATGGGGCGCACGACCGATCAGGCGGTCGCGGTCACTCCCGAGGATCTGTCGCGCCGGGCGGACCTCATCGTCGGCCTGGGCGGGGACGGCACGATGCTGCGGGCGATGCGGCTGGCGGCAGCCGGGCACGCCCCGGTTCTGGGCGTCAATCTCGGGCGTCTGGGGTTCCTGGCCGAGATCGACGTCCCCGGGCTTCCGTCGGCTCTGTCGGCCATCGACGAGCACCGCTTCACCACCGAGCCCCGCTCCGCGGTGAGCGCCGTCGTCGCCGGGCGGGAGGCCGTGGCCTTCAACGACATCGTGCTGGTCCGCAGGCCGGGACACCCCTCGGCCGCCGTCTCGCTGCGCGTGGACGGGCACTCCTTCGTCCGCTACCTCGCGGACGCGGTGATCGCGGCGACACCGACCGGCTCGACGGCCTACAGCTTCTCCGCCGGAGGTCCGCTCGTCTCCCCGAGCGCGGAGGGCATGCTCGTGATCCCGGTCGCCCCGCACTCCGCCTTCAACCGGGCGCTGTTCCTCTCCGCCGGGGAGAAGCTCGCCCTCGAAGTCCTGCCCACCAGCGGAGAGCTCGGCATCGAGGCGGACGGCCTGCTCGTGGGAGCCGCCCGGCCAGGCGACGTCATCGACGTCGTCATGCGGCCCGCCGCCGCACGGGTGATCCGTCTCGGCGGGACCACCTTCTACCAGCGCGCCCAGCGCAAACTGCGTCTCACCGGCTCGGCGGAGGCCGAGTAGCGGTCCGCGGTGGCGGTCCCGGGGTGGTTCCTCCCCGTCGCCGGCCCGGCCCGCTACCGCGGCGCCCGCAGCGGCGCACCGACCTCGTGCATGTGGCGCAGCGCCTGGCGGTAGGAGTCGAGCAGCGACGTCTCGGTGTACGGGATCCCGACCGCCGCGCAGTGGGCGCGGACCAGCGGCTGGGCGAGCCGCAGGTGAGGCCGCGGCATGCTGGGGAACAGGTGGTGCTCGATCTGGTAGTTGAGGCCGCCGAGCGCCCAGTCGGTGACGAACCCGCCGCGCACATTGCGTGAGGTGAGCACCTGCCGGCGCAGGTGGCCCCAGCCTTCGCCGTCCGGGTCGGGCATCTCCATGCCCTTGTGGTTCGGGGCGAAGGTGAGGCCGAGGTGGAGCCCGAACAGGGCATGGTGCAGCAGGGCGAAGACCAGGGCCCGGCCCGGGGAGAACACGGTCAGCAGCACGGTCGCGTAGCCCACGAGGTGGGCCACCAGGAGCAGCGCCTCGACGGTGCGTTCGCGCGGCGGCTGGCGCTTGAGGTCCTGGAATCCGGACACCTTCAGCGCGATGCCTTCCAGCAGCAGCATCGGGAGGAACAGCCAGGCCTGGTTGCGGGTGAGCCAGCGGGCCAGGCCCGCGCGCTGCTCGGCCTGCCGCTGGGTCCAGACGAGGGCGCCGACGCCGACGTCCGGGTCCTTGTCGACATGGTTGGGGTTCGCGTGGTGGCGGTTGTGCTTGTCGTTCCACCAGGCGTAGCTCATCCCGAGGAGGAGGTTGCTGTGCAGGAGCCCGACGACTCGCCCGGCCCGCCTGCCGCGGGTGATCTGGGCGTGGCCCGCGTCGTGCCCGAAGAAGGCGGTGCGGGCCCAGAGGACGGCCAGCGGCAGCGCGAACAGCACGGTCCACCAGGTGTCCCCGGCGAGCACCATGGCCGCGACCGTGCCGGACAGGGCCACGAGGTTCAGGGTGGCTCCGGCCGCGTACCAGCCGATGCGGCGGTCGAGCAGCCCCTGGTCCCTGACCGCCCTCAGGAGGGGCGCGAAGTCGCTGGCCGCACGGGGTTCGGCGCTGGCGTCAAGGGTCGTGCTGGCGTGTGGCATCGCGTCTCCGGCCGGTCGTCGTCCCCCGCAGTGACCTGCGCTGACCCCATGAAACGTACGGACCGGCAGGCCGCGGCGGCCATGACGCCACCACCCCGAAGCGGCAGGGGGCTATCCCCCGGCCCGGTGGGTGGTGCCGGCCCCACCACCCGGTCGGGCCCGGAAGGTCGTCGCTGCGGCCGGCGGGGCGGGACGATCCCGGCCGGGACCGGGTCCGCGTGACCGGCGGACCCGGGAGCTACCGTACGGCGGGCACCGCGTGATGGATCCCGGTGATGGCCGCGGCGGCGTCGAAGCCGAGCACCGGGTCGGGCCGGCCGGAGAGCAGGCTCGCGTAGAGGGGGCGGTAGTGGGCGACCTTCCGCGGGGTCCGGCCGTCGTTGCCGAAGGCGGCGAGCAACTCACCGTCCCGGGCGGCGAATCCGGTCATGGCGGTGTGGTCGATCCAGACCTCCACGCCCGACCGGCCGAGGACGAGGCTGCTCTCCTTGCTGCTGGAGCCGGTCAGCCAGCTGCTGCGCAGCCGGGCCGTACCCGGCTCGCCCTGGGAGCGGAACCCGATGGTGCACCATGCGCTCGCGCCACCGTCCGTCTGCCGGACGGCGGTGAGCTCGGTGAGGTCGACGAAACGGGTGAGCATGCTGAGCTGGTTCACCCCGGAGTCCGTCCAGCTGGAGACGTACGAGGCGAAGGCCTCGGGCCCCCGGAGCACATAGGGGTCGTAGAACGCCGAGGTGATGGCCGTGACCGGCCCCCAGCCGGGGTGCGCGGCGATCAGTTCCGCCGCCCACTCCACCTCGGGAGAGAAGGCGAAGTGGTGGGCGGTGAAGAGCCGGCCCCGCACGTCGGCCTTCCCGTCCAGCGCCCGCAGCCGGGTGAGTGAGCCGAGATCGTGGACGAGGGGCTTCTCCACCAGCACCCTGGCCGTGGAGCGGACCAGGGCCAGCGCCGCCAGCTCCGTGTGCGTCTGCGTAGGGGTGGCGAGGACCACCAGATCCGGCCGGTGCGCGTCGAGCGCCTCGGCGAGGCTGCTGTGGTGGGGCGGCGCGGCGCCGCGGAACGCGACCGGCCCCACCGGCCGGGGGTCGACCGTGAACTCCAGTACCACGTCGTCCCGTTCGGCCAGGACGGCGAGATGAGTCGCCGCGATGATGCCGACCCCGACCAGGCCGACGCGTACCGGGCCGACGCGTGCCGGGCCACGTACCTGGCCGGCGCCTACCGGGTCGGTCATGAAATCTGCTCCCCTCGTCCGGCCCGGCCCCGTGTTCCGAGGCCCTGACGCCTCATCGTCGCGTGACCACCTCGGCCCAGCGGCCCAACGACACGGCCGGACCGTCGACCCACTCGACACCGGGACCGTGCTCGACGGCTTTCGGCACGCCGTCGATCCAACTGGTCACGATCGGCACCCAGTAGGTGTTGCCCCCCGACCTGCGGGTGCGCGCGTCGAGCTCGGCCCGCGTGCGGCGGGCCCCGTCGTGGTCGCCGCCGAGCACACCGAGCAGGATCTCGGCCACGTCCGCCAGATTGTGGCCGCCCCGGTAGCCGATGCCGTCCGCCAGCCGCCGGGTGCCCCCGACCGCGTCCATGGCGGCCCCGGCATCACCGGCCACCGCGTACGCGACCGCTTCCGCGGAGCGGATCTTGACCAGCTCGACGGGATTGGGCACGAGGTCGAGCAGGTCCCGCGCCCGGAGCGCCGCGTCCGACACGGTGGCCGTGTCGCCGGACCAGCAGACCGTCTGCGCCAGGTTGGCCAGCGCCTTCGCCTCCGCGGCGGCCAGGCCCTCGCGCCGGGCCAGGCCGACCGCCTCGGTGTAGGCGGCGGTCGCCTCGTCGAAGCGGGCGTTCACCCGCCAGATGTGCCCGACCAGCCGGAGCCGTTCGCCCTCGTCCTCCGGCCCCCGGCTGCGCTGCTCCCGCAGGGACCCGAGGGCGGCGGCGAAGCGCCCGTTGAGGTAGTCGAAGTCGCAGAGCCAGTACCGGGCCGCGGTGTCGAACTCGCCGCCCACCAGCGCGCGGTAGATCTCCGCCGCTTCCGTGTAGTCGCCGTGGTTGCGCAGGGCATGGGCGAGGTGGATGCGTACCAGCTGCGCCGTCGGGCTGCCGGGCGGCACGCCCTCCCCCGCGCCGCCGAGCAGTTCGACCGCCTCCGCGGCGCGGCCCGTACGGCGCAGCTGGACTCCCCGTATCGCGGCGAGGACGGCGCGGTACTCCGGCGCCCCGGAGACACCGGGGGTGAGCCCGGCGCCCAGCTCCGACCACTGCCCGGCCTCGACGAGGCGTTGCGTGGCCCGCGCCATCCAGTCCTCGAAGACCCCGTGCGCCGCCGAGAGCTTGAGCCCGGATTCGAGGGCCTGGGCGACGGCGACCCGGCCGCCGGACGGCCCGAGGCGCTCGCCCAGCCAGGTCAGCAACCGGGCGGCGACCTCCCTGCGGTCGCGGTCGGACCAGCCGTCCCGGAGCGTCCGGTCGGCTTCGCCGATGGCACGGCGCAGCGCCGCGTGCAGGGCGTACGGCAGGGCGTAGGCGTCGTCGTGCGTCAGGAACGGCCGGCGCAGGAACCGGGCCACGCTCCCGTCGGAGACACCGGGCTGTCCGGCCCGCAGCAGTTCGGCGCCGACCCGGTCGGTGAGCGCCGCGGTACGGACCAGGTCGCGTTCGTCCCGGGGCAGGTCCCGGATCGACCGGGTGGCCACGGCGGTGAACGAGCCGCCGAAGTCCGCGACCGACGGCTGCCCACCGCGGGCGAGCAGCGCGGCGAAGTGGGACACCGACAGGTCCAGGTACAGCGGCAGGCCCTGGCCGCCGGCGATGATGCGCTCACGGACGGCCGCCGGCATCACGGGCTCGCCGTCCTGGGTGAGCGCCTCGCTGAGGTAACTGTCGGCGTCGGAGTCCGAGAGGTAGCCGACGAGGTGCTGCCGGGGCTCGGCCGTGTTGTTGCTGAAGTGAAGGTGCGGCCAGCACTGCGGCCCCGTGAAGTCCAGTTCCCCGCCCACCCCCTCATCGGCCCAGTCGACGCGGTTGCGGCCGGTGATCACGAAGAGCACGTTGGGCATCAGGTAGACGCACCGCTGGATCAGGCGCTCCACCGTGCGGTCGGCCCGGCCGTTGACCACCTCGAACGTGTCGAGGAACACGCACACCGTGGGCCGCCGGGCGGGCCGGCCCCGGCGGGTCTGGTGTTCCAGGTCCCAGGCCAGGAGGTAGGGGAAGTACGAGAGCGTCTCGTAGTCGGCGTCGGCCTCGACCAGTTCGGCGAACAGCTCGCAGTCGGAGAGCAGGCGTCCTTCGCGCACGCGGTCCCGGACGGCGCGGTAGGTGGCCAGGGCCGCCCGGTGCGCCAGCCCTGTGAGGCCGCCGAGCCCGGCGGGGTCGACCTGTCGCACGGCCTCCGCGATCTGGTCACCCAGGCCGATGCTCCGGGAGGCGCGCCGCAGCACCGGGGAGGAGTCCAGGAAGTCCTGGAGCGTCTCCCCCGGATGGGCGCGGGCCCAGTAGGAGGCCAGTGCCAGGTCGAAGGCCGGCCACCGGCTGCCCAGTTGCCCCAGCCCGGCCCGCAGGCGCAGCAGCAGGCTCTCGATGTCGCAGGCGCCGTCCTCGGAGACGTCGACGCGCACGGCCACGACATCGTCGCGTTCCTCGGCCGCCGCGTCGGCGAGCAGCCGGCGCTCCAGCTCGTGGGAGAGCGTCGTCTTGCCTATGCCGCCCACCCCGTAGAGCGTCAGGACGTTGCGGCGCCCCTGCGCCCGGTCCACGACCGGCGAGACCTCGGCCTCGTCCAGGATCCGGCGGAGCCCCTCCAGCGACCTGGTGAAGGCGGCCACCTCGTCGACCCGGTTGGTGAAGACCTGTTGTGCCGTGACGGTGGACGAGAGGCCGCTCATGAACGCGGCCCGCAGGTTCACCCGTGCCATTCCGCCTCCTCCGCATGCCGCCCTGAGGCCGCTTCGTCAACATACCCTGGTGCGGCAGGTCGAATTGAGATCCTGTCAGCAATCGATCGAGCATCACAAGAAGCCCATCGGGCGGTTCGGGCGTTCGGCCGATGACGCGGACGGGTCTCCGGTCGGCCGGGAGGGCGGCCTGGAGCGGCTCGGCACCTTCCTGCCGCACGCCGCCGGGCACCCCGTCTCGTGCGGCTCAGGCCGACAGCGAGGCCGCCAGCAGTTCGATCATGCGGCTGTAGCGGGCGGTGAAGTCGACGTGGGCGGCGAGCAGGGCCGGGTCCTCCACCGCGGCCACGACGGTCGGGCCGGGGTGGGCGAGCGGCCACAGGCCGGCGATCAGGACGATCGTCGCCGAGGCCAGTTCCTTCGCCGCCGACGGGTCGAGCCCGGGCAGGCGGGTGTGGACGATGCCGGCGAGGCGGTCGTTGTTCGCGAGCGCCCGCCGCTTGTAGTCGCGCACCGTCTCCACGGACACCGTGCGTTCCAGCACGCCGGCCAGCACGCTCGCGAGTTCGCACAGCACCGGGCGGGCGGTGAGAGAGGCGGCGTAGGCGTCCGCGAAGGCGCGCGCCGTCGAGGTCGCGCCGGTGCCGTCCGTGTCGCCGTCCGCGTCGCCGAGGGCGCCCGCCCGGTCCTCGGCGGCCCCGGCGCACCGGACGACCCCGGTCTGGAGAAGGGCTTCTACGTACGCCCCACCCTCTTCGCCGACGTCACCAGCAGCATGAGGATCGCCCGGGAGGAGATCTCCGGCCCGGTCCTGTCGGTGATCGCGTTCGACACCGAGGACGAGGCCGTCGCCCTCGCGAACGACTCCGCCTACGGACTGGCCGGCGGCGTGTGGACCGCCGACCCCGACCACGGGCTCGACGTCGCCCGCCGCGTCCGCACCGGCACCTTCACCGTCAACGGCGCCCCCAGGGACATGCGCGCCCCGTTCGGCGGGTTCAAGGCCAGTGGCCTCGGCCGCGAGTACGGCCCGGTGGGCCTGGGCGCCTACACCGAGTACCAGTCCATCGGCCTGCCGGGACCGGAAACCCTTCAAGCCGGGGCGGAGCGGCACCGGCCGGACGCTCGGCCGGGTCGGGCCGGCTCCGCCCGGAACCCGGAAGAGTAGTGCAGGCAACACCCCCCTTCGGGTGTGCGGTGTACTTTCCGGACCGCTGCGGTCGGCCAGACTCGAGACGTACGGCGGCGCGGTCGCGGCCGCGTCTTCCAGAGGTTTCGAGGAGTCTTCTCATGGCCGGTTCAACCGGAAAGCCCGGATCGGGCTGGGTGGTCCTTCCGCTGGTGGTCTTCCTCACCGGTGCCGTGCTGACCTCCGTGGTCTCCCACGGGGTGACGGGCAGCACCCACACCACCGTCATGGTCGCCGGGTTCGCCCTGGACGCGATCGCCCTGGTCTGGGGCATCGCCCGCCGGCGAAAGGCGAGCAACGGTGAGAACTGACGTCCCGACCGCGGCCGAGGCCGTCCCGTCCGCCCGCACCAGCGTCGGTGACATGGCGGGCTGACGTCCCGCCACCCACGAGCGGGAGGCTGTCGTGGGCGGAACCACCGCCCACGAAGCGGCCGACCGCCCCTGGCACCCGGTTCCGCCGTGTTCCGGGCCGCTACGACTCCTGGACGTCGCGCCCCAGGAAGGTCAGTACGGCGAGTACCCGGCGGTGCACGCTGCCGCCCTCCGGCGGCAGTTCGAGCTTGTCGAAGATGCTCCGGATGTGCTTGCTCACCGCCCGCTCGGTGATCACCAGTTGCTCCGAGATCGCGCTGTTGGCCTTGCCCTGCGCCATCAGCCCCAGTACCTCGTGCTCGCGCGGGCTCAGACTGCGCAGCGGCCGGGCCGCGACCTGTCGGCTGAGCAACTGGGTGACCACCTCCGGGTCGAGCACGGTGCCGCCGGCGGCGACCGTCGCCACCGCCTCCAGGAACTGCTCCACCCGCCCCACCCGGTCCTTGAGCAGGTACCCCACCCCGTTGGCGCCATGGGCCAGCAGCTCGGCCGCGTAGGTCTCCTCGACGTACTGGGACAGCACCAGGACCGGCAGGTCCGGCAGTTCGCGCCGAGCGGCGATCGCCGCGCGCAGCCCCTCGTCGCGGAACGACGGCGGCAGCCGGACGTCGAGGACGGCCAGATCGGGCCGGTGCCCGCGCAGCGCGGGCAGGATCTCCGGGCCCGCGCCGACCGCCGCGGGCACCTCGTGGCCGTTGCTGCTCAGCAGCAGGACCATCCCCTCCCGCAGCAGGGCGTTGTCCTCCGCGATCACGATCCGCATGGCAGCTCCACCTTCAGCTCCGTGGGCCCCCCGACAGGGCTGGTGAGGGTCGCCGTGCCGTCGAGCGCGGCCACCCTGCGGCGGATGCCGACCAGGCCGGAGCCGCCGTGTTCGTCGGCGCCTCCGCGACCGTCGTCGGTCACCGTGATGGTCAACTGTCCGCCGCCGCGGTGGAAGCGTATCGAGGACCTGGTCGCCCGGCTGTGCTTGCGGATGTTGGTCAGCCCCTCGGCGATCACGAAGTAGGCCGCCGCCTCCACCGACGCCGGCAGCCGGTGGCCGTTCTCCATGGCGCTGATCCGGAGTTCCACCGGAATCGGTGAAGCGGCGGCCAGCGCCCGGACGGCTCCGGCGAGTCCACGGTCCGTCAGTACCGGCGGATAGACCGTCCGGACGACCTGCCGCAGATCGGCCAGGACCCGCTCGACGCCCTCCTGCGCCTCGTCCAGCCGCGCCCTGGCCGCCTCCGGGTCCTTCGCCAACTGCTGCCTGGCCAGCCCGATCCGCAGCGACAGGGCGACCAGCTGCGCCTGAACGCCGTCGTGCAGATCCCGCTCGATGCGCCGCAGTTCGGCGCTGTGCGCCTCGACGGCACCGGCCCGGCTCTCCGACAGCTCGGCCACCCGCCCGGCCAGCCGGGCCGACTCGGAGGGGCACAACAGCCTCGCCGTCCAGCTTGCCTGACGCTCAGCCAGGAACACGTGCAGGTTGAGCACCACCGGTTCGGCCCGCGACGGGACACCCCGCCGCCCCGCCGCCCCGACGGCCAGGCCCAGCCGCACGCCGTCGACCAGCAGGCCGACCGGCCACAGCACCAGGGTCAGCAGGCTCAGTACGATCACGCCCACGGTCTGCACGGGCAGCCAGCGGGCGTCGCGCCAGGTGCCGGGATCGGTCATCGCCAGCCGGAACCGGTCCGGCAGCGAGCCGTCCAGCGGCAGGTACTGCTCCGGAACCGCGGCACCCAGGAAGGCCCCGGCGCGCATCCGTTCGTGACCCGCCAGCCGGCGCAGGGCCCGCACCACCTCCGGCCAGGCGGGCGCACCGATCACGAACAGGGTGAAGAACAGCGCGGCCGGCACGGCGAAACAGCCGAGGAAGCAGACCAGCGCCACCGGAAGGCCCGCGTACAGGAAAGCACTGGCGTCCCGGGCGTCCCGGACGGCCGCCGCGAGTCCCGACGTCTCCTCGGTGTCCGTCTGGAGCTCGAACTCTGACACCGGCTGGGCCTCCTGA
The DNA here is from genome assembly GCF_040685575.1 of Kitasatospora sp. NPDC088351. NCBI lineage: Bacteria > Bacillati > Actinomycetota > Actinomycetes > Kitasatosporales > Streptomycetaceae > Kitasatospora > Kitasatospora sp. NPDC088351. The sequence continues at coordinate 109,759 of NZ_JBFBIL010000017.1, read as the reverse complement.
GGACGGGGCGTGTCGCGGCGGCGGCCGCGCCGTGACGACGCGTCCACCGTAACGAACCGGTCGTGCACCGTGCGGTGCCCCTGTCACCCCAGTCGATGGGCGTGCTCGCCCGGAGGTTCACCGATGGTCGGGCAGCGACCTGCCAAGCTCCTCAGGCGGCCATCAGTAGCGATAATCCGACGGTGATTCAGTTGCCACGATCCGCGGCCACCGCCCGCGCGCCGGGTGCCGCCGGGGCGGATCGTGCTGCCGGGACCCGTGCCCGGCCGGTCTACGCTGCTGGCGGCAGCAAGAACCCGATCACTCGATGAGGGAAAGAACGATGCGCGTTCGCACAACGAAAGCCGTGGCGGTCACCGCCACCGGACTGCTCGCCGGCGCGTTCGGCTACGGTGCGGTCAATCTGGGGCCGACCTTCTGGGAAGTGCCGCTGGACATGCGTCTGTCGTTCCACGCCGAACTCATGAAGATGAACTCCCCGGTGATGCTGACCGCGATGGGGGTCGCGTCCCTCGGGTCGCTGGCCCTGGCCCTGCAGACGCGCGGCCGCGACCGGTTACTGGCGGCCGGCGCGACGGCACTGACCGGGATCTCCTTCCTGGTCACCCGGTTCGGCAACGTCCCGATCAACGCCCGGATCAAGGTCTGGGCGGTCACCTCGCCGCCGGCCGACTACGCCGAGATCCTGCACCGCTGGGACCTGTTCAACCGGACGCGCACCATCACCGCGGTGGCCGCCTTCGTCCTGCTCGTAGTCGCTCAGAACAGTCCCAGGCCCGGCCCGACCCGCTCCGCGACGCCGTCCAGCTGACGGTCGAGGGCCTTCTCCGTCTCCGTCAGCGGCCGGCCCCGGAGCGTGCGCTCGGGATGCCCCGGGGCCGGCTCCTCCAGCTGTGGGACGGAAACGGCGATCTGGCACTGGCCGTAGGTGATGACGGCATTCCCGCAAAGACGCAGCAGATTCCTCAAGGACCAACGCATGCAAACATCGTGTCCGGTCACGGAAAAGCTCGGATAAAGCCCGGCTTTTCCCGTGACCGGACACTGTTCCCGACTAGGCGGACGCCCTCATCGGCACGGGGAGCATCTCGTCGTCGGCGAGCACGGCCTGGTGGGCCATGCGCAGCTCCAGCCCCGGTTCGATGCCGAGCTCCTCGATGAGGTGGGCCCGGGTGCAGCGGTAGGAGGCCAGGGCGTCACCGCTGCGGCCGCTGCGGTGGAGCACCGTCATGAGCCGGGCGCAGAACCCCTCGCTCAGCGGGTTCTCCGCCACCAGCCGGCTGAGCTCGCCGATCAGTTCCAGGTGGCGGCCGAGCTGCAGGTCCAGGTCGATCCGCCGCTTGAGCGCGCTCATCCACACCTCGTCGTACTGCAGGGCGGTGCCGGAGAGGGCCGAGCTGTCCCGCAGCCCCTCCAGCGTCGGGCCCCGGCGGAGGTCCAGGGCTTCCCGGTACTGCTTCGACGCGAGTTCGTGGTGCCCCGCCGCCGCCGACTCCGCGGCCAGCGCGCACAGCCGGTCGAAGCAGACGGTGTCGAGGATGCCCTCGTTGACCTGGAGCTGGTAGCCGGGCGCCCGGGTGCGCAGGGTGCACCAGCGGCCGTCGAGGTCGTGCCGGATCAGGAACTTGCGCAGCTGCGAGACGTACACGCGGAGCGCGGCGAGCGCGGTGGTCGGCGGGCGGTCGCCCCACAGTTCGCGGATGAGCGCCTCGTTGGACACCGTAGCGTTCGGCCGGATCAGCAGGGTGGCCAGCAGCTGCCTCAACTTCCGCTGGGGCAGCGGAACTTCGACGGAGTCGACGACGACCTCCAGCGGCCCGAGCAGGCACAGGGCGACCCCGCGGCGGGTGATGTCCGGCAGGCCGTAGGTCGGCTGCTTGTCCATGACGACCGTCATCCCAGCACCTCCAGCCGCGGGTGCGCGCTGCGGAAGAAGGTCAGCGGCTGGTCCTCGCGGAGCAGGCCGAGGTGGACGACCCGGCCCACCACGATGACGTGGTCCCCGCCGGGGAACATCGCGTGCAGCCGGCAGTCGAGGAAGGCCAGCGCGTCGGCCAGGACCGGGGAGCCGGTCACGCCGGGGCCGTGCCGCAGACCGCCGAAGTCCGCGGTGTCACGGCGGGCGAAGGCCCGGCACAAGTCCGCCTGGTCCGCCGCCAGGATGTTGACGGCGAAGGCGCCGACCTTTTCGACGACCGAGAGGACCCGCGAGTCCCGGTGCACGCAGAAAAGCACCAGGGCGGGGTCGAGCGAGACCGAGGTGAAGGAATTCACCGTCAGCCCCACCGGCTCCTCTCCGCCGGCCACCTCGCAGGTGATCACGGCGACGCCGGTCGGATAACGGCCGCACACCTCCCGGAGCACGCGCCCGTCCACGGGCGCGGTGTCTCTTCCACCTGTGTCGAATACGGTCAAACTGTCCACGTGTTCCCCCTAGGTGAATACCGCACGCACCTCACATCAGCGCAACGACGAACGCTGGGAACGGGCGGCGCAGGTGTCCGACCCTAACGAGGCGATGTTGGTACCACCTACAGCCCAAAGGACGAGGCGGGGCGTACTTTAGGCCGGACCGCCCCTACCAGAGCACCGTGTCGGCGCGCACAAGCGCAGGTCAAGGCGGGTTCAAGCAGGTGCTGCGGGCGAGGTCGACCGCGCCGACTGGGCAATCTGGGAGACCGGGGGCAGGCGGTCCGCCGGTCGGCCGGCGCCGCGACCGCGGCCGGCGCCCGGCCTCCCCAGGGTCTTCCGACTTTCCGGCGAGAGCTTTTGCGGGCCCTCATCCGAATTTTATCGCACCGAGTGATCCTGTTTTCACCGGTCACCGAGCGACCGGCCCAGGAACGGAAGGGAACAGAATGCGCAGCACTCTCATCGTGGCTCGCATGAGGCCGTCCGCCGAAGCCGACGTGAAACGCATATTCGCCGAATCCGATGCCGGCGAACTTCCCCATCTGATCGGCGTGGCGGAACGCAGGCTGTTCCGCTTCCACGATCTTTACCTGCACTACATGGCATCCGACGACGACGTCCGCGGCCCCATCTCCGAAATGAAGGGCCACGAACTGTTCGTCGATGTCAGCGAGCGGCTGAGGCCCCACATCACGGCGTACGACCCGGAGACCTGGCGCGGCCCTCAGGACGCCATGGCCCACGAGTTCTACACCTGGCGCGCGCAGGGCTGAGACCCATCGTGCCCGAATGGCCCGGCGACGAGGCGTCACCGGTAGGGGGGCCCGCACCGAGGGTGCGGGATGACGAGAGGAGGCTGGCGTGGCCAGCGCACGAATGACCAGGATCGCGGCGAAGGACGTGGAGTCCAACCGGCGACGGGGCGGCGATCTGCGGACGCTGCTCAGCCCGGCCACCGCAGAGGCCACCGCGGGCTTCATGGGGGTGCTCACCCTGCTGCCCGGCGAGGTCGTCACCGAGCACTACCACCCGTACTCCGAGGAGTTCCTGTACCTCGTCAGCGGCGAGCTGCTGACGAGGATCGACGGGGAGCCGGTCCCGCTCGCCGCGGGCGAGGCGCTGCACCTGCAGATCAACGTCCGTCACCGGCTGGAGAACCACGGCACGGAACCGGCGTTCATGGTCTTCCAGCTGGGCCCGCTGGCGCCCCGTCCGGAACTCGGCCACGTCGACACCGAGCCCCTGCCGGGCCAGGAGCCGGCGTGACCCGGCGCAGGGCCGTCGTCACCGGGATCGGCGTGGTGGCCCCGGGCGGTGTCGGGACCAAGGCGTTCTGGCAGCTGCTGACCGACGGCCGGACGGCCACCCGCGCCATCTCCCACTTCGACGCCTCGGCCTACCGCTCCCGGATCGCCGCGGAGTGCGACTTCGACGCCGCGGCCGCCGGGCTCACCGCCGAGGAGGTCCTGCGCATGGACCGCGCGGCGCAGTTCGCCGTGGTCGCCGCGCGGGAGGCGCTGGCGGACAGCGGGGCCGGGACCGACGGGGTGCCGCCGCACCGCATCGGAGTGTCGATCGGCAGCGCCGTGGGCGCCACCATCACGCTGGAGCAGCAGTACGTCCGGGTCAGCGACCGAGGCAGCAGCTGGGTCGTGGACGCGTCGAACCCGTACCCGTACCTCTACGGGGCGCTGGTGCCCGGCACGCTCGCCGCCGAGGTGGCGTGGACGGCCGGCGCGCAGGGCCCGGTCCGGGTGCTGTCGACGGGCTGCACCTCGGGCCTCGACTCGGTGGCCCAGGGCGCGCAGTTCATCGAGGACGGCTCGGCGGACGTCGTGCTGGCCGGGGCCACCGACGCGCCCATCTCGCCGATCACCGTCGCCTGCTTCGACGCGATCAGGGCGACCTCGCCCAACAACGAGGACCCCGAGCACGCCTCGCGGCCCTTCGACCGCGACCGTGACGGCTTCGTGCTCGGCGAGGGCGCGGCCGTCCTGGTCCTGGAGGACGAGGAGTCCGCACGACGCCGCGGGGCGCGCGTGTACTGCGAGGTCGCGGGCTACGCGCAGCGCAGCAACGCCTTCCACATGACCGGTCTGCGCCCGGACGGCAAGGAACTGGCCGAGGCGGTCCGGGTGGCACTGGACCGCGCCCGGGTACCGGCCGACGCGGTGGACTACGTCAACGCCCACGGCTCCGGCACCCGGCAGAACGACCGGCACGAGACGGCCGCGCTGAAGGTCTCGCTCGGCGAGCACGCGTACCGGGTGCCGGTGAGCTCGATCAAGTCGATGGTGGGTCACTCCCTGGGGGCGATCGGCGCCCTGGAGGTCGCGGCCTGCGCCCTCGCCATCGAGAAGGACACCGTCCCGCCCACCGCCAACCTCGCGCACCCGGATCCCGAACTCGGGCTCGATTACGTACCTCTGACGGCCCGTGAGCAACGGACCGACACGGTGCTCAGCGTGGGCAGCGGATTCGGCGGGTTCCAGACGGCGATGGTGCTCACCGCGCCGGGGAAGGGGGCACGTCATGACTGACACGGCGACGACCACACGCCGCGCGGTGGTCACCGGCATCTCCGCGGTGGCGCCGAACGGCTTCGGGACGAAGGAGTTCTGGGAGGGCGTGCTGGAGGGCCGCAACGGCCTCGGCCCGGTGACGCACTTCGACGCGGCCGGCTTCCCCGTGCGCACCGTCGGCGAGGTCTTCGGGGACGGCAACCTGCCCGGTGTCGACCCCCGGCTGGCGGTGCAGACCGACCGCTGGAGCCAGTTCGCGCTGCTGGCGGCCGACGAGGCCCTGGCCGACGCCGGGGTGCGGCCGGAGGAGTTCTCCCCGTACGACCTCGGGGTCATCACCGCCTCCTCCTCCGGCGGCAACGCCTTCGGCCAGCGCGAGATCGAGGCCCTGTGGTCGAAGGGACCGCGGCACGTCGGGCCGTACCAGTCGATCGCCTGGTTCTACGCCGCCACCACCGGCCAACTGTCCATCCGGCACGGCATGAAGGGCCCCTGCGGGGTCGCCGTGGCCGAGCAGGCCGGCGGCCTGGACGCCATCGCGCAGGCCCGCCGCGCGCTCCTGCACGGCGACGCCAGGCTCGTCCTGACCGGCGGCACCGAGGCACCGCTGAGCCCCTATGCGCTGACCTGCCAGACCACGTCCGGGGGGCTGAGCCCCGGCGCCGACCCGGAGCGCGCCTACCTGCCGTTCGACGCGGCCTCCCCCGGTCACGTGGCCGGCGAGGGCGGGGCGATCCTGGTCCTGGAGGACGAGCAGGGCGCCCGCGCCCGCGGTGTCGAGGCCCCGTACGGCGAGATCGCCGGTCACGCGGCCACCTTCGACCCGGCCCCCGGCACGCCGGAGGCCGGCACCCCGGTCGCACTGCGCCGGGCCGTGCTGCTCGCCCTCGCCGACGCCCGGGTCCGGCCGGAGGACGTCGACCTCGTCCTCGCCGACGCCGACGGCACGCCCGAGCGCGACCGGATCGAGGCCGCCTGCCTGGCCGAGGTGTTCGGGCCGCGCGGAGTGCCGGTGACCGCGCCCAAGGCGCGCTACGGCCGGCTGTACGCCGGCGGCGGGCCGCTCGACGTCGTCACCGCGCTGCTCGCCCTGCGCGACCAGGTGATCCCGCCGACCGGGCCGGCCGTCGTCGCGGACGCCGCGTACGGCCTCGACCTCGTGGTGGAGCCCCGGCCGGCGCGGCTGCGCACGGCCCTGGTCGTCGCCCGCGGCCACGGCGGTTTCAACTCCGCCCTCGTCGTCCGGGCCCTCGCCCCGTGACGGCGCACCCCACCTACCACCCCGCGATGCCGAAAGGATCCCACCCCGATGACCGCAGTACCCCTTGAGTACGACGCGTTCCTGACCATCGTCGAACAGTGCACCGGCGTCCCGCTGGAGAGCCTGCAGACGGACGACCCCGCCGTGACGATCGACGACCTGGGCATCGACTCGCTGGGTCTGATCAACATCCTCACCGAGGTCGAGAACCGCTACGACATCCGCCTGGACGCCGAGGGCCTCACCCAGCTCCCCGGCATCTGCGGCCTGGTCAACGAGCAGCTGCGGCTGGCCGCGGCGCGCACCGAGAACGGCATCGTGATCGACGCGCCGTTCGACCTGGTCTGGGACATCACCAACGACGTGGCCGGCTGGCCGGACCTGTTCAGCGAGTACGCCGTCGCGGACGTCCTGGAGCGGCACGGCAACACGGTGCGGTTCCGCCTCGCCCTCCACCCGGAGCCCGACGGCAAGGTCTGGAGCTGGGTCTCCGAACGCGTCATGGACCGCGAGAACCGCAGCGTCCGGGCGCGCCGGGTCGAGACCGGCCCGTTCGCCTTCATGAACATCCACTGGACGTACGAGCAGACCGGCGCCGGCGTGGAGCTGCGCTGGGTACAGGAGTTCCGCATGAAGCCGGACGCCCCGGTGGACGACGCCGCGATGACCGCGCGCATCAACGAGAACTCCAAGGTCCAGCTGGCGCTCATCAAGGAGCGCGTGGAGGCCGCCGCCCGCGCCGGCGCCGGAACGGCGGTGGCCCGATGACCGCCGCCCTCGGCTTCGGCCTCAAGGGCCGGCACGCCCTGGTGACCGGTGGCGCCCGGGGCATCGGGCGGGCCACCGTGCTCGCCCTGGCCGCCCAGGGCGCCGCGGTGACGGCCTGCTACGTCAACGAGAGCGAGCAGGTCGAGTCGCTCCGCGCCGAACTGGCGGAACTGGGCGCCCGGGGGACCCTGGTGCGCGCCGACGTCGCCGACCACGAGCACGCCGCCCGGCTGGCGGCCGAGGCGCACGAGCGGTACGGGGCGATCGACGCCGTCGTGAACAACGCGGGCGTCATCAGCCACCTGCCGCTGACGGACCTCGGTCCCGACGAGTGGCACCGCATCCTCGACACCAACCTGTCCGGCACGTACCACGTCATCCGCGGGGCGCTGCCGCACCTCGCGGAGACCGCCTCGATCGTCAACATCAGCTCCGCCGTGGCGCACCACGGCATGCCGGGCGCCGCCCACTACGTGGCGTCCAAGGCCGGGGTGATGGGCCTGACCCGGGCGCTGGCCAAGGAGCTGGGTCCGCGGGGCGTGCGCGTCAACTGCATCGCCTCCGGGCTGGTCGAGACGGACCAGATGAAGGCGGTCAGCGCCGAGGGGCGGGCCGCGTACGAGCAGCGGATCTCGCTGCGCCGGCTCGGCCGGCCGGCGGAGATCGCCGACGCGGTGCTGTTCCTCGTCTCCGACGCCGCCCGCTACGTCACCGGCGCCACGCTCGACGTCGACGGCGGCATCTGACCCGAAGGAGACCGCACGCCGTGATCCGCGCCGTGTTGGAGATGACGGTCCGGGAGGGCCGCGAGGAGGAGTTCCGCGCCGCCTGGCTGGAGACCGCACGGGCCGCCGCGCTACTGCCGGGCTCCGTCGCCCAGTCGCTGGCCCGGGACCCGCGCACCCCCCGCACCTACCTGGTGATGGCCGACTGGGCCGACCGGGCCGCTCTGGAGGCCTTCCAGAACGGCCCGGCGAGGGAGCAACTCAGCGCCAGGCTGGAGCAGTTCCGTGAATCAGCCCGCAAGCACGTGCTCGACGTGGTCGAGCACGTGCCGGGCACCACACCGATGAAAGGTGGTCCGTCGTGACCGTTCGCATCATGGTTTCCGCCCGGGTCGAGGAGAACGACCAGGCGGCCTTCGAGGAGGCGTACCGGCAGGTCACCGCCGCGGTCAAGGGCACCCCCGGCCACCTGCGCGACGAGTTGCTGCGCGACGCCGAGCAGCCCGGCCGTTACATCCTGCTCGCCGAGTGGGAGAGCGAGGAGGCGTTCCGCACCTGGGAGGACGCCCCGACCCACCGCGAGACCGCGGCCCCGATGTTCCCGTACTGGAGCAAGGGCGAGATCGAGCGGCGGATCTTCGACCTGCGGGCCCGCCTCGACAGCGTGCCGTCGCAGGGCTGAGCGGACCACGGCCCATGGCGACCATCCGAAAGGCCCTGGTGATCGGGGCCGGCATCGGCGGGCTCACCACGGCGGCGGGGCTGCTGCGGCAGGGCATCGCCTGCGAGGTGTTCGAGGCTCGCCCCACGCCGGGACGGCTGCTGACCGGCGGCGGCTTCATGCTCTGGCACAACGCCTTCCTGGCGCTGCGCCGGATCGGGCTGGACGAGGCCGTCGCCGCCGACGCGGTGCGCATGCGCTTCCACGAGTTCCGTTCCGACTCCGGCCGGCGACTCGCCCGGTGGCGGCTGGACGGCCCGACGGAGCGGATCGGCGCGCCGGCCTGCGCGCTGCGGCGGTCCACGCTGCACACGGTGCTGACCGAGGCGGTCGGCGAGGAGCGGATCCACCTCGGCCGCCGGTTCACCGGCTTTACCGAGGACGCCGACGGCGTCACCGCCCACTTCGACGACGGGTCCACGGCCCGCGGCGACGTGCTGATCGGCGCGGACGGACTCCGCTCCACCGTGCGCGCCACGCTGCGCAACGGCTTCGAGCCGCCGCCGCGGTACGCCGGCTACACGGCCTGCCAGGCCATCACCCGGCTGCCGGGCGAGTCGCTGGTGCCCACCGGCACGTTCTTCAACATGTGGGGCAAGGGCGGGCTGCGCTTCCTGTACTGCCGGCTGAACGAGGAGGAGGTCTACTGGGACGCCATCACCAGCGACCGCGCGACCGCCGGGATCGACACCCTGCGCCTCTCGCGGGGGGCCGGGCTGGCGGCCGCGTACCGGAACTGGCCAAACCCGGTCGGCCGGATCATCGCCTCGACCGACGAGGAGGCGATCCTGCCGGTGCCGATCCACGACCGGCCGCCGGCCGGCGGGTGGAGCAAGGGCCGGGTGGTGCTCACCGGCGACGCGGCCCATCCGATGACGCTCAACCTCAGCCAGGGCGCCGGTCAGGCCATCGAGAGCGGTGTGGTGCTCGCCGACCTGCTGGGCCGGTGCGAGCCGGACGCCGTGCCCGCCACCCTGCGCGCGTTCGAGTCCGCCCGTCGCGCGCGGGCGGCGGACATGGTGACGACCTCGTGGCGCATCGGCGCGCTGGGGCTCGCCCACAGCGGCCCGCTGTGCCGGCTGCGCGACGCGGCGATGTACGCGTTCTTCGACTCGGTCGCGCGCGGCCAGAGCTACTCGCTGATGCTGGACGACCGGCTGGAGCGGGCCCCGCTGCGGACGGCCGAGCCGCTCGGCCACGGGGCGGGGTGAACCGGCCCGATGCTGGTCACCATTCTGGCCGTCGTCCTGGTCCTGTGCACGGGGATCCTCGCGGGCGCCCTGCTCGCGGTGGAACGCGCCATCGTCCCGATGCTGCTGCGGCTGCCGCGGCAGACCTGGTCCGACGTGCACCGGCTGCTGGACCCGGGGTTCGACCCGCTGATGCCGACCGTCAACAAGGTGGCCCTGGCCGCCGGCCTCGGGCTCACCGTGCTGGCGCCGGGGGCCGCCGCGAAGGCCGCCTTCGCGGCGGCGCTGGCCTCGGTGGCCGGGGTCGCCCTGGTGTCGGAGCTGCGCAACGTGCGGATGAACCGGCGGATCGACGGCTGGGCCGCGGCCGGCGAGATCCCCGACGGCTGGGACGCCCTGCGCACCCGGTGGGCGCGCGCCAATCTGCTGCGCACCGTCTTCGCCGGCCTGGCGTTCGGCATCGCGCTCGGCGGCACCTGGCTGGTGCTCGGCTGAACCCGACCCCTGAACCGAACTCCCCTTCCCTGGAGGGCACTTCGCCTTCCCTGATCCGACCTTCGTCCTCGGTGGACCGAGGACCCGTTCCCGATCCGAGGAGCTGATCCGGTGAATCCGGCACACGAGGAGCACGAACCGCACGCACCCGCCCCCGGGGCCGCCGGCCGGACACCCGGAACCCCGGAGTTCGCGGGCCGGGTCGCCCTGGTCACCGGTGCCTCCCGCGGCATCGGCGCGGCCACCGCCCGGCTGCTGGCGGCCCGCGGGGCGCGGGTCGCGGTCAACTACCACAAGAGCGCGGACCGGGCCGAGGACCTGGTGTCCGCGATCCGGCGGGACGGCGGTGAGGCGGTGGCCGTCCAGGGCGACGTCACCGACCCCGCCGGGGTGACCGCCCTGGTCGGGGCCGTCACGACCGCGCTCGGCCCGATCGAGGTCCTGGTGCTCAACGCCGCCGGGCTGGGCGCCCACGAGGCGCGCATCGCCCCCGCGGCGGACCTCTCCTGGGAGGACCTGGAGCACGTGGTCAGCCAGCAGCTCAAGGCGCTGTTCCTGACCGCGCGGGCCGTGCTCCCCGGCATGGTCGCCCGGGGCGGCGGCTCGGTGGTGGCGGTCGGGGCGGCGCTCGCCAAGCGGCCGGCACCCCGGTTCCTGCCGCTGACCGTGGCCAAGGCGGGCGTGGAGGCCGCCGTGCGCACCCTGGCACTGGAGGTGGGCCCGCACGGGGTGCGGGTCAACGCGGTGGAGCCGAACCTCGTGCTCACCGAACTCGCCCGCTTCATCCCCGAGGAGCAGCGCCGGGCGGCCGCCGAGCGGGCCGCGCTGCGGCGCAACGGCACCCCGGAGGACATCGCCGAGGTCGTCGCGTTCCTCGCCTCCGAGCGCGCCGCGTACCTCACCGGCAGCTGCCTGGTCGCGGACGGCGGCACGTCACTCGCCTGACGCCCCGGCCGGCCGGCACCCGGCCACACCCCAGCACCGGGTTTTCCCGCTCTTTATCACCCTCTTTGCAACCACTGATTGCCTGTCACCACGGCTGCCGTCCGCCTCCGGACGATCCGACCGAAAGGAATGAACCTTGTCGAAGCCCGAACGGAAAGTCGTCAACCGGGACGAGGTCGAGCCCGTCTGCTGGTTCGGCGAGGAGGGCCGGTTCCTGCTCCGCAAGGAGGACACCGGCGGTCTGTACAGCTTCTACCAGATCTCCACCCAGCCGGGCAGCGGTCCGCCGCTGCACGTCCACGAGACCGCCGACGAGGCGTTCTTCGTCAACAAGGGCACCTACGAGTTCGAGGTCGGCGGGGTCACCGAGCGGATCGGCGAGGGGACCGTGATCTTCGGCCCGCGCGCCGTGCCGCACCGCTTCCTCAACGTGGGTGACGAGCCCGGCCAGTTGCTGGTCATCGCGACCCCCGGCGGGGTGGAGAACTTCTTCATCGGGCTGTCGAAGCTCGTCTCGGGCGGCGGCATGCCGGACTGGGAGAAGATGCAGCAGCTCGCCAACGAGAACGAGATGCGCGGATTCATGCCGCCGCCCGGCGCCCGCGGCGACCTGAAGGGTCCGCAGGCCGTCCGGCACGGCCTGCACGGCGCCCCGGCCGACGCGCGGCCCCGCGGCTGACCCACCCGGCCCGGGGGCGGGGCCCGCGCCCTTCCACCACCGGACGTCCGTCCGCCGAACGGCCCGCCGGGCCCCGGCCGGGGCAGCGCGCCATTCGCGCTGTCCCGGCCGACCCCGTTCCGCTCCGGCGCACCTGTGGCGCCGCCCACCTGCCTCAGTCCGACCAGGAGGACACCATGCCCGGACAACCCTCCGGCAACCGCGCCGGCCTGCGGCTCGCCGCGCCGCCGCGCCACGACGTGATCATTCTGGGTTCCGGCATCGCCGGTTCGACCCTCGGCGCCATCCTCGCCAAGCAGGGCGTCTCCGTCCTGCTCCTCGACGGCGGCGTCCACCCGCGGTTCGCCGTCGGCGAGTCGACGACGCTCTACACCCTCAAGGTGTTCCGGCTGCTCGCCCGGCGCTACGGCGTTCCCGAGCTGGAGTCGCTCACCTCCTCCGACGGCATCCGCGACGACATCTCGCCGACGTCCGGCACCAAGCGGCACTTCGGCTTCATCCGGCACGAGGAGGGCAAGGAGCCGGACCCGGCCGAGTTCCTGCAGTTCAGCCCGCCGTCCAAGGCCCTGCAGACCGGTCATCTGTTCCGTCAGGACACCGACGCGTACCTCTTCCACACGGCCATCCGCTACGGCTGCGACGCCCGGCAGGCGTTCCACGTCGAGGACGTGGAACTCGCCGAGGACCACGTCGCCGTGGTCGGCCGGGGCGGCGAGCGGTACGAGGGCCGCTGCCTGGTGGACGCCAGCGGTTTCCGCTCGCCGCTCGCCGCGAAGCTGGACCTGCGCCGTCCGCCGGAGGCGCTCAAGCACCACTCCCGCTCGATGTTCACCCACATGCTGGGGGTCCGGCCGACCGACGAGTGCCTGCGCGTGGGGCCCGAGGACGCGCCGCCGATCCCGTGGGTCGAGGGCACCATGCACCACCTCTTCGACCGCGGCTGGTTCTGGTCGATCCCGTTCAACAACTCTCCCGGCTCGAAGAACCCTCTGGTCAGCGTGGGGCTCACGCTCGACGAGCGGAAGTACCCGCGGAACCGCGACGTGACCCCGGAGGAGGAGTTCCGCGCCTTCGCGGCACGCTTCCCCGCGGTGGAGCGCCTGTTCGCGGACGCGCGGACGGTGCGGCCGTGGGTGTCGGCCGACCGGATCCAGTACACCTCGACCCGGACGGTGGGTCACCGCTGGTTCCTGATGTCCCACGCGGCCGGCTTCCTCGACCCGCTGTACTCCCGCGGTCTCACCAACACCGGTGAGGTGATCAACTCGCTCGCCTGGCGGCTCCTCGAGGCGCTCTCCGACAACGACTTCGACGAGGAGCGCTTCCGCTACGTCGACGAACTCCAGCAGGGCCTGATCCGGCACAACGACGAGCTCGTCAACAGCTCCTTCGTCTCCTTCCAGGACCACACGCTGTGGAACGCCGTGTACCGCGTCTGGTGCGCCGCCGAGGTGCCGATCAATCTGCGCTTCGACCGGTTCACCGAACGCTTCGAGGAGTCCGGCGACGACGGCGTGCTCCGCGCGATGGAGAAGGCCGCGTACCCCGGGCTGCCCGTTCCCGGGTCCCCGGGCTACAAGGCCCTGTTCGACGAGATGGTGCGGATCTGCGACGCGGTCGACCGCGGGGAGCGGACCGCCGCCGACGCCGGGGCCGAGCTGCTGAAGACGGTGGTCGAGGCGCCGGTCGTGCTGGACCACCTGGGCCTGCGCGACCCCGAGTGCCGGTTCGTCTACCCGATGCCCGACGACCTGCGGCGGATGGCCGGCTGGCTGCGCAACGACGGTCCCGACGAGCTGCGCTACCTGACCACCGGCGTCGACGTGCACGGTGCGCCGCTGCCGACCGAGGCGGACGTCGAGAAGGCGCTGCCGCACTGACCCGGCACGCGGAACGGCCGTCGGCGGCCGGGCGTTCCGCGCTCCGGGCAGTGCGCCCGGCCGGCACGAGCGGCCGACACGAGCGGCCGGCTCCCACGAAGGTGTGGGAGCCGGCCGCTCGGTGCTGTGCGCGGCCCGCGGGTGCGCGGCCCGCGGGTGCGCCGCGGGCCGCGGCCTCAGGACGTCCGGGGCGTGACGCGGAACACCGGGCAGCGCTCCGCGGCCGCCTCGAAGTGCTCCGGGGAGCCGGACTCGACCAGCCCGTTGCGCACGAACGCGCCCACGCCCCGCGGGACCTGCCGCGGGAACTCCCGCAGCACACGGCCCCGCTCCGCCACCGGCAGCTCGACCAGGTCCACCCGCTGCGAGCGCCGGCCCCGGGTCAGCGTCCCGTGGCCCGCCGCGCGGGCGTTCCTGACCCAGTCGGACTCCGGGTACGCCTGGAGAAGGTGGCGAACGCCGTCGACCACCACCGGGGCGACCGGGTTGGTCCGCGGCAGGCCGCTCCGGCGGCCGGGGACGGTGAGCAGGTACATGGGCCCGAAGGGCAGCCCCAGCCGGTGGAGGAGGACCACGGCCTTGTTGCGGACCCGGTGCCGGGGGGAGATCCGGCGCCGCGCGGTCATGCCGCCCGCCGCTCGTGGACGCGCCGCGTGATGGCCCGGACCACGGACCGCGGCATCGCCCGCATCAGGGGCAGCCGGACGCGGTACGCCAGGCCCGGCACCGTGGACGTCCGCCCGGCCGCCACCGCGTCCAGGCCCGCCCGGGCGACCTGATCGGCCGTCAGCCACTTGATGCCGGGCAGCGCGTCGGTCGACACCCCGGCCGCCTCGTGGAACCCGGAGCGGGTCAGGCCGGTGTGCACGGTGGTGATGTGGACGCCGTGGCGGGCGACCTCCATGGCCAGGCTCTCGCTCAGCGAGGAGAGGAAGGCCTTGGAGGCGGCGTACGTCGCCGAGCGCGGCTTGGGCAGGACGGCGACCAGCGAGGAGACGTTCACGATCCCGCCGGAGCCGCGGGCGATCATGCCCGGCAGGCAGGCATGGGACAGCCTCAGCGGGACGACCGCGTTGAGCACCGCCGTGTGCAGCTCGCGCTCCGCCGGCAGCTCCGCGAAGTACCCCGAGCCGCTCGACCCCGCGTTGTTCACCAGCAGCTCCACCGGCCGCTCGGGATCGGTGAGCCGCTGCTCGGCGAGCGCGAGCTGACTCTCGTCGGTGAGGTCGAGCCGGAGCACCTCCACGGTCACCCCGTGGGCGGCCCGCAGGTCGCTCGCGAGCCGTTCGAGGAGTTCGCCCCGCCGCGCCACGAGGACGAGGTCGACGCCCTCCCGCGCCAGGAGCCTGGCGAACCCCTCACCGATCCCGCCCGACGCCCCGGTCACCATGGCCGAGGCATAAGGAAATCGCCGCATGCTGTTCCCCCAATTCCTGAAAAATTCGACCGGACACGCTCGAACACATTAACCTAGGCCCCGGCGGACGGGCCAGTGAACGGAATACCCGAAGAAGCCCCGCGGCACCGATTTATACCTGCTTAACCCCGGTTTCATCGGCCGGTGGTGCAATGCTGCCGCACGATTTCCCGACCTCAGAAGACCGCCGGCCGCACCCGGCCCCGTCCCCGTCGAAATGGCTGGTGTCGTTTCCATGAGATCCTCCGCGCAAGAGCGGAAATCACCGCTCCCCGCGCCCTCCGCCCCCGGCGCCGGTCCGGCCGCCCGGCTGAACTCCCTCACCGGCCTGCGCTGGATCGCGGCCCTCGCCGTCTTCCTGTCGCACGTCGGCACCCTGCTGCCGCTGCCGGACGCCAAGCCGCTGCTGTCCCTCGGCTCCTCCGGCGTGACGTTCTTCTTCGTCCTCTCCGGCTTCGTCCTGACCTGGACGTGGACGGCCGGCGACCGGGTCGGCCCGTTCTACGGCCGCCGGTTCGCCCGCATCTGGCCGGTGCTGCTGGTGGCCGTGCTGGTCCCGCTGCTGCTCCAGCTGCCCGACGCCCGGCCGGACCACGCCGACACCCTGAAGGTGACCGCGCTCTCCGCCGTCCTGCTGTACCAGGCCTGGGTGCCCGGCCACATCCTGGACAGCGCGAACCCGGTGGCCTGGTCCCTCGCCTGCGAGGCGTTCTTCTACGCGCTCTTCCCGTTCGTCGCCAGGCCCCTGGCGCGGCGGTCGCTGCGCTGGCTCGGCGTCGCGGCCGTCCTGCTGCTGGTGGTGGGCTGGGGCCTGAGGATCTGGCTGTGGGACGCCTACCCGCCCCAGGCGCGGCCGAAGTTCACCGGGGTGAACGGCCTGCTCCTCGGCACCTTCTCGCCGGTCGCCCGGGTCTGGGAGTTCCTGCTCGGCGTGGTCGCCGCGGCCGCCGTGCGCAAGGGCTGGCGTTCCCCGATCGGCGTCGCGCCGGCCGCCGCCCTGGTCGCCGCCGGCTACGTCGTCCTGTGGCTGCTGCGCGAGGAGACCTGGCGTCTCTTCGTCGTCTACGACGCCCTTCCCCAGGTCACCGCTCCGCTGTTCGCCCTGCTGATCGTGGCGGTCGCCGGAAAGGAGATCTCGGGCGGCACTTCGTGGCTCGGCACGCGGCCCATGGTGAAACTCGGAGAATGGTCGTACGCCTTCTACCTCCTGCACTTCACGGTGCTCTTCGAGATTTCCTCCTCGCTTTTCGACAAGAACGGCGTCATGGAGTACTACATGCGCCCGGTGAAGGCGAGCTGGTCGAATGCGGGGTGGGCGGTCCTCGCCCTCGCGATCACCCTGGCCGCCTGTGCGCTGCTGTACCAGTTCTACGAGCGCCCCGTGGAGCGGTGGCTGCGCGCCCGGATCGGCGGCGGCCGCGGCGGACGGTGACGGCCGCCCGACGGACCTGACGGTGCCCGGCCCCGTTCCGGCCGGGCACCCGGCACCAGGCACCCGACACCAGGAAGCGACGAGCACCCGCTCCCGGACCGACCAGCAGTCCGGGAGCGGGTGTTCGTCACGCCCCTGGTCCCCGTCCGGCCCGGCCACCGGCCCCGGGGACCCGCGGCCCGTGGAGGGCCGGCCGGGGTCCACCGGACCGTACTGTCCGGATCACTGTATGGATGCGATCCCGCTGTGGAACCATACTGCCACCGCGTAACCATGATCCCAGGGGGAGAAACATGCCGGTGGCGCCCCGCCTCAGCATCCTCGTCGTCGACTCGCACCCCATCTCGCTGGCCGGCCTGCGCACCATTCTGGACAACTGTCCCGATTTGACGGTGGTCGGTACGGCGCACGACCGCGAGAGCGCCGTCGAACGGTACCGGGAGCTGCGACCCGATGTGGTGGTGGTGAGCACGCACAAGCATGCGGGCCGGGCCCTGGACATCGTGGGCGCACTGTCCAGGACCCGGTCGCCGCTGCCCGCGGCCAAGGCGCTCGTCCTGGTCGACGACGTGGACGCGGCGGCGGACCACGTGCTGCAGGCCGGTGTCCACGGCGTGCTGTCCTGCGCGAGCACGTCCGAGGAGGTCGCCGCCGCGGTCCGCATCACGGCCACCGGCCGCTCCCTGCTGATCCCCCGGGCCCGGGAGGAGTCCGGGGATTCCCCGCTGGAAACGCTGACCGAGCGGGAGCTCCAGGTCTTCCACCTCGTGGCCCAGGGATTCAGCAATGCCGAGATCTCGGCGGAGCTGAAGCTCAGCCAGAGCACCGTGAAATCGCACATCCGGAACGCGATGGAGAAACTCCATTTGCGCAACCGCGTGCACGCCGTCATCTTCGCCTACGAGAACAGGATCATTCACGCGGACCGGTAGCGAAAGGCGCCGGGCCCGGGGTGTCCCGGTCCTGCGCCCGCAGCTGGGAAAGGACCCGCTGCACGTCGAAGACATTCCGGTCCTCGACGACGAGCCCGTTCTCCACCCGCCACAGCTGGATTCCTTCCGAGGAGATCGCCCGCCCGGTGGGCGGAACGCCGGCGAACTCCCCCACGTGCGTGCCCCGGGTCGTGTACCAGCTCGCCACCCACGGGCCCTCGGCCACCTGCAGCCCGACCTCGACGGTGAGCCCGGCGAACGCCGCGCGCCGCAGCCGGACGCTCTCCCGGGGGCCCTCGGGGCCCACCGGCCGGCCGCCCAGCCGGAACTCCGGGGCGAAGATCAGGTCCGCCACGTCCAGCTCCCCGCGACTCCAGCCCTGGTCGAACCAGCGGCGGGCGAGGGCCTTGTTCGCCTCCTGGACGCTCGCCACCCCCTCCGGGGCCACGGTGCTCACCGGCCTCCCTCCGCGGGGAGGGGGGCCGACCCGGCACCGGCCGCGCGCAGGGCGCCGAGGCTCTCGCGGCCGATGGTGCTCAGCGCCGGCACCGGCGATCCGGCCGCCCACTGCAGGAACTCCACGATCTGGCCGCGGTCCGGGTGCATGAACCGCCGGTTCTCGTCCTTCCAGCCGAATCCCGGGTGGACCGCCTCGGAACCCCTGACGAGTCCCATGATGATGTCCGCCGCCCGGTCCCCGTCGATCTCCTTCGCCTCGTACTGCTCGCAGGCCCTCGCCGTACCGTCCAGAAGGGCCTTGAAATCGTCGTTGTCGGGCCACCAGAGGCCGACGTGCGGCACCTTCTCCAGCTCGTCGAAGACGCGCGCGTCGCGGTCGGCGCGGTACTTGCGCAGCGCGTTGTTGATCCGCAGCGTGCCGGGTGTGTTGCCGCTCCCCCAGACACGGAAGACGGCGTCCCAGAGCCGGAAGTGGGAAAAGGAGATGAACGAGCAGTTGACGAGGGTGTCGTTGTGGTCGAGCAGGCCCTGTTCGAGCTCCTCGACGTAGCGGAAGCGCTCCTCGTCGAAGTCGTCGTCCGCGAGTGCGGCGAGCAGCCGCGGGGCGAGCGCGTGGATGATCTCGAAGGTGTTGGACATGCCCCGGGAGTAGAGCGGGTCGAGGAAGCCCGCGGCGTGCGACATCAGGCACCACCGCTGTCCCACGGTCTTGTTGGA
Source organism: Kitasatospora sp. NPDC088351 (assembly GCF_040685575.1). Taxonomy (NCBI): domain Bacteria; kingdom Bacillati; phylum Actinomycetota; class Actinomycetes; order Kitasatosporales; family Streptomycetaceae; genus Kitasatospora; species Kitasatospora sp. NPDC088351. Next base: position 91,204 of record NZ_JBFBIL010000017.1, on the reverse strand, counting down.
GGAGTACTGCAGCCGGCCCGTGGACACCCACTCCCGGACCTTCCTGGCCCCCTCGAACTGCCGCGCCACCGCCGGGAAGCGGCTCAGCAGCAGCTCGAACTCCTCTTCCGCGCCGATGCCCTCCGGCTTGGGGTACAGCCGCGGGTCGAAGGTGACGCCCACGCTGCACAGCGGGTTCCGGGAGAGCTCGTGGTTGTCGAACGGGATGATCCAGAACCAGCCCCGCTCGAAGAGGTGGTGCATGGTGCCGTTGTGCCAGGGCACCGGCGGCCGGTCCTGCTCGGGCACCTCCAGCACGTCGTCGAACCGCTTGACGCCGATCATGTGCGTGAACAGCGAGCGGGAGTGGTGCCGGAACCGGGCCGGCTGCTCGCGCAGGCCCAGGTGGTCGGCCAGCGGCGAGCGGAAGCCGCTCGCGTCCACCAGGTAGCGCGCCCGGACCAGGTGCCCGTCGGTGCCCGTCACGGTGACGCCGTCGTCGTCGAAGTCGATCTTCTCCGCGCGCCACTGCTGACGGGTGTCGCAGCCGTACCCGACGGCGACCCGCAGCAGGTAGGCGTCGCTGTCCTGGCGGAACAGGTGGCTCGCCGAGGTCAGCGCGTCGGGGATGACGAACTGGTGCGCCTCGGTCGGGTCCGGCTCCTGGCCCGGCCGGTGCAGCATGAAGCCGAAGTGCTGCTTGCGGCCGAAGGTGTTGCTCACCTGCTGGTTGATGGTCGTGGCGTCGGTGAGGGCCTCGAACTCGGGGATGTCGTAGCGTTCGGCCAGCACCTGGAGCCAGGCGACGAGTTGAGGGATCATGGACTCGCCCACCGCGAAGCGGGGGTGGGTGCCCGCGTCGGCGATCAGCACCTTCGCCCCGCTGCGGGCCAGCACCGCGCCGAGGGTGGATCCGGCGATTCCCGATCCCAGGATCACCACATCGTGGCTGGGGCTCTGTATCGACACTGTCGGTTCCCTTCGCACTCGTCCGGTCGGGGGCGCCGCGTTGCCGTCGGCGCCCGCGCCACCAGCCTTGCGCACTCAGGTGAAGCGGTGAGAAAGCGCGTGCAGGCCACCGCGCCGTGGCGCGGTGGCCTGCACCGTCAGGCGCGGTTCTGCGGGCCGGCCTGCGTGGCGGGAGCGGCGGACGAGCCGTCCGTCCGTCCCGCTTCCCCTGCCGCGTCGTCAACGGCGGGGCGGTTCCTCGGGGCGGGTACCCGTTCGGGGGTAGTGACGAGCAGCCGGCCCAAGGAGCGTGGGAACCACCAGTTGGACCGCCCGAGGAGGGTGACCAGAGCCGGGGTGAGCAGACCCCGGACCACGGTGGCGTCGATGATGATGCCCGCCGCCAGAGCGGTGGCGAACACCTTCACATCGGTGATCGGAATGCTGGCCAGTGCGGTGAAGGCCAGGAAGAGGATGAACGCCGCGGAGGTGACCAGCCGGCCCGTGCGGCTGATGCCCGTCACGACGGACGGCACCACGGTGTCGCGCACGCCCTTGGCACTCAGCTCCAGGTGGGTCTCGCGGATGCGGTGGAGGATGAACACCTCGTAGTCCATGGACAGCCCGAAGAGGAAGGCGAAGACCGCCATCGGGACCCAGATGGTCACCGCCCCGATCGCCGGGGTGTCGAACAGCAGCTCGCTGCCGTAGCCCTTCTGCCAGATCAGGACGACCACGCCGTACGCCGCGCAGGTGGACAGCGCGTTGAGGATCAGCGCCTTGATCGGCAGGACCACCGAGCGCAGCGTCCGGGCGAGCACCACGAAGGTGAGCAGGGCGACGAAGACCAGGATCAGCCCGAGGGAGCCGTAGACCCCGTCGATGAAGTCCACGTCCGTGGCGGGGCCACCGCCGACCAGGGTGCCCGGGGTGTCCTCCGCGAGGTCCATGACCTTGGTGACCGTGTCCCGGCCGGTGCTGCTGGACGGGTCGGCCTTGGTCCACACGTCGATGACGCGCTGTCCGCCGCGCGCCCAGTCCGCCGGGGCGGCCGAGCCCGCGACGCCTTCGAGCGCGGCGAGCCTGCCCTGCACGGCGTCCGAGCCGCCCGCGTCGACGACGACCTCCAGCGGGCGGGCGATGCCCTCGCCGAAGCCGGCGTCGACGATCCGCTGGTAGGCCGCGGCGGGCTTGCCGCCCTGGGCGAGCGTCACGGTGGCCGGCTGGCCCAGGCGCAGGGCGAGCACGGGGGCGGCGAGGGCCAGCAGCACCGCGCCGCTGAGCACCGCGCACAGCGCGGGACGGCGGGTGGTGAAGCCCGCGATCCGGCCCCACAGCCGGCTGTCCGGACGGTGCACCCGGCGCGGCCGGTCGAGCTTGTCGCCCCAGGCGTATAGCAGGACGGGCAGCAGGGTGATCGCGACGCCGACGCTGACCAGCGGGATCAGCAGGCCCGCGTAGCCGACGCTGCGCAGGAACGGGACCGGCAGGACCACCAGCGCGGCGAGCGAGATCGCCACCGTGGCGCCGCTGAGCACCACCGCGTGGCCCGCGCTGGAGACGGCCCGGACGACCGCCTCCCGGCGCTCCTCGGGCGAGGAACCGTCGGATCCGGGCTTCTGCCGCTCCTCCCGCCAGCGGGTGACGATCAGGAGCGCGTAGTCGATCGCGATGCCCAGGCCGATCAGCGCCACCAGGTACTGGACGATGAAGGAGACGTCGGTGATCCCGGTGATACCGCGCACCAGCAGGAACGTCGTCGGGATGGCGACCATGGCCATCAGCAGCGGCACCACGGCGAGGCCGCTGGCGAAGACCAGGGCCAGCACGACCAGGGCGCCGAGGGCCCCGATCAAGGTCTCGTAGATCGGGCTGCGCTGGCCTCCGCTGTCGCGGCCGGAGAGGACCGGCTGGCCGGTCAGTTCGACCGGGGCGCCGCCGATCCTCGCGCTCTCGACCGCCGTCTTGATCGCCGGGAGCGACTGCTCGTAGGGGGCGTTGGAGCGGTTGGCCGGCGGGTAGACCAGCGCGACCGTGGTGCGCTTGTCCTGGGAGACCAGGGACTCGCCGCCGGGACCGGCGAACGAGACGCTGCGGCCGCCCTTCGGGGTGACCTTGGCGATCAGGTCGCCCCACTGCTCGCGGACACCGCCGCTGTCGACCGTCGAGCCGTCGGGCACGGTCACGACGAGCAGCAGCGGGGCGTTCTTGCCGCCGGTCTGCGAGAAGCGCTGGGCCAGGGCGTCGTTCGCCTCCTGGGAGTGCTTGTCCGGGAGCCGGGACTCGAACGAAAGCTTGTCGATCGTGCTGCCCGACATGGCACCACCGGCCAGGGTGAGCACCACCCAGACCAGGACGACTGACAGCCGATGGGCGAGCACCCACCGCGTCATGCGCTCCAAGGTAACCCCTCCTGTAGGGACGCTACTGTGTAGCTACGCTACGCATGTAGGAGGAGACCATAGCCCGGCCACAACCGGTGACGCAATATCAAATGAACCGATCCGGTCGCGAGTTGGCACACGACGGAACGGCCCCGGAACGCACCGGTCCCCTGGTGGGCGACCGGCCGCGAGTGGCACAACGACCGGCCCGAGGGCCGGGTGAGGGGACCGGGGCCGCCAACGCGAAACGCCCGGCCGGGAGACCCCGGCCGGGCGCCTGCGTGAACTCATCGCGGCCCGGACGACCGACCACGTGGTGCAACGTCCCCCCGGAAACCGCCGTGTCGGCGGCCGGGGCCGGACAGGAGACGGCGCTACACGGGATCCGCCCCGCGCAGGACGGAGAGGAAGCGCTTCAGGGCCGTCCCGAAGTACCCGGCGGCCAGCAGCGTCAGCGTCGCCGGCAGGACGACCTTGGGCCAGTCCAGCGACTCCGGATGACTCACACCCCGGTTGACCAGCAACAGGGTCAGCGCGCCCAGCACGCAGAGCAGCCCGATCAGGGCCGCGAGCGTACCGGTGGCGACCACCTGGTCCCGCGGAGCGGCCGCCGCCTCGAAACCGATGCCCTTGCGGATGCCGGAGAGCCCGCCCGCCAGTGACAGCACGCAGCCGAAACCCACCACCGCCAGCCCCACCAGCAGCAGCGGCGGATGCTGCGGCCAGGGGCCGGCCGGCCCGCCGAGCAGCGCCGAACCCCAGGCCACCGCCAGCAGCGGCAGGGCACAGACCGCCTGCAGCGACAGCCGGTTGGCACTGATGCGCAGCGTGGCGTCGTTGTAGGCACGGGCGACCTCGGACGGCGCGCCCCACTCCAGGACGGCGCGCTGCGCCGCCTCCTCCAGGTCGTCGCAGACGTCCAGATTGCCCTCCGCCGCGCACTGGAGGCCGTCGAGTATCTCGTCGACGATGGCCGAACGGCGCGAGTCCGGCCCGACCAGGTGCTCCGCCACATGGTCGGTGAAGCTCTGCAGCACGGCCGCGTGCGTCACGGCTGCCCGCCCAGGACGACCGAGATCACGGAGGAGACCTCCCGCCACGCCGTCCGTTTGTCGGCCAGTGCCCGGCGGCCCGCCGTCGTGAGGAAGTAGTTCCGCCGGCGACGGCCGTTGTGGGTGATCCACTCGCTGTCGACCAGCCCGGCGGCCTCCAGCCGGTGCAGCGCCGGATAGACCGTCCCGGTCGGGAGGTTGATGGCGTCGCCGCTACGCCGCCGGAGCTCCTCGATCACCGCGTAGCCGTGCTGCGCCCCGGGCTCCAGCACCGACAGCAGCATGCCTTCCAGATTGCCTCTCAGGGTCTCCGCCTTCACGCTTCCCCACCCTACACATCGGGGCCCGGCCGGAACACGGCTGATTCGAGCCGCAATCGTTCAGCCGGACGCACGGCCCTGCCGTCCGGCCGTGGCCATGTCCTCCTCGACCGCGCCACCCCCGGCGCCGGGGCCCGGCACCACGGCCGGCGCCCGGCGGGCGCTCCTGGCCTCGATCAGGTTCAGGACCGGCCCGGTCATGGCGGTGGTCACCAGCGCCATGACGACCATCAGCGAGTACAGCGGGCCGTCCAGCAGGCCGAGTTGCAGTCCGACGCCGAGGATCACGAGTTCGGTGAGGCCCCGGGTGTTCATCAGCGCCGCCAGGGTCCCCGAGTCCTCCGCGGTGAGTCCCTGCGAGCAGGCACCCAGGTACGTCCCGCCGAACTTGCCGCCGATGGCGACGAGGAGGATGACGGCCAGCTCGGTCAGCCCTTCGAGGCCCACCCCGCGCAGATCGACCTTCAGGCCCGCGACCACGAAGTAGACGGGGAGCAGCAGCGAGGTGATCTCGCCCGTGCGCTCGCAGAGTTCCTCGCGCGTCGCCTCCGTCCCCTCGCGGGGCATCAGCGCACCGAACAGGAAGGCGCCGAAGATGTAGTGCATCCCCATCGCCTCGGTCGCCGTTCCGGACAGGAAGATGCCGACCATCACGACGGCCATGCCCGTCGGGGTGAGCCCCTTCCCGGGGGCGCCGTGGGTGAGCACCCGCCGCAGCAGGGGCCGCAGGGTCAGCAGGAGCACCGTGAACGGGACGAGCAGGGAGACCTGCCAGTAGCCGCCGGCGCCGCCGACGACGGCCTGCACCCCGGCCAGCGCGGACCAGGCGGCGACGTCGACGACCGCGGCGGTGGCCAGTGCGAGGCCGCCGATCGCGAGGCGGGACATGCCCCGGCCGACCAGGATGCGGGCGAGCACCGGGAACGCGGTCACCGACACGGACAGACCGATGAACACCACGAACGCGGCCCGCTGCTCGGTCGGGTGGTTGCGCAGCAGGAAGAAGGCGAGCGGGATGCCGAGGGCGAACGGCACCAGGGTCGAGCCCGTCGCGGCGCCGACGGTGATCCTCACCCGGCCGCGCAGGAAACGGTGTTCGAGTTCCAGCCCGACGACGAACATGAACAGGGCGACGCCGATGTTCGCCAGCGCCCCCAGCAGGGGCCGCACGTCGGCGGGGAAGAGCCGGTCGGCGACCAGGCTGCCGAACAGCGTCGGTCCGAGCAGGATGCCGGCCAGGATCTCGCCGACCACGGGCGGCTGGCCGAGACGGCCGGCCAGCGCGCCCAGACCGCGGGCGAGCAGCAGGATGAGACCTAAGTCCAGGAACAGCAGCTCAACTTGATGGGTCGTCATGATCGGTACGGTCCTCGATTCGGCCGGGCGTCGACGGAAAAGGCGTTGACCGAGCGCCACCCGTGCCGCGGGGCGCGGGGGTGTTCGTTCGACGTGCCGGTGCGGCCACGTCGTGAAAGGGGCGCGCGACGAATCGCGGCCCCGCAGCGCGCGTCCCGGTTCGGGGAAGGTGCCATCGACGGCACGCGGCGGCTGCGCGGCGTTTCCCGACGGGGGGTCACACGCTCCGTCGGCGCTCCCAGCCTGCGGTTCGCTCCGCGGCGGTGTCATCGCCCAGATTGCCCATCCGGCGCCCGGCGCCGACCCCCCCGGCAAACTTTCCATAAATCACGTGACCTGCGTATCCGCCGCCGACGTTTTGTCGGTTGCCTCGAAGCGGATCCGTATGCAAGGCTCAAAGCCGCCGTAACAGACTGCAACGGGGGGTTGCTGAGTGTCTGCAGGTGAACACAGACCCGGGCGGGGCCGGCTCCGGCACGGACCGTCGCACGAAGAGTCTTCCGCACAGTCAGCATCGCCGCCCACGGCCGGAGTCCTCCTCCGGGCCGACTGCCCGCACGAGCCGCCGACACCTCCGGGTGTGTCAGGTGCGCGGCCCGTCCGCGCGACGCCCCGCTCCCCCGGCAGCACCCTCCGCTGAACATCACTCTGTTCTCGTACGGGCGCGCTTTCCTGCTGCCGTTCCAGTCTCTGCGGGACACCGGAACGGCGCCACAGCGGCCGCACGCCCGTTTCTCATCGTCGTCGACCGGATCAGGGAGTGCGGAGAATGGAGCACCATGCGCGCCGCGCCGTCACGATCATTCGCCAGAATTACCACGAGCCACTCGTCCTGGACGATCTGGCCCGATCGGTAATGGTGAGCAAATTCTATTTGATCAGGGTTTTCCAGCGAGCCACCGGAGTAACTCCAGGGCGCTTTCTGAGCGCCGTTCGGCTGCACGAGGCGAAATCCCTCCTGGTGCACAGTTCCCTGAATGTGGCAGAGATTTCCGCACGGGTGGGCTACAGCAGTCCCAGCACGTTCTCCCGCCGTTTCACGACCTCGGTGGGCGTCTCCCCCACCCAGTACCGGCGGATCGGCCGGCACGACACGGACGAGGACCCCGGCATCGCCCCCAGCCCCGTCGAGCGCGGCCCGCTGGGATCCGTGGCGGGCACCGCCCATGTGCTCGGGACGTCGCGCTCGCCGCTGTACATCGGCCTGTTCGACAGCCCGATCCTCCAGGGGCAGCCCGCGGCCTGGACGAAGCTCGACGGAACTGGGCCCTTCCGGGTGAAGAACGTGCCGCCCGGCACCTGGCACCTGCACGCGGTGACGCTCGGGGCGCGGACCTCGGCCGAGCAGTGGGGCGACTCCCCGCTGCTGGTGGGTACGGTCGGTCCGGTGGACATCTGCGCCGGCGCCCGCACCCGCATCGACGTCGTGCTCCAGCAGGAGGACTGGACCCGTCCGCCGGTCCTGCTCGCTCTCCCCGGCATCGGCTCGCGGCCCGGCCGGCCGGTGCGGTCCCGCGGCCGGTTACCGCACCCCGCCGCGGCGTTCTACGGCCCGCAGCCGATCCGCCGGAGCGGGCGGCCGGCCTGCCGCGGCGCGGAGTGAACGGACCGGGGAAGCGCGAGGGCCGCCCGGCGGACAGCCGGGCGGCCCTCGGGCGCGCCGTGCGGAGCTGGGCGGACCTCAGCCCAGGGTGAAGCGGTCCGCCGCGGCACCCCGGAGCCGGCCCTTCGGCACCTTGCGGCCGAAGGTGAGGAGCAGCAGGTCCTGGGCGGCGCCGGTGACCTGCGATCCGCTGCCGAAGCTCCAGTCGAGGTCGTCCGCGCTCAGCCGGACGCCGTCGAGCTGAGCGCCGAAGAACTTGAACGCCTTGGGGTCGACGGCGTCCAGCAGGATGCGGAGCCGGTCCTCGGGGAGCTTCCGGTCGAGACCGATGGGCACCGTGATGTCGAGTCCGTGCACGACGTCGTGGCCGAGCGCGGCGGCGAAACCGCCGACCGGGGGCTTCCACGGGTGGGTGGCGTTGTCCCGCAGGAAGGCCGCGAGCCGGTCGGTGGAGAACTCGGCCGCGTCCTTGCGCGCGCAGCGGTCGGTCATGCGGTTCAGGCTGCCGCCGGCCAGGACGAGCTCCTTGGCCATCCGGGGAACGGAGTAGCGGAATCCGAACGACATGTGGGCGACGACTTCCCGGACCCGCCAGCCGGTGCACAGCGACGGCTCGTCCCATGTCTCCGCGGGCAGCTCGTCGAATACGGCGGCGAGTTCCCTGCGCTCGGCCGCGATCGCCGCGCGGATCTCGGATTCCGGATGCCCGTGTGACACGTTGCTCATGGCCCCATTTTACCGACCGGCCGGGGAGGAGCCAATAACATTCCGTTATCGCACCCAGGGCCTGCGGTTATGACCGCAGGTCACCTCGGTTGCATTCCGGTCCCGGTGAAAACCCGCCAGAACCAGAACTGGCCGAGGGTCACCGGGACGAGGGCCGGGAGCACGATCGCGGCCAGCAGCGTCAGGGAGCCGGAGTCGGCGATCGCCCGGGACAGCTCCAGTCCGCCCTGGCCCGAGTGGGTGGCCAGCACCGTGGTGCCGTTGACCGCGCCGACCAGGACGGGCAGGGCCACCAGCGGCGCGGCGCCCAGCAGCAGCGCCGCTCCGGTGCGCCCGGTCGCCTGGACCCGGTCGGAGGCGTACACGGCCGCGGCGGTGAGCACCCCGACGACGCCCACCGCCACGGGGGCGTCGGTGACCACCGCGGCGGCCACCACGACGAGCAGGGGCAGCAGCAGGAGAACCGGGGTCAGCACCCGGGTCAGCCGGCCGAACCCGACCCGCACCGGGTTCCCCTCCGGCAGGCTGCGGGCGGCGCAGAGCAGGCCCTGGCGCAGGCAGCCGGCCACCGCCAGGGCGGCGCAGAGCAGCGTGAAGGGGTGGACCAGATCGGCCGCGGCCGCCACCGAGTGCCCGTCCGGCCCGACCGAGAGTCCCCGGACCAGCATGCCCAGCACCGCGCCCCAGCCGGCCGCGAGGACCAGGCTGGCGGCCGACAGCACGATGTCCCAGGTGCGTCGCCAGCGGGCGCCCTCGTACGCCGGGCGGAACCACAGCGCGCCGTCGCGCAGGAACCAGGCGCAGAGCACGGCGAGGAAGGGCAGCCGCAGCGCGCGCAGCAGTTCGCCCTCCGCCACGGGCAGGGCTCCGAAGAGGAGCCCGCCGAAGGCGACCAGCCACACCTCGTTCGCGAGGAAACGGGGGACGATCGCGCGCCGCATCCGGACGCGGCCGGCTTCCGTGTCGGCGAACGGCATCAGCATCCCGATGCCGAAGTCGATGCTCTCCAGAGCCAGGTAACCGGCGAGGAGGAGCCCGACCAGGGCGTACCAAAAGACATCCACCGTTGATTCCCCATCAGCTGGACATGTGTGCGTTCATGGCATGGGTCAGTAGGAGGGGCGGACGTCCGCCGGGGGTGCGCCCCGGCCGTCCTCCCGCGGCGCCCCGCGCTCTTCGGCGTCCGGGAAGAGGTCCGTGTCGCCGAGCAGTCCCACGTCCGGTCCGAGCCTGGCGAAGCGGACCATCAGCGCCCAGTCGACGACGGCGAGGGTGGTGAGCACGAGCGTGAAGACGACCAGGGAGGCGAGCATCCCGCTGACGGGGACGTCCGCGACCGCGTCCCGGACCGTCAGTTCGCCGGTGACCATCCAGGGCTGCCGGCCGACCTCCCGGCTGAGCCAGCCGCAGATCAGGGCCAGGAAGCCGAGCGGCAGCAGGAAGGCGGGGAGCCGCAGCCCGAACCGCCGGGCCGGTGGCGTCCCGCCCGCCCGGCCACGGCCGGCCGTGGCCGGGATCCAGACCAGGAAGGCCAGCAGGACACCGATGAGGAGCATGAGCACGGCCGCTCCGCCCACCCAGGCGGGCGGCATCCAGTCGCCGGCGCCGTACCGGGCCTGTGCCCCGGCGCGGACCGCGTCGAGTTCGGCGCCGCTCTGCCCCATCACGACGGCGTACTTCTCCGGCTGGTAGTCCTTGAGCGCCCCCAGGTGCACGAACCCCGCCACCACGGTGACGAGCGCGCCGCCGCCCGCGAGGTACGAGCCCTGGAGCAGCGTCGGGCGGAAGAACTCGGTGTCCCGGTCGCGGCGCAGGTGGTAGGCGCTGACGGTGGCCATGAACAGCCCGGCGATCAGGGCCACGGCACCGGCGATGTGCACCACCGCGTACCAGGTCGCCCCGTTGGTGAGCAGGGCGCCCCAGTCGGTGACCCGGGCGACGCCGTCGCGCATCTCGTAGCCGACGGGGTTCTGCATGAAGCCGTTGACCACCATCACCCAGAACGTGGAGGCGTACGCGGTGAGGGCGACGCCCCAGATCAGCGCGAGGTGGGCCCGCGGCGGCACCCGGGCGAAGCCGAAGGCCCAGAGCCCGAGGAAGGTCGATTCGAGGAAGAACGCGACGACCGTCTCGATCGCCAGCGGGGCGCCGACGACGTTTCCCACGACGTGCGACAGGCCGGACCAGTTCATGCCGAACTGGAACTCCTGGGCCAGCCCGCTGACGATGCCGAGCGCGTAGTTGACGACGTAGAGGCCGCCCCAGAAACGCACCCGCCGCATCCGGGTGGCGCGCAGGACGGGGTCGGTGGTGCGCACCGCCCGGGTCTGCGTCAGGGCGACCACGGTGACCAGTCCGAGGGTCATCGCGACGAACAGGAAGTGCAGGGTCGCCGTGACGGCGAACTGGAGTCGCGCGAGGTCGATTGCGTTCACGGGGCGTCTTCCGGTCGGGTGGGAGGATCGGGAACGGTCGGCGAAGGGCCGGCGGCGCGGGCTAGCCGAGCTGGGTGCGCGCCTGTTTCGCGAGGGCCTTGGCCGCCGGGCTCATCCGGCCGCCGGCCCGCCAGGCCAGGGCGAGACCGCCCCGCAGGTGCATGCTGGAGATCCGCACCGGGTGCAGCAGCTCCGGCTGGGAGAGCACGAACCGCTCCGGCAGGATCGCCATGCCGATGCCCCGGGAGGCGAGCTGGGCGAGCACCCGGGGATCGCTGGCCTCGAAGGCCACCCGGGGTTTGACGCCCGCCGCCGCCCAGGTCGCGTCGGAGGCCGCGCGCACGGCGCTGCCGACGGGCAGGCACATCAGCGTGTGGGATTCCACCTCGTCCACGGTGATGCTGCCGCGCCCGGCGAGCGGGTGGGCGTGACCGACCGCCCCGACCAGCAGTTCGTCGGCGATGACCAGGGTTTCCAGCCCGGCCGGCGGATCGACGCCGACACCGATGATCGCGACGTCGATCCGGCCCGCCCGCACGGCCTCGACCAGGTGTTCCGTGCTCCCCTCACTCAGGGAGATCTCCACGGCGGGGTACTTCTCGCTGAAGTCCGCGACCAGATCGGGAAGCCGCAGGGACAGCGAGGACGCGACGGAGCCCAGCGCCACCTGTCCGCGCACGACGCCGGTGACGTTCTCCACCGCGTCCCGCACGCTGTCGACGGCGGCCAGTGCCGCACGCGCGTGCGGCAGCACCGCCGCGCCCACACCCGTCAGTTGGACCGTCCGACCGCTCCGGTCTATCAGGTCCTTGCCCAACTCCCCTTCCAGCCGTCTGATCTGCGCACTCACACAGGGCTGGGTCACGAAAACGCGCGCGGCCGCTTTCGTAAAGCTGGCTTCTTCGGCCACCGCCACGAGGTACTCCAGCTGACGCAATTCCATGGATTGATCGTACCGGTCAACCACCCTCGAAGAGTCGGCAATTGGGACACCCGGCGAACGGCGGAACAGCGAACCTCCACAGCGGCGTGAAGAAATGTCAGACCCCCGTGAGCAAAGGGTCAAATCCGGGTCAAGACTTCGCCGCCGGGGCTTCGAGCCGGTTGAGGGTCCCGGTCAGGTACTGCTCCCGGCAGGGCCGGCGGCGCACCTTTCCGCTGGTGGTCTTCGGCAGCGTCCCGCGGCGGATCAGCACCACGTCGGCGACGTCGATCCGGTGGTTGCGGCGCAACGCCTCCCGCACGGCGGTGGTCACCTCCTCCGCGCTCGCGTACCGGCCCACCCGGCTGTCGCCCTCGACCACGACGACCACGGACTCCTCCCGGCCGTCGTCCACCGGGAACGCGGCGGCGGAGGCCGGCCGCAGCAGCGGGTGGCTGCCCTCGACGGTGTGCTCCAGGTCCTGCGGGTAGTGGTTGCGGCCCTTGACGATGATCAGGTCCTTCAGGCGGCCGGTGACGAAGAGGTCCCCGCCGTGCACGAACCCCATGTCGCCGGTGCGCAGGAACGGCCCGTCCGCCCCGGCTCCGGATATCCGCGCCCGGAAGGTCCGCTCGCTCTCCTCCTCGCGCCCGAAGTAGCCGGCCGCCACGCACGGACCGGTCACCCAGATCTCGCCGACCTCGTCGGGTGCCGCCTCGCGGAGGGTGTGCGGGTCGACGATCCGCACCCGGGTGTCGCCGACCGTACGGCCGACGCTCATGATCGTGCTGGTCCCGGTGACGGCCTCCGGCTCGCCGGCGACCGGGACCACCTTGCCCCGGCCCAGCGCCCGCGCGTCCAGCACCAGCGGCGCCGGCTCGATGCCCGGCCCGCTGCCGCTGACCTTCAGGGTGTGCTCCGCGAGGCCGTAGCTCGGTGCGAGGGCGGCGCTCTCCAGGCCGCTGGCGGCGTACTTGCCGGCGAAGTCCCGCAGCGTGTGCTCACGGACCGGCTCGGCGCCGTTGGCGGCCATCCGCCAGCGCGAGAGGTCGATCGAACCGCGCACGCTGTCGCTGCGCACGCACAGGTCGTAGGCGAAGTTCGGGGCCGAGGAGTGCGTGCCGCCGAACCGGGACAGCGCCTCCAGCCAGCGGCCGGGGCGGCGGATGAAGGCCTCCGGCCCCATCAGGTACGAGGGCCGGCCCGCCCACAGCGGCAGCACGATGCCCAGCAGCAGGCCCATGTCGTGGAAGAACGGCAGCCAGGAGACGACGGAGCCGTCGTCCTCCAGCGGCCACAGCTGGTCCGTCTCCCCGGCGTTGAACCAGAAGTTGGCGTGCGTGACCATCACGCCCTTGGGCGTTCCGGTGGAGCCGGAGGTGTACTGCAGCAGGGCCACGTCCGACAGCGCCGGCACGGGCAGTGCGGTCCCGGCGGCCGGCACCGGCAGCTCGTCGGTGGCGACGATCTCCAGGCCCTCCAGTTCGGGCAGCCCGGCGAAGTCGGTGAGCACCTGGTCGCGGACCTCACGGGTGGTCAGCACCAGCGTCGTGCGGGCGTCGTCGGCGATGGTCCGCAGGCGCTGCACCGCGTGGTGGCGGGTCGGCACCTGGACCGGGGCCCCCATCAGGCCGGCCGCGGTGCAGGCCAGCCAGGCCCTGATGAACTCCAGCCCGTTGGGGTACATCAGCACGGCACTGCGGCGCTCGCCGGCCAGCCCGGCGAGGGCGCCGGCCCTGGCCAGCACCTCGCGGTGCAGTTGCCCGTAGGTGACCTCCTCGCCGACCTCCTCGCCGTTGCGCAGGTACACGTAGGCGACGGTGTCGGGCATCTCGTCCGCCCGCCCGGCCAGCAGTGCGGGCAGCGGCAGCGGAGTGCGCTCTGTCATGGAATCAGTGCTCATTGCCGTCCGTTCATCAAGGGTGGCAGGCGGACATCCTCGAAGGGCCGCTCAGGCGAGGTCGGTGAGCCCCGCGCGCGGCGCGTTGATCAGCGCCGCCATGTTGCCGGGGGGCTGGCGGTTCTCGTGCATCAGCTGGTGGGCCTCGCCGATCTCCGGCAGGCTGAACAGCCCGGAGAGGCAGGGGTCGAGCTGCCCGGAGGCGACGAGGTGGATCACCGCCCGGCACTGGGCCGGGTTGAAGCCGTGCGAGCCCTGCAGGCGCTTCTGGCGCATCCACAGGAACCGCAGGTCGACGTCGGCGGCGTAGCCGGAGGTGCCACCGCAGATGGTGACCATGCCGCCGGTGTCGCACAGGTACATGGAGGTGGGGATGGTGTCCTGGCCGCTGTGCTCCAGGACGACCTTCGGCGCCCGGCGGTCGCCGAGGGCCTCCCAGTAGGCCCGGCCGAAGCGGCGCAGCTCCCCCATCCAGGCGCCGAACGCGGCCGGGTCGTTCAGGTCGGGCATCCGGCCCCAGTGGGAGAACTGGCGGCGGTCGACCGTGCCGACCGCGCCGAGGCCGCGGCAGTACTCGGCGCGCTCCTCGCTGGAGACCACCGCGACGGGCAGCCCGCCCGCGTTGCGGACCAGCTGGATGGCCATCGACCCGAGCCCGCCGGCACCGCCCCAGATCAGCACCGGGTCGCCCGGCCTGACCGTGTTGGGCGCCCAGCCGAACAGCTGGCGGTAGGCGGTCGAGCCGGTGAGGATGAACGCGGCCGCGGCCTCCCAGGTGAGGTTCGCGGGCTTCGGGTGGCACTGGTAGTCGTCGACGAGCGCGAACTGGGCGAAGGTGCCGAAGTTGGACTCGTACCCCCAGGCCTGCAGGGTGGACGAGAAGGTCGGGTCCCCGCCGAGGCGGATGTCCTCCGAGGTCTCGTCCCACTGGCCGCCGGAGAGCACGACCTGGTCCCCCACGGAGACCCCGGCCACGCCGTCGCCGACGGCGAAGACCACGCCCGAGCCCTCGGAGCCGCCGATGTGGAAGTCCTCGGGCTCGCCGCGCTTCTGCCGGGCGCCGATGACGTCCAGCGGGTAGCCGAGGCCGGCCCAGACGTTGTTGTAGTTGATGCCCGCCGCCATCACCCAGACGAGGACCTGGCCGCGCCCCGGCTTCGGGGTGTCGACGACCTCGGTGGCGAAGGACTTCAGCGGCTCGCCGAAGCGGCTCCGGCGGATCACGGACGCGTACATCTTCTCCGGAACGGAGCCGAGCGGCGGCATCTCACCCAGCTCGTAGAGGCTCTTCCCCATGGACACTGCTCTCCTGTGGTCGTGGAACGGATGACGGTCGAACGGAACGCCGGGGTGCCGGGAGGTGCGCGGTCAGACCGCGGGCACGGGGAACGCGGAGCGTTCGTACGGGTAGCCCGGCAGCGAGGTCCGGCGGGGGGTGCGCCGCGGGTGCAGTCCCGGCCAGTCGATCTCGACGCCGGCGGCCCACAGCGCGCCCAGCGTCGACAGCAGGATCTCGGGGTCGGGCGTCTCGTCGGTCGGGTGCGGCAGGCCCTGCAGGATCGGGTGGTTCCAGCGGAGTTCGGCATGGCGCCGGGCCAGCGACGTGAGCGTGGTGCCCGGTCCGACCTCGACGAGGGCGCAGCCCGGCAGGGCGTTCAGCGTCTCCAGGACGTCGTGGTAGCGGACGGCGTGGCGCATGTGCCGGCACCAGTAGCCGGGCGTGCGGATCTCGTCCGGGTCGGCCCAGGTCCCGGTGGTGTCGGAGACCACCCGGATCGCCGGGCGGTGGAAGGTGATGCCGGCGAGGAACTCCTCGTACTCGTCGAGCACCGCGTCGACCAGCGAGGAGTGGCCGGCTCCCGGCACCTTCAGCAGGCGCGTCTCCAGGCCCTTGGCCGCGTGCTCCTCGACGAACCGCTCGACCGGCTCGCGCGGCCCCGAGACGGTCACCTGGTCGGGGCCGCTGATCACGGCGATCCCGACGCCCTCGGGGAGCAGCGGCAGCAGTTCGGCCTCCGGCAGCCGGACGGCCGCCATCGCGCCGGGCGCCAGGGTCAGCAGCAGTTCGGTGCGCTTGAGGACCATCCGGACGGCGTCGGGGAAGGAGAACACCCCGGCGGTGCACGCGGCGGCGTAGCCGCCGAGGCTGTGGCCGACGACCGCCGCGGGGCGCACGCCCCACCGGACGAAGGCCCTGGCGAGGGCGTACTCCAGGACGAAGACCGCGAGTTGGGCGATCCGGCCGTCCGCGACGGCCTGCCGTGCGGCTTCCTCGGCGGCCTCCCCCACCGGGTCGTAGACGACGCCGAGGTCGATGCCGGAGGCGTCCAGGACGTGCGCCACGCACGCGTCCAGATCGGCCCGGAAGTACGGGTCGAGGCGGTAGAGCCCGCGGGCCATGCCGGCGTGCTGGCCGCCGTGCCCGGGGAAGGTGAAGACCACCGGCGGCGGGTCGTCCGCGGCCGACCCGCGGGGCCGGTCCTTGTCCTTGACCTTGACCCCGGCGAGCGCGGCGGCGGCCCCGGCGGGGTCGCGGGCCACCACGAAGCCCCGGTGGGCGTACCTGGTCCGGCCGGTCTGCAGGGTCCACGCCGCGTCCTGGAGCGCCGCGCCGTCCGCGGCCCGTTCCAGGTGGCGGCCGAGCCGCGCCGCGACGGCGGCCAGCGCGGTCGCGGACTTCGCCGAGTACGGGAGCAGCTGCCAGCCGTCCGCGTCGGGGGCGGCCGGTCCGGTCCGCGGCGCCGCGGGCGGCTGCTCGACGATCACGTGGGCGTGCGTTCCGAAGGGGCCGGAACCGCCGGCCGACGCGCGGCGCGGCCCGGTGTCGTCCGCCCGCCGGCCGGGCCCGTCGTGCACCGCGAGGACGGCCCGTACGAAGGCGGCCGCGGCGGGCGCGGTGTCGGTGACGCCTCTCCCCGGGGCGGTGTCCTGTTCGGCGACGGTGTCCGCGGCGACGCCGCTCACCGCGAGGGCGTCCCGGACGATCCGGGCGCGGCCCTCCGCCGCGGACTCGCCCGGCCCCGTGGTGCCGACGGCGGTGCCGCGGACCACCGCGTAGATCCGGTCGCCGTCGTCCAGCGCGGCCCGGAGCGGCTTCAGCACGGCCACCGCGCAGCCGCCGCCCGGCTCGGCGCCCTCGGGGCCGAGCACGCCGACCGACCCGGCCAGGGCGAGGTCGCACTCGCCGCCGAGCAGCGCCTGGACGGCGGTGTGCACGGCGACCGGGGCGGTCGCCCCGGCCGCCTGCACGGAGACGGCGGGGCCGGTCAGCCCCAGCTTGTAGGCGACCCGCGAGGCGAGGAAGTCGGCCCCGGTGGCGGCCCGGATCTGCCGGTCGTCGATCGGGGGCGCCCCGGCGGGCCGGCCGCGCAGCCGCGCCGCGTGGGTGGTGGTGGCGCCGCCCGCGTAGATGCCGACGACCGCCTCGTCCCTGGCCGGGTCGTGCGCGGCGTCCTCCAGGGCGTGCTGGGCGCACTCCAGCAGGAGGCGCTGCTGCGGGTCGAGGATCGCCGACTCGCGCGGTGAGATGCCGAAGAATCGGTGGTCGAACGCGTAGGGGTCGGCCAGCGGTCCGGCGGTCGGGTCCGCCGGGCCGGCGGACCGGCACCCGCGGAAGGCGTCGAGGCCGTCGGCCTGCCCGATGCGCGCCGCCAGGCCGACGACGGCGATGTGGGCGTCGGGGTCGACGTCGTGGTCGCCCGGTGCGAGGTCTGTCATGGGGTCCGCCGTTCCCTTTCCGGTTGAGAGTGCGTGCTCGTGCGGCCCGGTCAGGCCACGGGAACGGTCGGGCGGACGAAGCGGTCGCCCTCGCGGCCCAGCGCGGCGTCCTGGTGGTTGGCGATCAGCTCGTAGGGCTGGCCGGGCCGGAACCCGCCGGCCTGCTCCAGACGCTCGAACTGGGCGTCTTCGAGGGTGAGTTCGAGCGCGGCGAGGTAGTCCTCCAGCTGCTCGGCGGTGCGCGGGCCGATGACGGGCACCATCGCGGTGGCCGACCGGGCCGACCGGGCGCGCAGCCAGGCCATGGCGACCTGCCCGGCGGGGGCGCCGGTCTCCTCCGCGACGGCGAGCACGGCGTCCAGGACGGCGGTGCGCTGCTCGGAGTCCTCGACCCGGATGGCCTGGCCGTCCCAGTCGGTCAGCCGGCCGCTCCGGCTCTGCCGGTACTTGCCGGTGAGCAGGCCGCCGCCGAGCGGTGCCCACAGGGTGGCGCCCAGGCCCAGGGCCTCGGCCATCGGGAGCAGTTCACGCTCGGCGCCGCGCTCGGCGAGGCTGTACTCCAGCTGGATGCCCACCAGGCGGGGCAGTCCGCGCAGTTCGGCGAGGGTGACGGCGCGGGAGATCCGCCAGGCCGGGAAGTTGGAGAAGCCCGCGTAGAGGATCTTGCCGGACCGGACGAGGCCGTCGAGGGCGCCCAGGATCTCCTCGACCGGGGTGACCGAGTCGGGCAGGTGGGCCCAGTACACGTCGATGTAGTCGGTGCCGAGGCGCCGGAGACTGGCCTCGACCGAACTGCGGATGTTCTTGGCGCTGTTGCCGGTGTTGGAGATCCGGGGCCGGCCGGCGCCCAGGGTGAACTTGGTGCTGACCACGAAGTGGTCGCGGTCGGCGCCGAGGAACTCGCCGAGCAGCTTCTCGGACTCGCCGATCTGGTAGTTGTCGGCCGAGTCGAGGAAGGTGCCGCCGGCCTCCGCGAAGCGGTCGAAGATCTTGCGGGCCTCCTCGCGGCTGGCGCCGCCGCCCCACAGGGTGCCGAAGTTCGCCGTGCCGAGCGCGTACTCGGAGACCCGCAGGCCGGTGGCGCGGCCGAAGGTGGTGTAGTGCATGGCTGTCCCCTAATTCTCCGTGGTCAGCGCGTCGTTGACGATGCGCAGCAGTTCGGCCTGCGACTGCGGGTCGCGGAAGTAGAAGTGACCGCCGGGCAGGACGTGCGCGGCGAAGGCGTTCCGGGTGTGCGGGGCCCAGGCGAGCTGGCCGGGGTCCTCCTGGTCGCCGACGAAGGCCGTGATCGGGATGTCCAGCGGCTCCTCGGCGACGTACTCGTGGGAGTCGGCGAGTTCGGCGTCCGCGCGCAGGTAGCGCAGCGCGAGCCGCTTGAGGTCGGATTCCTCGTGGACGACCATCGGCAGCGCGCCCCAGCGTTCCTCGATCGCGGCGAGCAGTTCGTCGTCCGGCAGGTCCCGGATGTTCCGGCGTTCCGGGAGGGGCGGCGGCTGCATGGAGGACAGCAGCAGGGCGCGGGGCAGGCGCCGTCCGGCCCGGCGCAGGGCCCGGGTGGTCTCGAAGGCGATCAGCGCGCCCAGGCTGTGCCCGAAGAAGGCGAAGTCCCGTCGGCCGAAGTCGGCCTGCTCGACGAGGTCGCGGACCAGGTCGCCGATCCGCGTGTACGGGGCCTCGTCCTGCCGGGGGGCGCGGCCGGGCAGCTTGACCGCCCAGACCCGGATGCCGGGCAGGGCGCCGCCCCAGCGGACGAACTCCCCCGCCGAGCCGCCCGCGTGGGCGAAGCAGTACAGGTCGAGCGTGGTCTCCGTCCTGGGCCTGCGGCCGGAGAGCCAGCGGGCCTGCAGGTCGGCCGGGGTGGTGGCCTCGGGTGCGGGGCCGCCGCCGGTCGCGGTTCCGGTGCCGGTCATGCCGACTCCTCCTCGGTGTCCTGGTGCGGGGCGGCCAGTTGCTGCTCGATCAGTGCGGCCAGGTCGGCCGCCGTCGCGGACGCGAACAGGGCGCTCATCCTGATCTCGACCGGGTAGATCTCCTTGAGCCGGGCGAGGAGTTTGACGGCGATGAGGGAGTCGCCGCCGAGTTCGAAGAAGCTCTCGTCCGGTTCCAGGTCGGGCAGTCCGAGGGCGTCGCCGAACAGCCGCAGCACCACGCCGAGGGGGGTGTCGTCGGCGGACTCCGGCCGGCTGCCGTCGGCGGGGGCGGTGCTCGTGACGGCGGGCTCCTCGTCCGCCGTCCGGGTCTCCGCGACGCCGGTGCCGGTGCCGGTGCCGGTGACGCTGGCGGTGGCGACGGCGCCGTTCCCGCCGGCCGTCCGGGACTCCTCGTCCGGGTGGCGCACCAGGTACGGAAGCCGCTCGAAGGGGTAGCCGGGCAGCGGGACCTTGGCCCGCCGCTCGCCCTCGTGCACGCCCGCCCAGGAGACCCGGGCGCCGGACAGCCACAGCCGGCCCAGCGCGTCGTAGAGGACCGCCAGCGCGTCACCGCCGTCGTCGGGGCCGGCCAGCCCGGCGAGCAGGAGGTGCCCGGGGGTGCACCGGGGCTTGCGGCGGGCGGTCTCGACCAGGCTCGAACCCGCGCCCACCTGGAGGAGAACGCGCTCGGGGTCGGCGAGGAGCGTGTCCAGCGCGGCGTCCGGGTCGGCGGCGGTGCGCAGTTCCGCCGCCCAGCGGCCGGCCGTGACCGGTGTCCCGGGGTCGTTCCAGCTGCCGTCGCCGAGGACGACGGGGATCCGCTGCGGCCGCGGGTCCAGCGCGTCGAGCAGCGCGCGCAGGTCCTCCTCGGTCCCGCCGGAGCGGGCCGGTTCGGCGATCAGCCGCACCGCGCCGGCCACCGGGAGGACACCCGCGACGACGGCCGCGACCAGCGAACCGGTGCCGGTGCCGAGGACCGCGCCCGGCCGGATGCCCCAGCGCTGCCAGAGCGCGGCCAGGGCGTACTCGAGGGCGAACACGTAGGTGTCGCGCACCACCGGGTCGCGCGGCAGGGCCAGGCCGCGGGCGGTCTCCCGCACCGCGCGGACGAGCTGCTCGTCGACGCCGTCCAGGACGCTGTCGAACGCCTCCCGGAAGGCCGGTTCGGTGAGGTGCAGCCGCCAGGCCTCCGCCGGTCCGATCCGCCCGGGGAAGAGGAACACCACGGGCCGTTGCCGCGGCGCTCCGGTCGAGTGGACCGTCGTCCGCTCCCGGCCGTCGCCGAGGACGGTGAACGCCCGGTGCCCGTGCTCGCGCCGGCCGGTCTGGAGGGTCCAGGCGGCGTCGGCGGGCGCGGGCGCCGCGGGGCCGGCCAGGTGCGCGTCGAACCGGGCCAGCCGGACGCCCAGCGCCGGGGCGGTGCGGGCGGAGTGCACCAGCAGGTGGGCTCGCCGCTCGGACGCGCGGACCGGCCGCTCGGGCGCCTCCTCCAGCACCAGGTGGGCGTTGACGCCGCCGACCGCGAAGGAGCTGACCCCGGCGCGCCGGGGGAGGTCGCCCGGCGCCCAGGTGCCGAGTTCGGTGGCGACCCGGAACGGGCCGCTCTCGAAGTCGATCTGCGGGTTGGGTTCGGTGAAGTGCAGGCTCGGCGGGATCTGCCGGTGGCCGAGCGCCAGGACCGTCTTGATGAGGCCCGCGGCGCCGGCCGCCGCGTCGGCGTGCCCGATGTTGGTCTTCACCGAGCCGATGGCGCAGAAGCCCCGCTCGTCGGTGTCGGCCCGGAACGCCCGGGTGAGGGCGGTCACCTCGATCGGATCGCCGATCGGGGTGGCGGTGCCGTGGGCCTCGACGTAGGTGACGGTGCGGGCGTCGGTGCCCGCGGTGAGCAGTGCCTCCCGGACGGCGGCGGCCTGGCCCGCGACGGTGGGCGCGGTGAAACCGATCCGCCCGGCGCCGTCGTTGGTCACGGCCGAGCCGCGGACGACCGCGCGGATGTGGTCGCCGTCGGCCAGCGCGTCGGCCAGGCGCTTGAGGACGACCACGCCGACGGCGTTGCCGGCGACGGTGCCCTCGCCCTTCGCGTCGAAGGCGCGGCAGACGCCGTCGGGCGCCAGGGTACCGTCCGGTCCGGTCCAGGTGATCTTCTTCGGGGGCACGTGCACGGCGACGCCGCCCGCCAGGGCCAGGTCGCAGTCGCCGGCGAGCAGGCCGCGTCCGGCCGTGTGGACGGCCACCAGGGCGGTGGCGCAGGCCGATTGCACGGCGACGGCCGGGCCCCGCAGGCCGAGGCGCTCGGCGGTGCGGGCGACCAGGAAGTCCGGGGCGGTGCCGAGGACGATGTCGTCCTCGGTGACTCCGCCGAGCCGGTCGCTCTGGGCGGCGAGCGCCTCCGCGTAGCGGGTCTCGGTGCAGCCGCCGTAGACGCCGACGGTGCCGGGGAAGCGGTCGGGGTCCGCGCCGGCGTCCTCCAGGGCCGCGACCGCGCACTCCAGGAAGACCCGGTGCTGCGGGTCGAGGAGGAACGCCTCCCTGGCGGAGTAGCCGAAGTAGTCGGCGTCGAACCACTCGGCGCCGTCCAGCCGGCCGCGGGACGGCACGTAGGTGAGGTCGCCGCCGTCGGGCGCGCCGCCCGGAACGACCTGGGGGGCGTCGCGGGTGACGGTGTCCCGGCCGGCCACGAGATTGGCCCAGAATTCGTCGGTGTCGGCGGCGCCGGGAAAGCGGCCGGCCATTCCGATCACGGCGATGAATCCGCTGGTGTCTTCCGGGGTTCCGATGTCACTCACCGAATTCTCCGTCGGGGTCGGGTGCCTGTCCGCCCAGCTGGGCCCGCCGGTTTCCCAGGCGGTTCAGCCGGCCGGCCGGGCGGCGGCGGCCCTCGGCGGGTGCGGCGGCCCCGCCCTCCTTCAGGCGGCGGGCGAGGGACCGCACGGTCGGGTGCGTGAAGAACTCGACGAGTTCGATGTCCTGGCCGGTGCGCCGGACGACCTGCTCACGAACCATCTGGAGCAGCAGGGAGTGTCCACCGAGATCGAAGAAGCTCTCGTCGTGGCCCACCTCGGGGACCTGCAGGACCTCGCACCAGATCTCGGCGACGACGGCCGTGAAATCCATTTCCGGTGGATTCGCTCGGGATGCGTGCACTCCACTCCTCCCCCTTCGGGTCGCCGGTTCGGCGGCTCCGCAAAATCATCTGCCGTCCCCCCGGAAGGTGTCCAATAACTACCTTCCCGGCCGGGCAGAACTGTCGTTTATGGCAATGGGCATGAAACAGCAGCACAACCCGGTCCGGTTTCCGGAAGGCAATTCCGGGGCCGGGTTGTGCTGCCGGTGTTCGTGGGGCGGTGCCGCCCGCCGGTACTGCCTGCCGTTACCGGCCGCCGGCGGCCCCGCTCAGACCCGGACCACGGTCTTGCTCCGCATCAGGAACTCGCCCAGGTAGCCGTCGTGCGGCAGACCGGGCCGGTGCCAGTGCGTGGCGTGGCTCCCGACGTGCACGTTGCTGATCGTCGGTTCGTCGATCAGGGCCTGCACCAGCTCCTCGTCCCCGGTGACGACGGTGAGGACCAGCGTGTCGCGCAGCGGCTCGATGTCGTCCGCACGGCTCCACGGACCGACCCACACGCAGGGAAAGGGCACCTCGGCGCCGAGCTGGGAGGCGGAGGCGGAGTCGACCTGGTGCACGGCCGGGCGCAGCACGGCGCTGCCGTCCCCGAGGTCGTCGACGAACCCGGTGCCGCCGAGCCAGGCCCGGGTGCCCCGCGCCCGGTCCAGCACGAACTTCTCCAGCGTCCGCGCCGACTTGAGGTTCTGCACGGGCAGGACGGCCTTCTCGTCGTGCGGCGGGAGGCTGGGCAGGGCGGCCAGCCGCTCGGCGATCGCGCCCGCGAGCGGGGCCGGGTCGCCCTCGACCAGGACGGCGGTGACGTTGACGCAGCCGCTGCCGGCGTGCCGGGTCGCCGAGTCGACGATCATGTCGAGGTGGTCGCGCCAGTCCGTGTCCGCGGTCAGCAGGATCTTCGAGCGGCCCGGCTGCAGGGAGAGCACCCCGGGCTCGTCGGCGTACTGCCGGATGACCTCGTCCCCGCCGTAGGCGAGGTCGGCGCCCCGCACGACGGCGTCGGCCTCCTCGTGGCCGCAGGGCAGCAGGACGACGCTGTCGGCGCCGAACCCGGCCTCGCGCAGGGCGAGGACCAGGCGGTGCGCGGTGAACGGCTCGCGGGCGGCGGGGCGGACCGCGACCCGGTAGCCGAGCGCCAGCGCCTCCGGCCAGAACCCGTGCGTGCCGGGGTGGTTGCCGGGGACGTGCACGGCGAGGACCTCGCCGCGCCGGGTCCACACCGCCTGCGAGGTGCGGACCAGCGGGTCGCGCCAGTCGGGCACCGCCCCGGTGGGTCTGGCCGACTGGACGCTGCGGTAGGAGCTCGCGACCCGGTCGGCGCAGGTCGCGGTCGCGGTCCGGACGACGTTGACCGGCAGGCCGGAGACCCGGCTGACGGCGGCCTCGTACTCCCGCACCGTCAGCCCGCCCAGGGTCGCCGTGCGGAACAGTTCGGCGGCGCGGGCCAGCGCACTCGCCCGCTCGGCGGCGGGCAGCGGGGTCGCGGCGTGCAGGGCCTTCATCGTCCGGTTGACGTAGAGCGCGGGCACCAGGCTCAGTTCGGCCATGACCGCGCCGGTCACATCGGTGATCTCCTGGCGGTTGTGGGCGCGGTACGGGCCGGCCGGGCCCAGCGCGTCCAGCACGGGGATCGCGGGCCCGTCCGGTCCGTCCCGGTCCGCCGGCTGCTGCGGCCCGGCGGTCATCAGTAGACCCCCTCGATGACGACCTCGTCGTCGAAGCGGGCGACCGGGGCGATGCCGGCCGCCGAGTCGCCGATCCGGCCCTCGGGCGCCGCCACCCTGATCGCGGTGTCGCGTTCGAGGTTGTTGGGCAGCAGCAGGGCCTTGCTGACGTGGTGCATCACGACCTGGCCGCGCTCCCCGTACGCCACCGGCCGCCGGGTGGCGGGGTCCACCACCTCGAAGGTGATGTACGGCGAGAAGGTGTCGAAGACGCACGGTTCGCCCAGCGGCGTGCCGTGGCGCTGACCGGCGATGCCGAGGATCATCGTGCTGCCGTAGTGCCCGTAGAGGGTGGCTTCGGGGAAGATCTCGGTCCGGTACAGGGCCTCCGTGTCGGGGTCCATCTGGGTGCCGCCCCAGCGGATGGCCTTCACCTTCCGGTTGATCAGCTCGACGAGTTCCTCGCGCTGGGCGATGCGCTCCAGCAGGGGCGGGGTCACCGTCATCACCCCGATGTCCTGGGTGCGCAGGACGTGCGCGGCCTGGTCGATGACGTGTCCCGCGTAGGCGTCCGCCTGGCCGCCCCGGCCCTCCGCGATCAGGCGCTTGACCCACCGGGGGTCGAGGTCGACCTGGAAGGCGTACCGGCCGTGGGTGCGGGCCGAGCGCCGGAAGATCTCCCCGACGACGTGCGGACCGGACGGGGTGATCCCCAGCCAGTCGACGCCGCGCGGGAAGCCGTGCACGTCGAGGTTGGCGTTGCTCCAGGCGACCAGCTTCTCCAGCCAGTCGGCCGGGCAGACCACCCGCTTGGGCGCGCCGGTGGTGCCCCCGCTCTCGAAGACGCCGACGACGTCGGGGTTCCCGCCGTAGCCGCGCGGCACCAGGTCGGCCGCGGGCACGTCCCTCAGCTCGTTCGCGACGTTGGGGAAGAGCGCCAGGTCGGCGTGGGACTTGACGTCCGACCGGGGGTCGAAGTCGAGGGTCCCGGCCCGCTTCAGCCAGAACGGCGAGCCGGTCTCCGGGCCGAAGTGCCACTCCATCGCCGCCCGCACGAGTGCGTCGGGGTCCGGATCCGCGTCGTACGGCAGGTCCAGGATCGACAGATCGGTTGGTGCCACTCGTCCTCCCATGTCAACAGGCGGCATCACAGAGCCGGCCGGCCTCCCGCATCGGGCCCCGCCGACTTGACGAACGTCCCCCATTCGATCACCGGCCGGCCGCCGCCGCCTGAGTAGTCACTACTCAATTCGACTGTCCGTCCACGAATTTGACGGGCAGTCCGTTCCCCGGCGACGGCCGCCGAGCCTAGACTGACGCAATGAAGGCGATGATTGCGTGGTGGGACGTCACCGATTCCCGGCAGAACGCCGGCACGCTCCGCGATTTCATCCGCGCGGAGTCGGAACACTGGACGGACATTCCCGGCCTGCTCCTGAAGATCTGGCTGTCGGATCCGTCGACGGGCCGCTGGGGCGCCCTTCTGCTGTGGGAGTCGGAGGAGGCCGCGCGCAGCGCGGAACTTCCCCGCAGCCCCGCCGAACTCATCGGCCACCCGGTGGATTTCCGGGCCTGGTTCGACGTGGAGGCAACCGTCGAAGGAGTGCATTCCCTGGATTCGCTGGCCGGGCTCGGCCCCGCCCTGGACGGGCTCGTTCCCGCCGTTCCCGCGGAATAGGACACGACGGAGCGGCGCCCCGGAATTCCGGGGCGCCGCACAACACCGCGGTGTGCCGTTCCGGCCGTCGCGCCGTTCAGCCCGCGGGCTCGATGTTGCGGTTGAAACGGAACAGGTTGGCCGGATCGGTCCAGGCCTTCAGCGCGGCCAGCCGGCGGTGGTCGGCCGGCTCCCAGAAGTCCGTCGCCGGCACGGCCGGAGCGCCGTCCGCGCACCCGCCGTACACCAGGCTCTGGAACCGGCCGCCGACGGACTCGGCGGCGAGCGCCCCCAGCACCTTGTCGGTGGCGCCGCGCGCCTCCTCCGGCCCGGCGCCCATCAGGGGCGTCAGCACGCGCAGCAGGTAGCGGGCCGAACGGTGCCCCACCGCGTTGGGCACCTCGGCCGGCCGGCCGAGCGCCCCGCCCAGGTGACGGACGTCGAGCACGCACGGCACGGCGGCCCCCGGCCCGACCAACTCCGTCACCTCGGCGGCCTGTTGCGGACCGAAGGCGCGCAGCAGGACGTTGTCGCCCCGGTAGGCGTGCGGTTGCGGCGGGTCGTTGTAGATCGTGCCGCACTCGGTGTACGGCATTTCCGCGACGGTGTCCGCCAGCCGGGGGCCGAGCGCGCGCAGCGGGGCGACCAGCCGCTCGCCGGTCCGGGAGTCCCCGGTGTACGCGATGCGCACGTGGGCCACGAACCGGCCGCGCACCGCCGCGGGGAAGAACGGCAGATCGGGGCAGTCGAGCAGCGACACCGAGGAGGTCAGCTCCTCCGGGAGCGTCTGCGTCCAGCGGAGGTAGCCGGCGAGCAGGTCCGGGGTGCGGGCGAGGTCGAAGACCAGCTCCCCGCCGTACAGCCGGCTGACCGGGACCAGGTCGATCTCCATGCCGGTGACCACGCCGAAGTTGGCGCCGGCCCCGCGCAGCGCCCAGAACAGCTCGGGGTCGCTGTCCGCGGTGACCCGCCGGGAACGGGCGTCGGCGGTGACCAGGTCGATCGACCGCACCCGGTCGGCCGCGTAGCCGAACTCCCGGGACAGCAGCCCGAGTCCGCCGCCCAGCACGTACCCGACCACGCCGACCCCGGGGGCGGAGCCGTTGAGCGGGGCCAGGCCGTAGCGGGCCGCCGCGTCGACGACGGCGGCGAAGCGGGTGCCCGCCCCGATCCGCGCCGTGCGGGCCGGGGCGTCGATCGTGACCTGCGACAGCTTCGCGGTGCTGATCAGCACGCCGCCGTCGGTGGGGACCGAGAGGCCGTGCCCGGTCGCCTGGACCGCCACCGGCAGTTCCCGCGCACCGGCGTACGCCACGGCCGCCGCCACGTCCCCGGGGTCGGCGGCGCGGACCAGCACGGACGGGCGGTGCCGGTAGGCGGTCTGGAATCCCGCGCACCGGGCGGCGAATCCGTCGTCGCCCGGCAGCAGCACCTCACCGCGTACGCGGTCGCGCAGCGCGGCGACCGCGGCAGGGTCGTTCATCTACGGCGTTCCTTCCTGTTCGGACGCGTTCCTGGAGGGCGTCGGACACCCGCTCACGGGAGGATCGGCTCCAGTTCCCCGGAGACGACCCGGTGGCGCAGCGCCTTGCGGTCGACCTTCCCGTTGTCGTTCAGCGGGAAGCCGTCCAGCAGGTGGTAGAAGAGCGGGATCATGTACGGGGGCAGGGTCCGGCGCAGTTCCTCGTCCACGTCGTAGACGTCGAGGTCCTTGCCCACCAGGATCCCGGTGAGCACCGTCACGCCCTCCTCCTCGCCCGGCACCGCGAGGACGACGGCCTGCTCGACGTTCTCCTGCCGGAGCAGGTGCGCCTCGACCTCGCCCGTCTCGATGCGGTGGCCGAGGATCTTGACCTGGGTGTCCAGCCGGCCGACGTAGCCGAACTCGCCGTTCTCCGCGCGGCGGACGAGGTCGCCGGTGCGGTACCAGCGGCGGCCGGGACCGCCGTCCGCCGGCGGGGCGAGGTGGAAGGCGCCCGCGGTCTGCTCGGGCGCGTTCAGGTAGCCCTCGAAGACCTGGTCCCCGGAGAGGCAGAGTTCACCGGTCCCGCCGTCGGGCACCGGGCTGCCGTCCTCGGCGAACACCGCGGCGGCCGTGCCCGGGTAGGGGGAGCCGATCGGGACGACGCCGTTGACCACCCCGGCCGGCGAGGTCCGCGGGTCCCAGCGGTGCACCAGGCACGCGATGGTCGCCTCGGTCGGCCCGTACAGGTTCTCCACGACGGACCCGGACGCCGCCTCCCCCCAGACCTGCGCCGTCGCGGCGGGCAGCGCCTCGCCGCAGAACAGGCTCCAGCGCAGCGACGGCAGGCTGTCCGGCACCAGCGCGCCGCGACGGTGCTGGAGCACCGCGACCGAGGGGACCGAGAACCAGACGGTGATGCCGTGGGTGCGGACGAAGTCCAGCGGCGTCATCAGGTCGAAGGTGTCCATGGGGACCAGGCAGCCGCCGCTCCCCCAGGCCATGAACAGGTCGAAGACCGACAGGTCGAAGGTCTGGTCGAAGGTGTTGGTGAACCGGTCCTGCTCGGTGAAGCCGTACCGCTCGGTGTTGGCGTGCAGGAACGCGGCCACGTTGGCGTGCGAGACCGGCACGCCCTTGGGACGGCCCGTGGTGCCGGACGTGAAGAGCAGGTACGCGCCGTCCTCGGGGGCGACCGCCACGGGCCCGCCCGACGGGACGCAGGCCGCCACGTCGGCGCGGGTGAGGACCCGGACCGCCGCGGGGACGTTCCCGGGCACCTCGTCGCTCTCCGGCAGCACCACCGCGGGGGCGCCGGCCAGGCCGTCGAGGAGCGGGCCGAGCCCGGCGAGGGAGCCCGCGTCGGCCAGCACGACATCGGCCTCGGCGCGCTCCAGGATGTCGCGGTTGCGGGCGACGGGGTACTTCTTGTTCAGCGGGACCACGGTCGCCCCGGCGTACAGGGCGGCCAGGAAGCCGGCGTACGTGACGATGCTGCGGTGGCCGAGGATGGCCACGCGCCGCGGCCGCGCCGCCGACCGCGTGATCGCCGCGGCCCACTGGCGGGCGATGCCGTCGAGTTCCCGGTAGGTCCAGGTCCGTCCGCGCAGGAGCAGCGCGGGGTGCTCCGGGACGCGCCGGGCGGAGGCCCGGAAGCCGGAGTGCAGGAGGGGGGCGGCTGACTGCATGGTGTACTCGCGTTCCACTTCGACGGGTTCGGCGGGTTCGGCGGGTCGGGCGGGTGCTGCGGATTCCGCGGCTGCTGCGGGTACCGCTGGTGCTGCGGGCCGGGTCAGGTGTCGGGCCGGGTGCCGGGTCAGGGCTGGAGACGGCCGGCCCGCCACCCCTCGCCGTCCCGGTCGTAGCGCAGCCGCTCGTGCAGCCGGTCGGACCCGTTGGCCCAGAACTCCACGCTGTCGAAGCGCAGTTCGTAACCGGCGAAGCCCTCCGGGCGGGGCAGCGGCGTGCCGCTCTCCGCCAGTTCCAGGGCCCGCTTGCGCAGCGCCTCGACCTCGTCGGGGCCGCTCACCGGTTCGCTCTGCCGGGAGGCGGTCGACATGGCGTGGGTGAACACCGGGCGGGCGCGCCACAGGGCGTCCGCCTCCGCGTCGGACAGCCGCACGACCGGCCCGTCGACCATGATCTGCTGACTGGTCTCCCGCCAGTACAGGACACCCGACGCCCACGGGTTGACCGCCAGGTCCCGGCCCTTGCGGCTGCCCGCGTGGGTGATGAACACGAACCCGCGGTCGGTCACCTTGTTGATCACCACGATCCGGGTCGACGCCCGGCCGGCCGCGTCCGCGGTGGCCAGCGCCAGGGCCAGCGGCTCGCGGACCCCGTTGCCCACCGCATCGGCGAGCCAGCCGCGCAGCAGGCCCACCGGCTCGGCCGGCGGCTGCGCGTACTCGGGGAAGCGGACCTCGACGGTCCCGGTCATGCTCTCCGACCTGGTGCTGCTCATACGTCTCTCCGGGGTGTCTGGACTACCGGGGGGATGGACCGCTCGCCTTCGGGCGCGTCACAGGTGCAGCACGCCTTCGAGCGCGATGACACCCTCGCCGCCGACCTCGACCCGGGCGACCCGCTCGCCGCTGCCCTCGGCGAGCGCGTGCATGGGCGAGGGCCGGCCCATCTCGACGCCCTGCGTGATGACGATGCGCCGCCCGTACTCGACCAAGCCGTGCCGCGCCAGGTGGATCGCGATGGGACCGGCCGCGGAGCCGGTGGCCGCGTCCTCGACGACCCCGTACGCGGGCGAGAACATCCGGCTGCGCCACTGCGTACCGGAACCGGCGAAACAGTTGGCCGCCATGTCCTCGAACGCGCCCAGCGCCCGGTGGTCGGGGTGCAGGGCGGAGAGTTCCGCCACGCTGCTCAGGCCGACCAGCACGTGACGCGGCCCGTTGCGGTAGATCTCCACCGGCAGCGCGGGGTCCTGCACGCCGAGGGCGGCCAGCAGTTCCTCGCGCCGGTCGAAGGGCTCCCACTCCGGGATGGGCTGCTGCATCCAGGCGCCGGTGACCACGCCGTTCGTGCGGACCAGCTCGAAGGGGACGATCGCCCTGGCCGTCTCCAGCTTGAGCTGGTCCAGCGGCCCCCGGTTGCCGATCGCGATGGCGGTGCCGAGCAACGGGTGCCCGGCGAAGGGCAGTTCGTTGACCGGGGTGAAGATCCGGATGCGCGCGTCGCCACCCTGCTCGGGCGCGAGCACGAAGGTGGTCTCGGAGAGGTTCATCTCCCTGGCGATCGACTGCATCCGACTTTCCGTCAGGTCGTCCGCCCCGAAGTAGACGGCGACCGGATTGCCCTTGAGCACCTCGGTCGAGAAGGCGTCGACAACCACGTAACTGTGCATGGAGATCTCCCGCTGTTCCTTCGTCATGTGCCGAAAACGTTCCGGAAGGCGCCGGCCAGGATGCGAGGGCCGTTCTGGGTGAGCACGGACTCGGCGTGGAACTGCATGGTCATGAAGTGCGGACCGCGCAGCCCGAACACCTCCCCCGTCCCCCGGTCCCGGCTGACCTCGATCACGCCGACGCCCTCCACCTCGCGCTTGTCGTCGTCGCTCACCGCGGCGAAGGTGTTGTAGAAGCCCACCCGTTCGACGGCCCCGAAGTAGTCGATCTCCTTCTGCAGCCCCTGGTTGGGGGCGGGCAGCCGGGATATCTCGAAGCCGAGCGCGAGACTGAGCACCTGGTGGCTCAGGCAGACCGCGACGAAGGGCCGTCGCTCGGCGAGCAGGGTGCGCACCGCGGCGTGCAGATGGCCGATCCGGGGGTGGGCCGTGTCACCCGGGTCGCCCGGCCCCGGGCCCATCACGACGAGGTCGTACTCCTCGAAGGCGTATTCCTCGTCGAACCGGCGGACCGTGACCTCCAGACCCTGGGCGCGCAGCAGGCCGGCGATCATGAAGGTGAAGGTGTCCTCGGCGTCGACGACCAGAACCCGGCGGCCGGCCGGCCCGGTGTGTGCCGGCAGCCCGTCCCCGGCCCCGCGCATCCAGAACCCGGCGATCGGGTCGTTGCGCCGCTCCAGGGCGGCGCGGACCTCGGGGTGGTCGGCGAAGCCGCCGGCCCGGCCGGACTCCAGCGCGCTCACCAGCGCGGACGCCTTGGCCCGGCCCTCCGCGGCCTCGCGGGCGGGGTCGGAGTGGCGCACCAGCGTGGCGCCGACGCCGATCTCGACCCGGCCGGACGCGTCGATGTCCGCGGTGCGGATGAGGATCGCCGAGTCCATCGCCCGGCGGCCGTGCTCGTCGCGCCCCACCAGCGCCGCGACGCCGCTGTAGTAGCCGCGCCCGCCGGGCTCGTACGTGTCGATCACCCGGCAGGCGCTCTCCAGCGGGGAGCCGGTCACCGTGGGGGCGAACATGGTCTCGCGCAGGATGTCGCGCACGTCGTGCGCGGTGCGGCCCTCGATGAAGTACTCGGTGTGCGCGAGGTGGGCCATCTCCTTGAGGTACGGCCCGTTGACCCGGCCGCCCTCCTCGCAGATCCGGGCCATCATCTTGAGTTCCTCGTCGACGACCATGTACAGCTCCTCGGTCTCCTTGCGGTCGGCGAGGAAGTCGAGGACGTCCGGCAGCGTCGGGCCGGTCGACGGGTAGCGGTAGGTGCCGCTGATCGGGTTCATCACGGCGGTGCCGGCGTCGAGGCTGACATGCCGTTCGGGCGAGGCGCCCACGAGCGTGCGCTCCCCGGTGTGGATCAGGAACGTCCAGTACGCGCCGACCTCGCGCTGGACGAGCCGGGAGAAGAACGCCAGGGCGCTGGCCGGCCGGTAGTCGGTGATGGTGGCGACGAAGGACCGCTTGACGACGAAGTTGGCCCCCTCGCCGGCGCCGATCACGTCGTCGACGACCCTGCGGACGATGTCCTGGTAGGCCTCGTCGTCCACGTCGAAGTGGGCGTCGGCCAGTTCGGTCGGCACCTGCGGGATCCGGCGCAGTGCCTCCGCCAGCGGGATCCGCTCCTGTCCGGTGACGCTCAGCGCGACCAGGGGCGCGCCGTCGTCGGTCGCCACGAAGCCGCGCTCGGTGATCTGCCGGTACGGCACGACCGCGAGGACCTCGTGGTGCGCCCCGGCCGTCCGGGCGGCGTCCGGCAGCGGGATCCCGGCGAGCGTCGCGGGGGTCGTGACGTCGCCGGTCAGCACGTCGAGGACGCCGGGGCCGGCCGCCTCCGGCCGGTACAGCAGGGCGAAGGCCCCGGCCCGACCGTTCAGGACGCGGTCGAGCAGGTCACCGGTCGCCGCGGTCATGCGAAGACCTCCTTGGCCGTGACCACCATCGCGCAGCGCCCGGCCGCGTAGTCGAGCGCCATCCGGTGGAAGTCCTCGTTGAAGTCGGCGACGGCGTCCGCGACGAGGAACGCCTGGATGTCCTGGGTGAAGGCCTCGACCGCCGTCATCAGCACGCCGACGTGGGCGTAGACGCCGCAGAGGATCAGCTGGTCGCGGCCGGCCGCCCGCATGCGCTCCAGGAGGTCCGACCGGTGGAAGGCGCTGTAGCGCCACTTGGTCAGCTGCCAGTCGCCGTCCCGGGGCGCCAGGTCGTCGACGACGGCACGGTCCGCGAGGTCGCCCCGCATGCCGGGACCCCAGAAGTCGGCCAGCAGGCCGCGCTCCTCGGGGGTCATGCTGCCCGGCTGGGCGGTGTACGCCACGGGGACGCCGAGTTCGGCGGCGCGCTCGCGCAGCGCCGCCGCGTGTCTCACCAGGGGGTCGCGGACGCTGCCCGGGAAGGGTGCCAGGAAGAAGCGCTGCATGTCATGGACGAGCAGCACGGCACGATCGGGATCTGGGGTCCACTGGGCGGTGTTGGCGGGCAGGTCGCCCGCGGTCGGCAACGTGTAGGGCTCGATGGGAGGAATCCCGACCATTTGCTTCCTTCTCACGCCTGACTCGGATCGAGCGGGGTACGACGCGTCTGGGGATCAGACGCTCCAGGTGGACACGACGGCGACGGCCTGCCGCGGATTGAGCCGCGGGTCGCAGAACGTCGTGTACTTGTCGCCGACGCGGTCGAGGTCCGCCTGGCACGAGACGCACTCGGTGACGTCGTTGGGGGTGGTCTCCAGGTGCAGCCCGCCGGGCACACCGCTGGCCCCGGTGACGGCCCGCTGGAAGCGCCGGACCTCGCGCGAGACGGTGTCCACGTGGCGGGTCTTGTTGCCGTCCGGCGCCGCGACCGTGTTGCCGTGCATCGGGTCGGTCAGCCAGATCACCGGGTGCCCGGCCGCGCGGACGGCCTCGACCAGCCGCGGAAGGCGCTCCGTGACCCGCTCGGCGCCCATCCGGGCGATGAGCGTCAGCCGGCCCGGGGTGCGGTCCGGGTCGAGGATCCCGCACAGCGCCACCAGTTCGGCGGGTTCCATCGACGGGCCGACCTTGCAGCTCACCGGGTTGCTCACCTTGGCGAGCAGGGCGACGTGCGCGCCGTCCGGCTGCCGGGTGCGCTCGCCGATCCACGGCCAGTGCGTGGAGCCGAGGAACAGCGTGCCGTCCTCGCCCCGGCGCAGCATGGGGATCTCGTAGTCGAGGAGCAGCGCCTCGTGGCTGGTCCACACCGGTGGGCCGAGGACGTCGTGCAGCGGCGCGTTCCCCCGCCAGCCCAGGTGCTTCACGATGTCGCCCGCCGCCATGTGGCAGGTGAGCATGCGCAGCGGGTCGGGCCGCCTGGCCTCGGGGTCCGGTTCGGGCCCGTTGACCATGTGGCCCCGGAAGGTGGGGAGCTGGGCGCCGCCCACCGACTCGGTCGCGCTGGAGCGGGGTTTGGCGAACTGGCCCGCGATGCGGCCGACCCGGACGACGGGCTTGTGGGCGGTCATGCGCAGCGTTCCGGCGAGCAGGTCGAGGAGTGCCGCCTTGCGGGACACGTCCGCGACCGTGCACTCGTCGGGGTCCTCGGCGCAGTCGCCGGCCTGGACCACCATGGCCTCGCCGGCCGCGACCCGGGCGAGCGCGGCGCGCAGCACGCCGAGGTCCTGCGCGCGCACCAGCGCCGGCCCGGCGGCCAGCGTCTCCGTCACTCGTTCGGTCTGCGCCGGGTCGGGCCAGCTGGGTTGGTGCAGTGCCTTGCGGAGACGGATGTCGGGCAGGACTTCGTCCACGGGATGCTCCTATGCGGCGGGGCGACGACCGATCAGGTGGGTATGCCGGCGCGCTTGATCTCCGGGACGGGGATGCCCAGGGAGCGCAGCTGCTCGAACGGGTTCATGAACTCCCGCTGCAGCTTGATCAGACCGTTCTCCAGCTCGAAGGAGTGCAGGAAGTGGTTCTCGTAGTGACCCTCGGGGTAGTCCGCGAAGAGGATCTTGCCGCGGCCGTCGCACTCCGCCCAGAAGCGGTTGGGGTCCTGGGTCTCGAAGATCTGGACGTTGTACCACTCCCAGTCCGGGAAGGTCTTCAGCGACCACACGGCGTGCTCACCGAGCCGGTCCCGGCCGCGGATGGCGATCGGGGCGCCGGTGTCAGTGGTCCAGAGGCCGCCGACACCGTCCTCCGTGAAGAGCAGGTGGCGCTTCAGCCGGGCCTCGCCGAGGGAGGTCATGTACGTCTCCACCGTCGCCCGGTTGATCCTGCGCAGCTCGGCATCGTCGGCGAAGGCATTGTGCTGAACGGTTTCGGACATGGGTGAACTCCAAACTGTGCGCTGGGTGTCGATTTCCCGGCGGGAAAAGGAGGAGGCGGTGTCTGGGGCCGACGACCTGAGGTGAGGGGCACCCGGTCGTCGCGCCGGAGCCATCACCGATCCTGCCGGGTGGCTCCGACGCGTTCAAGGAACGAGCGCCCAACTCGGAGTCAGACTGAGTGCAGGTTCCTCAAGTTGTTGCCCGGAAATGTCAGATGAGTTTCAACTCCGCAGCTCATCAGTGGAGTTGACGAAAACGTGTGGAACAGGTGAAGCGGTCGCGGCGGGGTTCGGAAGGACGCCGCACAGAAGGGGCGACGAGGCTCAGGCCCAGCCGAGCTGGAAGCCGACACCGCGGACGTTGCGGATCCAGTCACTGCTCCCGAGCTTGCCCCGCAGGCTGCTGATGTGGGTGTCGATGGTGCGCCGGGACCAGACGTCGCCCCAGACGGTCTGCATGATCGTCTTGCGCGAGACGACCGTGTCGGGCTGGACCGCCAGCAGGTACAGGAGGTCGAACTCCTTGCGGGTGACGTCGATCCGCCGGCCGTGCAGACGCACCTGGCGGGCCCCCGCGTCGATCCGCAGCGGGCCGCGGACGATCACCGACGGATCGGCGGCCGCCTTCCGGACGCGCCGCATCACCGCCTCCATCCGGGCCAGCAACTCCTGGAAGCCGTACGGCTTGACCAGGTAGTCGTCGGCGCCGGCCTGCAGTCCGAGGACCCGGTCCAGCTCCGTCCCCCGCGCGGTCACGGCGATGACCGCGGTGTCCCCCGCGGCGCGGATCTGCCGGCAGACCTCCAGTCCGTCCAGGTCCGGCAGTTCGAGGTCCAGCAGGACCACGTCGACGCCCTCGTACGCGCCGAGCGCCGGGATGCCGCCGGACACCCGCTCCACCAGGTGCCCGTGCCGCCGCAGGCCCGCCGTCAGGGGCTCCGCGTCCTCGTCGTCGTTCTCCACCACGAGGATCCGCCAGGCGGACGGCGCACTGCGCACCGGCCGACGCGGGACCGCGGCGTCCGGGGCGACCCGGTCCACCTGCCCCACCGACGGCACCGCCACGAGGTTACGGCCAGCCATCACCTCAGAACGGGCGACCACGGCTGCCCCCCTTCGGCAGCCCGCGCGACGGACCGCGCACCCATCGGGGCGCGCACGCACGAGAACCCTTCCTGGTTCTGTTCCTGGTTCTGTCCGGGTGCCGGAAAACCGCACCCGCACCCCAGCCGATCAGATGTCATGCAAACACTCTCCCCCGTACCGCGAACCGGAATACAACAGGACTCGCAATCCGCCTGCAGCGGGCGGAGCGACCTGGAATTTCGGGCACAGCCTTCCCGTCGGGCCACTCGGTCCGGCCCGCCCGGACGATGCACCCCCGCGGCACAGGGGAGCAACACCGGGACATCGCCATCCTACCCAGGGGCCGCTGACTGCCCGTCAAATTACCGTCCGGGTGGTTAAGCGCCCATAAAGCGGATGGATACCGGGGGACGGATTGCGGCCGGGCCCGCTCACCTGCGTAGGACCCGGCGGGCCGCCCGCGATCTGAGTAGCCGGTACTCAGGCGCCGGCCCGCGCGCCGTGGTCGGCTTGGAGCCGAAGAGCACGGATCTGGCCATGCGCATCCGATCGACGGGCGCCGGAAGGGAACCACCATGAAGTTTGAGGACGTCTACCTGTCGAGCCTCGGCACCTACGTGCCCGGCCTGGTGACGACGGAGCAGGCCGTGGCGGCCGGCTGGTACGGTGCGGACGTCCGGGAGGCGTCGGGCCTCGAGTCCGTCGCGGTCTCCGATTCGCTGTCGGCCCCCGAAATGGCCGTCCTGGCGGCCAAGGAGGCAATTCGGCGTTCGGGGCACGCGGCCGAGGACTTCGGTGCGCTGTTCCACAGTTCCGCGTTCCACCAGGGCCCCGACGGCTGGTCGCCCGCACACTACATTCTCACCAATACCCTGAACACGCCGATCACGGCGCTGGAAATCAAGCAGGGTTGTCAGGGAATGCTTTCCTCCCTCGTCTTTTCCGCGCACCGGCTCGCCCACGACCCGCGCACCGCCGCGGTCCTGCTCACCGCCGCGGACAACTACTCCGCGCCGCTGGTCGACCGCTGGACCACCTCGCGCCTGTCCATCTTCGGCGACGGCGCCGCGGCCGCGGTCGTCTCGAACACCGGCGGCATCGCCAAGCTGCTGTCCGTCGGCACGCACTCCGCCCCCGGGATGGAGGCGCTGCACCGCGGCAGCGAGCCGATCTTCCCGCCGGCCGTGACCGTGGGCCGGGAGCTGGACTACGAGGCCCGGGTCAAGTTCTGGATGGAGGAGTGGGCCAAGGGCAACACCCCGCCCATGGAGCACCCGGGCGAGGTGCTGCAGAAGGCCCTCGACCAGGCGCTGGAGGACGCCGGCATCACCGTCGACGAGATCAAGCGGGTCTGCCACCCGAGCGCCACGCTGGACGCGCTGCGCGACCAGTTCCTCGACCCGATCGGCTTCACCCTCGACAGCGGGATCTGGGAACACACCAGCAAGGTCGGCCACATCAGCGCCGCCGACGTCTTCATCGGCCTGGAGCACCTGTGGCGCACCCGCCAGGTCGGTCCGGGCGACAAGGTGATGCTCTTCACCGGCAGCCCCGGCTTCGAGGCCGGGGTGGCCATTCTGGAGATCACCGCCCAGCCCGCCGAGTAACCGACGCCGCCAGGCCGGAAGGACGACACCCAGCACCATGACCGACAACACCAACCGGAAGAACGCCGCGGCCACCGTCCTGACGGGCGAGGACCTGCGCGCGGCGCTGGCCGAGCTGATCGGCATCGACCCCACCGAGGTCGGGGACGACGACAACCTCATCCAACTGGGCCTCGGGTCACTGGAGATGATGCGGCTGGTCACGAAGTGGCGCCGGGCCGGCCTGCCCGTGGCCTTCGGGGAGCTGACCGACACCCCGACGTTCGCCGCCTGGAACGCGCGGATCACCGAGGAACAGGCCAGGGCCTCCACCGCCTGACCCGCGCCCGCACGGTGGTGGGCGGGTCCGGGATGCCCCCCTGGACCCGCCCACCGCCTGCCGACCGCTCGTACCGTTCGTGCGACTCAGGCCGGTTCTGCGAGAACGGTGGCGAGTTCCTTGCGCGCGGTGACACCGAGCTTCCCGTACGCGTGGTACAGGTGGTTCTCCACGGTGCGGACGGAGAGCACCAGCCGGTCGGCGATCTCCTGGTTGGACAGCCGGGAGACGGCCAGCGCCGCGACCTCCCGCTCCCGGGCGGTCAGCCTCGTCCCGGCCCCCTGCTCCCGACGGTCGGCCGGCACCGCCCACACCGGCGGCTCGACGCCACCGCGCGCCACCAGTTCGGCCCCGGCGGCCTGCGCGGCCCGCGCCGCCCGGCGGTTGCCGGCCGCCTGATGGGCCCCGGCCGCCTGATGGGCGGCCTCCGCCGCCAGCGGCAGCAGCCCCAACGCGGCGAACCGCCCCGAGACCTCGTCCAGGGCGGCGCCGTCGCCCTCCGCGAGCGCGAGGACGTGGCGCAGGACCACCGCGCCACCGGCCGACCCGCCGGGACCGGCCGGTGTCCGGATCGCCGCGGCCCGGGGCGCCGCACCCGTCCGGGCCGCCAGGTGCAGCGCGGAGAGCGCCTGGGCGTTCCGGCCCGCGGCCAGCGCCCGCCCGGCGACCTCCAGCGCCCGCGCGGCCGCTGCCGCGTGGTCGCCCTGGCGCGCCGTCACCAGCGCGGCCTCCAGCTCCACGGCATCCGCCATCAGCGGGTACGCGCACTCCTCCCGCTGCGCCTCCCGGGCCTCCGCCAGCAGCGAGGCCGCCTCCGCCGCGTCCCCCGACTCGGCCACCGCACCGGCGAGCCGGGCCAGGCGCAGGGACCGCGTGGCGAGCCAGTCAGTGGTCCCGCCGAACGCGGCCGCCTCCCGGAGCAGTTCGACCGCCTCGGCCGCACGGCCCTCGGCCCGCAGGAGGTGCGCCTCCAGGAGCCGGGCGTAGGTGCGCCCGCGGCGGCCGCCGCCGTCGGCGGCCGCGCGCAGTTCCGCCAGCACCGGCCGGGCCCCGGCCGGCCCCCCGGTGTGCGCGGCCACCAGTCCGGCCACGTAGAGGTGCTCCACGTCCGGCGCCGGGCCCCGGCCGACGGCCGGCGTGCCCTCGTCGTCGCCCGACTCGTGGCGCAGGAGGGCGAGCAGCGCACCGGCCCCCTCCGCCGTCACGGCCAGCTGCCGGGCCTCGCCGATCCGGTCCTTGAGCAGCCGCACCAGGGCCCGCGCCCCGAGGTCCGTCTCGGCGACCGCCTCCGCCTCCGCGAGCCGCCCCAGGCCGAGGCCCATGTTCAGGGCCCGCGGGCGCAGCACGGCGGCGGAGTGCGCGGCCCGCGCGAAGCAGGCCTCGGCCTCCACGTGGCGGGACTGACCGGCCAGCGCCTCGCCGAGGAGCACGGCAGCCCCGGCGTCGACGCCCGCTGCGGCACCGGACGCTGCGGAAGCGGCACCGGCGGCGAGCGCCGCCCGGCTCAGCCGCTCGGCGAGCGGGTGGTCCTCGGCGCGCAGCGCACCGGCGGCCGCCTCGCGCAGTCGCACGGGCCCGGCCGACGCCCTCGTCCCGAGGCTCAGCGCGGCGATCCGGACGGCGTCGCCGGAACGCCTGGCCCCGGTGCCCAGGATCGCGTCGGCGATCTCCGACCTGAGCCGGCGGGCCGTCAGCTCGGGCAGGTTCGCCGCCACCACGGCCGCGCAGAACGGGTGCGCGAGCCGCAGGGAGAGCCGGGAGCGGGACCGCTCGGCGACCAGCACGCCGCGGTGGTTCAGCGCCTCCGCCGCCTCCCGCAGCGCGTCGACGACCGGCAGCCCGGCCTCCAGCGGCCCGGCGAACGCCAGCATGTTCACGAGCTCGCGCTCGCCCGGGTCCAGCTCGCCGAGGAGCAGGTCCACCAGATCGACCAGCCGGCTGTCGGGCGTGCCCTGCAGACCCGGCCACCACCACCGTCCCCCCACCCGGCGGAGGCTTCCCTCGGCGAGCGCCTGGTCCGCCACCTCCCGGAGGATCAGCGGATTGCCGCGGGTGAGGTCCCAGAAACGGGCCGCGGCGTCGACCGCCACCGGCCCGCCGAGCCGGGCGGTGAGCATCCGGACGACGCCCGACCGGTCGAGGGCGTCCACGGCGAGCCTGCGCACCCGTTTGCCGATCAGCAGACGGCGCAGCGCGTCGGGCAGCGCGGCCCCGGGCTCGGTGCTGGCCAGCAGCACCGCCCGGCCGCCGCCCACCAGCCGGCACACCAGCTCCAGGGTCACCCGGTCGACCAGGTGCACGTCGTCGATCGCCACGGTGACCCGGCGGTGCGCGGCCGGCGCCGTGCCACCGTTCAACAGGTCGCGCACGGCGTCGCCGCTCACCACCCGGTCCCCGTTGCCCCCGGCCTGCTCCAGCGCGGCGTTCAGCAGCGTGGTCTTCCCCGCCCCCTGCTCGCCGACCAGCAGTACACCGACCCCCGCGGCCGTCCACTCGTCGATCTCCGCGAGTTCCGCCTCCCTCGCGGTGACCGGCCACTCACCTTCGACCACTGCTGCCATTTCTCCCCCATGCAGACCGCGGACGTCCCACTGCTCCCTCCGGCGAATTTCCCGGAGGCCGTGAATCAGGACTTCGGGGCGTTCGCCCGAATGTAGACGATCGGCACCGGAACGCTGATGACGCCGTGCTCGTCCCGCAGCGTGTCCAGCCGCCGGGAAACCTCGGCGATCAATTCACGACGCTCGTTCTCCTCGATGCGCTCCCACATTCCGCGCATTCCGGTGGTGTAGGTGAATTCGACCCACTGCTCGCCCGACGTCACGACGACCGGCAGTTCCTCCTCGACCACCTCGATGTCGACGAACCCGGCGTCCGCCAGGGTCTTCTCGATCGACTCCGCCGTGATCAGCCAGTTCGCGCCGGCGTTGGCGAACTGCGAGTCGTACGCCCCGCTCTGCTTCAGCGACAGCAGCATGTACGGCATCAGCAGCTCGTTCACGGCCTCCGGGAACAGCGCCCACTTGCCGTGCGCGGTCGAGAAGAACGACGGCGCGGCCGTCGCGAACCGCCCACCGGCCCGCAGCAGTTCCAGGTAGGGCCGGACGTCGTCGGCGCTCTTGACCCAGATGAAGAGGCTGCAGCTGCCGACGACCGCGTCGAACCGCCCGGCCTCGAACTCCGGCCGCTGCCCGTTCATGACCTGCACGCCGACGTGCCGCAGCCCCAGGTTCGCCGCGTCCGCCTGCGCGTACTTGACCATCTCCTCGGAGATGTCGATGCCGACCACCTCGCCGCCCGCCCCGACGGCCTCCGCCGCCGGGAAGAGCACGGCCCCCCGGCCGGAACCGACGTCGAGGACCGACGCCCCCGCGGAGATCCCCGAGAACTCGACGAGGCGACGCCCGATGGGCCGGAAGAACTCCACACCGCTCTGGTCGTAGACCTTCGCCGCCTTGTTGAAGAGCTTGTACATCTCTTCGGTGTTCTCAGTGGTTCCCATGCCAGCCTCCCCGAATTCGACGGGCCGCCGTCCTGGCCGCCCATCACATTTTCCGGGCAATATCAACACGATTCCGGCCACCTGTCCAATAGCAAGCCCCACTCCCCGCCATCAAGAATCGTTATGACCCCGGGCCGCCCGTCCGCGCCCACCGGATCGACCCAGCTCAGCGCCACCGTGCGGGCGCTCCACTCCTTCGCCGTCACCGGCTCTGCTCCTCAACACCGCCCAGCCCATGGCCGTCCCCCGCTCCCAGGCCGACGAGACGCCGGAAAGGCCGTTCTCGTCGGCGGCGAAAACGGCCTAAGACCTGCAGTTGTGCAAGTCGGGGCGACAGGATTTGAACCTGCGCCCCCTTGACTCCCTCTTTCACCCGAGACTGCTGCGGCTGAGTGACACGGGTACGGCTCCCCGAGGATGTTCACGATGTGACGAGTCGACTCCTCTTAACTTCATCTGAGATTCGGATGCGCCGCTCAGCAGGTGGTCGCCTGCGTCCGCCGCCCATGGAGGTCATTGCATGAATCTTCGTCCCTGGGTTGCAGCATCGCTGGCGGGCGCGGTTGTCGCCCTTGCGTCTCCGTCGGCAGGCGTCGCCGCGCAGGCGTCTGCACGGCACGCGTCCGGCTCCCCGTGGCTCCAGGACGGGGACGGGGACGAGGACAGGGACGGGGACCACCATCACCACAATCCCTGGCGTGACTGCCACAGTTCCCGCCGTGTCGTGCTCATCGACCAGAACTTCAGGGCGATCCTGGTCAACGGCCGGTACGGGCCGGAGGCTATCGTCATCCAGGGGGACTCGTCATCCTCATCGTCGTCGCCGGCCGCACCATGGAACAGCTTTACTGTTTCGACGTATCTGAACGTGGATTACCCCACCCAGAGCAGCAATCAGTACCAGTGGAAGATCCGTGACTTTTTCAGGGAACACCCGCTCTTCGTGGTGAGGGCATTCGGCCGCCACGAACGAGCTTTCCCCTTCCCGGCCACCCACTGCACCAACGGCCAGGACGACGGCGACCGCGGTGACCGTGCCTTTCCAGACGGTGGTGAAGCCACCGACGGAAGAGGCGCGTCCGGCTCCCCGTCGCCCCTGGGAGGGGACAACCCTCAAAACGGCCGGCCCGAGCCGGAGACTCCCGGCTCCGGGGGCACCGTCCGCCCTCTTCCGCGCGATACTGCGGCATCCGGCAGGAGCGACCGTCTTTTGAGCGCGAAGCACATCGGGATCGCGGCCGGCGGTTTGCTGATGGTTCTGGGAATG
This sequence comes from Kitasatospora sp. NPDC088351, assembly GCF_040685575.1. Taxonomy (NCBI): domain Bacteria; kingdom Bacillati; phylum Actinomycetota; class Actinomycetes; order Kitasatosporales; family Streptomycetaceae; genus Kitasatospora; species Kitasatospora sp. NPDC088351. The sequence continues at coordinate 48,634 of NZ_JBFBIL010000017.1, read as the reverse complement.
CTGGCTACGGCACGGCTTCGCCGACGTCGTTCCGCCACGCGATCCTCGACCGGAAGAGGAACCGACAGCACCTTTGGTCCCTGACATCACGTTGCAGCAGGAGCCTGATGAGCCGCCACCCCGCCGTACCGATGACGAACGGCCGGCCTCCGGGGAGGCGGCCGGACCGGCCCCGGTGCGGAGATCGGGGCCCTTCCAGCAGGACTGGTCAGGAGGGACTGCTGCTTCCGGCGGAGGGCGGGCCGGCCGGGAGGCCGGGTGCGACGAAGGGACTGAGGGTGACGGAGGGCGGGCCGACCGGGGGCCCGGGTGTGGCAGCGAGGCTGGGTGCGGCGGAGGCCGAGCCCGCCGGGGGGCCGGGTACGACAGAGGAACTGCCGCTTCCGGCGGAGGCCGAGCCGGCCGGGGGACCGGGTGCGGCGGAGGCCGAGCCGGCCGAGGGACCGGGCGCGGCGGAGGGGCCGGGCTTGGCCGAGGGGCTTGGGTGTGGCCGAGGTGCCGGGTTCGGCCGAGGTGCCGGGTTCGGCCGAGCGCGGCTGGGTGTGGCGGAGGGGCCGGGCTCGTCCGAGGGGCTGGATGTGGCCGAGGGGCTCGGTGCGGCCGAGGGGCTCGGGCGGGGGTCGTGGAGGCAGATCAAGTCAGGGTTCTTGAATCCAAAGCTCAGGCCCCACTCCCTGTCGCAGCCGCCCCAGTATGTTCCCACCCAGCCGCAGTAGGGGCCGCCGTAGCTGTGACAGGGGGGCACTGATCCCTGCGGGCCCGGATTCGTGACGGGGGGCTGGGGTGATTCGGCTTCGATCCGCGAGGTGCCGAGGGCGCTGACCATGCGGACCTGCGTGGCATCGGAACCCTGGGACATCCAGCCCGAGAAGAAGAGGGGCAGGCCAAAGGCCGAGGCGGAAGCCGCCACCGTTGAAGCAGCGAGAGCGCAGCGGGTGAGGCGCATGACTATTCCTCTTGGCTTTGTGGTCTGTGGCAGGTGTGAATGAACTCCGTACACGAGCGCCGCCGCTGTTAGCGCCGGACTTGAACGTATGGTATGGAGATCCCCGGCAGCCGGCGGAACCGCCAATCAGGCGGCCTTGCTCCGGTTTTTCACTCGAAGAGCCTCGCCTCGATCCACCGTCGATGTGCCACCGAACTGCATGGAGGATTCGGACCTGATCCCGGCCATCGGCCGGATCAAACGCCTGCGCAACGCCCTCGACGCCGCCGTCCGCGCGCAGGACGGCCACGTCACGCGGGCGGATACCGCCCGTGAAGCCGGTGCCGAGGGCCTTCAGCACCGCCTCCTTGGCGGCGGACCGCCCGGCGAGGAACTCCCGCGCGCGGTCGGGACCGAACGCCTCGGCGGCGGCGAGCTCGGCCTCGTCGTAGACGAAGGCCGGGGAGAAATTCCGTGCCCGAGGGGGGACTTGCCCCATCCGCCACCCTGGAGTGGGCCTCCGCGGTCCGGTAGCCGGACAGCCGGTGACCTGCGGCCCGCAGGGGAAGCTCCCGTGCCGGTGGTTGCACGTGCTGGATCGACATAGCGCGCAAGGTGTCGAGAAGGACCGGTCCGTCGGCGGTTCGGACGAGCCAGCAGGTCCAGCCGTTGGTATCCACTCCCATGGCTCCCGCGGCTCCGGACGGCGAGTCGCGGACGGCGCCGTCTGCGGTTTGCCGCGACCGGATTGTCGGTTAGGTTGACAAGTGGAGGCCGATCCCGATGCCCTTGGCCAGGGTGATGGCCAGGCCCACGAGTTCGGGGCCGCACAGGCTTACGGCTCCGGTGGAGTCGTACCGGGAGCGGGTGTTCGCGGGGCAGTTCATGGCCGCTGGAGGGTGGGTCGGACACGATGGGGGGGCTCTCGTTGGATCGCCTGGCCGGAGCGGACCTGGAAGTCGGCCCGGCCCAACTCGTGCTTGGCGGGTTTGTCATCTTGCCCGGTCCGGCCGCGCGGCTCGTACGGGCTGACGATCCCGGCCATGACGGAGGGCGGCAGCGGGCAGTTCCCGCGGGGCTCGACCGCCGCCGCGCAGGGGGTCGCGACGCGGACGAGTCCGGCGATGAAGTGCGGGCTTTCGCCGGGGCCGCAGAAGCGGTCGGCGACCAGTGCCCGAATTCCGAACTGCCCGCGGGAGCCCGGGTGCTGACGGGACACACGGGCCGTGGCGTGCCCGGACCCACGGCCACCGGAGTCGTCCGGAGACAACGCCCCGCCGTCGTGCCCGCGGGTCGACCGGACGCGGTGGGCGGGTGACCGGCCGGCCGGCGGCCGCGGTGCTGCCCCCACCGCTGCGCGTGTGGCTCGGGCTGATCGCGGCCTTCGCCGCACTGGTGGTCGCCGTGCTCGGGATCCGGTATGCCGACGAGGGCGAGCCCGGCATGGTGGACGCGCGGATCCAGGCGGCGGTGGACGGTGTGGGGCCGCCGTGGCGGTACGTCGCTCTGGCCGCGGACTCCTTGGGGGAACCCGTGGGAGCCGCGACGCTGGTCGTGGCCACCGTGACGGGCTGCCTGCTGCTTCGGCGTCCTCGCGCGGCGGTGTTCATCGTTGCCGGCGTCGGCATGACCGTGGCGACGGCGACGCTGCTCAAGCACCTGGTGGGACGCACCATCCACGGCGGGTACCTGTCCTACCCGAGCGGGCACACCGCCTTCGCCACCGCGCTCGCCCTCGCGGTGGCGATGCTCGCGACTCGCCGCCGGGACCGGGACCGGGACGGGCTCGGCCCCGGCAGGACGGCCGGCACCTTGCTCGTGCTCGCCGCGGCGCTGGTCGCCGGCGCCGCCATGGGCTGGGCGCAGGTCGCTCTGGGCGCGCACTACCCGACCGACGCCCTCGGCGGCTGGTGTACCGCGCTGGCGGTGATACCGGCGACCGCGTGGCTGGTCGATCGGACGGCCGACCGGCTGGCCGACGCCGGTCGGCGGGAGCGTCGCTGACGTCACGTCACGTCACGCCAAGCGACGGAATACGGGCTTCACCGGCCGCCCTGCCAGCCAGGGCGTGGGGTCGGCGGCGTCCAGTGCCTTCCGGTACACGGCGCATGCCTCGGCCACCACGTCGACGGTGCGGTCGATGTCGGCGTCGCCGAGCGCGCTGCTCACCACGAACGACGGGGCCAGCACTCCGCCCGCGAGGAGCCGGCGCAGGAACAGGGTGCGGTACTGCTGCGACGGCTGCCGGTTCTCGTCGAGGGTGGCGAAGACCAGGTTGCTGGCCCGGCCCCGGACGACGAGGTGGTCGCCGACGCCCGCGCGGGCGGCGGCCTCGCGGACACCGGCGGCCAGCCGCTCGCCGAGGGCGTGCAGCCGAGCGGTGATGCCCTCCTCGGCGTAGGTGGTCTGCACCGCCATCGCGGCGGCCAGCGAGTGCGTTTCCGCACCGTGCGTGGTGGACAGCAGGAACACCCGGTCGCCGGAGTGACGCAGCCCGCCCCGCTCCATCAGGTCGCGGCGCCCGGCCAACGCGGAGACGGCGAACCCGTTGCCCAGCGCCTTGCCGAACGTGGAGAGGTCGGGGACGACGCCGTACAGGCCCTGGGCGCCCGCCTCGGACCAGCGGAAGCCGGTGATCATCTCATCGAAGATCAGTACGCAGCCGTGCCGGTCGGCCAGCTCGCGCAGGCCGGCGAGGTACCCGGGCGGCGGCTCGGCGTGGCCGGCGGGTTCGAGGATCAGGCAGGCGACCTCGCCCCGGTGGCGGGTGAGCAGTTCCTCGGTGGCCGCGAGGTCCCCGTACGGGAAGGAGACGGTGAGGTCGGTGATCGCCTCCGGGATGCCGGCGTTCATCGGGGTGGTGCCGATGAACCAGTCGTCGACGGAGAAGAACGGGTGGTCGGCGCAGATCGCCACCCGGGTGCGGCCGGTGACGGCGCGGGCGAGGCGTACGGCGGCGGTGGTGACGTCGGAGCCGTTCTTGGCGAACTTGACCATCTCGGCGGTGGGCACGGTGGCCAGGAAGCGTTCGGCGGCGTCGAGTTCGAGGATGGACGGCCGGGCGAAGTTGCTGCCCCGGTCGAGTTCGCGGCGGACGGCTTCGGTCACCCGCGGGTGGGCGTGGCCGAGGCTGACGGAGCGCAGGCCGGAGCCGTACTCGACGTAGCGGTTGCCGTCCACGTCCCAGACGTGGGCGCCGCGGCCGTGGCTGATGACCGGGGCGAGGTTCTCCGGGTACTGGTCGTCGCCCTTGGCGTAGGTGTGTGCGCCGCCGGGGATCAGGACGTGCAGCCACTCGTTCGCCGCCCGGGACTTGGGGAGCTGGAAGTCGTCAACGGCCATGGGGGCTCAGTTCTCCTCAGAACGCAGGACCTCGGCGAGGCTCGGCGCCTCCCAGTCCCGCTTGGACATCGATATGGCCGGCAGCGGCCAGGCGATGGCGAGCTCCGGGTCGTCGAAGGCGATCGTCACGTCCTCGCTCGGGTCGTGCGGGCGGTCGATCCGGTACGAGATGTCGGCGTCGGTAAGCGCCTGGAAGCCGTGCGCGCACCCCGCCGGGATGTATACGCTCGCCTGCGTCTCGCCGGAGAGCTGGAAGGTGGCCACGTTGCGGTAGGTCGGCGAGCCGGGGCGCAGGTCCACGACCACGTCGAACACCTCCCCGTGCGAGCAGCGCACGATCTTGGCCTCCCCGGCGCCGGAGCGCAGGTGCATGCCGCGCAGCACGCCCCGCACCGAGCGGGAGACGCTGTGCTGCACGAAGGCGTTGGGGTCGATGCCCACCGAGCGCAGCACCTCGGCGTCGAAGGTGCGGCAGAAGAAGCCGCGCTCGTCGGCGTACGGGCTCGGGGTGAACAAGAACGCGCCGGCGATCGCCGGGACTTCGGTGACCTTCATGAGGAGTCCTTGGACAGAAAGAGGGCCCTGGTCAGGGCGGTGAACTGGTCCTCAAGGCGCCGGACGGCGGTCAGGTTCCGCTCGGTGAGGGTCCGCCGCAGCTCCCCCGATCGCTGCTCCAGCGCCCGGAACTGCTCGATCAGCCGGTCGGCGTCGACCTCGCGGGCCGGGTGGCAGTACGCGCCCAGCCCCATCCGGGCCATGAGCGCGTCGCTCTTCGCCGCGTAGCTCAGTGCGAGCGTCGGCGTGCCGACCTTCAGCGCGCAGATCAGGTTGTGGTACCGGGTCGCCACCACGGTGTCGGCAGCCGCCACCTCCTTCATCAGGTCGGCCAGTGAGGCCGCCTCGGCGGCGGTGACCAGCGGAGAGTCCACCGCGTCGAGGATCGCGGCGACCACCGGCACGTCGACCTCGTCGCCCATGAGCAGCCGGACCGGCCTGCCGTCCTCGACCAGCGCGCGGACGAACCGGGTCGTCCCGTCGAGGTAGCGCCGGTGGATCTCCTCGGCCCGGGCGCGGTCGTCGTTGCCGCCGTGGAAGGCCATGACGCCGACGCAGACCGGGCCCGGCCGGCCCGGGGACGCGCTCGCCGGCGGCGTCGGCAGGGAGAAGGCGAGGTCCGGGTAGACCTCGTCCCGCGCGGTGTCCACGCCCATCGCCCGCATCGCGTCGCGGGACGGGGCGTCCCGGTACGACCGGTACGCGGCCAGCCGCGCCGACCAGCGCACCAGGGCCCGGGTGGGCCGGTTGCCGATCGCGGCGGCGCCGACGCAGACCAGCGCCACCCGGGTGCCGAACAGCCGGCCGGACGCGCAGAGCAGGAACAGCGAGTACGGGAAGCCCCACGGCCGCAGCGGCAGCGTGGCCTCCAGGACGCCCATGCCCGGCACGATCACCACGTCGTGCCGGCGCACCCAGGCAGCGGTGCGGAAGGCGTCGACGAGCTTGCCCAGGCCCTTCGCCGCGATCGCGCCCGCCCGCGATGCGGTCCGGTACTCCCCGCGGTACCAGTGCATCCGCGTCGCGGGGATCCGGTACCGGGTCGCGACGACCTCGGGTCCGCCGCACAGCGCGTCCACGACCGCCGCCGGGTGCTCGGTGCGGAGGTAGCCGAGCACGGCCTCGAGCGACCCGTCGTTGCCGAGGTTGCCGGAGCCGAGCAGGCCGAACACCCCGACGCGCACCGGAGTTCCGTCCGCCGACGTCATACCTGCCTCCCCTCACGTCCGGCCACGAGGGCGTCGACGGAGACCGTGAGCAGGGCCGGGTCGACCGGGGCGCGGTCCTCGACCCGCTCGCCGGCGCCCGGCCGGACCCGGCTGGCCATCCATGCGGCCAGGTGGCGGTAGCACGCGCGCCGGTCGTCCGGGGACAACGGCGCCCGCCGGATCGCCGCGACGAAGCCCCAGACGTACTCGGCGAGCAGCCGGGGCGTCGGGTGCAGCGGGCCTGCCCGGCGCGGGTCCAGGTTGACGCACCGGGAGCGTTTGGAAGGGTTCGCCCGCTCGGCGCGGGTGGGGTGGTCGCGGCGGAAGTACAGCAGCTCCGACACCTGGTGGAAGGGCCCGCGCAGGCCGATCTCGGCGACGAACGTGCGGTCCGCGTGGTGGTAGCTGTCGAGCGGCTTCACCCGGCGCAGCACGTCGGCCCGCATCACCCCGTAGAAGTCGTCGCCACCGGGCTCGAACAGCATGCTGCGGAAGCGCTCCGGCGCGTGCGGCGAGTCGGTGGCGAGCCCGTACTCGTAGGGGACCTTCACCTGGCCGTCGCCGTCGACGACCGCCTGGTCGGCGTGCGCGAGGATCACGTCCGGCCGCTCGTCCAGCGTCTCCACGCAGCGCAGCAGCAGGTCCCGGGCGTACAGGTCGTCGTGCGAGGCCCACTTGAACAGCTCGCCACGGCACTCGGTGAACACGTGGTTGTGGTTCGGTGCGGCGCCGATGTTCCGGGGCAGCCGGAGGTACCGGATGCGCGAGTCCCGCGCGGCGTACCGGCGGCAGATGTCCTGGGTCGCGTCGGTCGAGGCGTTGTCGGAGATGACCAGCTCGAAGTCCTCGTAGGTCTGGCCGAGCAGGGCGTCGAGCGACTCGGCGAGGTATTCCTCGCCGTTGTAGACGGGCAGGCCGATGCTCAACCGGGGAAGGGCGGTCATGGCGTCCTCACTTCGGGGATGGGGTTCCGGCGGTGCTCGCGCAGGGCGGACCGCAGTTGCAGCCACCACACGGCCGAGCCGCTGACGGTCGCGGCGGCGACGCCCCAGGCCGAGCCGACCGTGCCGGCGACGGCCGCCCCGCCGAGCCCGCCGCCGACATAGCAGGCGGAGGCGAACAGCTGACAGCGCAGGCTGCGCCGGGCCGCGCCGAGCGCGCGCAGCCCGGCGGCCGCGCCGGTGCCGAGGCCCGCGCCCGCGACGCTGAGGGTGACCGGCATGACGAGCGCCGCGGAGGAGTGCCAGACCCCGCCGAGCACCAGCTCGCCGAGCCGGTCCGGCATCAGCAGCAGCGCCCCGCCCCAGAGCAGTGCGGCGGCGGCCTGCCCGCCGCCCAGCAGGAGGCAGAACGGGCCGAGGCGGTGCGGGGCCTGCCGTAGCACCCGTGCCGCCTCCGGGACGGTGACCAGCGACAGCCCCATCAGCAGAGCGAGGAACGGGCCGAGCAGGAGCTCGGCGCCCCGGACCGCACCCACCGCGGCGACCCCGACGATCGCGCCGAGCCCGTACGCCCGCAGCTGGCTCGCGCCGCTGAGGCTGACGTTCTCGACCAGGTACCGGTAGCCGAGATCGCGCTGCTCGCGAAGCCACCCGCGCGCCTGGGCCACCCGGGGCCGGATGCCGGACTGAAAACACCCGTACCCCGCGGCCACCGCGGCGGAGGCGCCCCAGGCCAGCAGGAAGGCGGCCACGCTGCCCACGCGGGCCGCCACGACCATGGCCGGGACGAGCGCGACGCCCTGCACGAGGTCGTTGGCGAACGCCTTCTGCCCGGTGCCGGCGGCGAAGAACGCGAACCGCCAGGCGTCCTGCAGCAGCAGCGCCGGCAGGACGACGCCGAGGCAGGCGAACGCGGGCCCCACGCGGCCGCCGAGGCCGAGCCCGACCAGCAGACACACGGCGCCGAGGGCGGCACCGACGCCGAGCGCGGCACCCGACGACCGGGCCACCGCCGCGCGCCAGAGCGCGTCCGGCACACCGCTGAAGCGCACCACGAGCGGGTCGGTCGCCAGCCCGCGGGCGACGTTGAGCACCAGGCCGTAGGCCAGCCAGGCCAGGCTGAACACGCCGAACGCGGTCACCCCCAGCGAGCGTGCCACGTAGATCCCCACCGCGAAGTTGGTCATGCTGGAGGCCGCCTGGTCGGCCAGTCCCCAGGACAGCCGGCCGACGACGGCCCGCTTGGCGGTCCGCCGGGCTTCTCCGGGCGCCTCCGCCGATGTGGCTGTCGCCGGTGTCGTCGTCTTCACCCCCTCGGTGGTCATCGGCGTCATGCCTTGATCAGCCCGGCGCCCCGCAGGGCGCCGGCCGCGACGGCGACCGTGTCGAACGGCAGCCCGGACCGCTCGGAGACGTCCAGCAGACTGTGCTCGCCGTCGGAGAGGCTGAGCACCCAGAGCATGGCCAGCTGGGCCTGCTTCGCGTCGCTGCGGCCGCCGAGCGAGTCGTACAACCCGCGCCGGCCCAGCTGTGGTTCGCCGTAGGGGCTGAGGTTGAGGTACCGCCGGTTGCGGTCGAGAACGCCGAATGCCTCGCGGCAGACGGCGAGCGTGTCCGCCATCGCCTCCGGGGAGACGAAGTCCGGGTTGTCCGCCGAGGTGTGGTACTCGGGGTACCCGGCGTACGGGGTCCGGCTGAGCGAGCCGACGCCGAGATCGAACCCGGGCGAGCAGAACTGTCGCTCGTCGTAGCCGTACGGAGTGAACTCGGTGACGCGGTGCGGGCGTTCGGACGCGAGCAGGACGTGCCGCATCACCCGGTCGATCTCCGCGTCGCCGCGCCTGCTCTGTTTGTACGTCAGCCGGCCCGGGTCGCCGGCGCAGGCCAGCACCAGCCCGTGCTTGACCTGCTCCATCCGCTCCGCGTTGCGGGCCAGCCAGGTGATCGCCCCGATGGTGCCGGGCGCGAACAGGAACCGGTAGGTGTACCACGGCGTCCGCTCCGCCAGCGCCCGCGCCAGGAACGTCGCCACCGCGATGCCCGCCAGGTTGTCGTTGGCCAGCGACGGGTGGCAGACGTGGCAGGAGACGATCACCTCGTCGGGGACCTGCCCGGGGACGACGTGCTCGGCGTAGGTGAGGTGGCCGTCCGTGAGGGTGGAGTCGATGCGCACCTCGTACTCCCCGTCCGGCAGCGCGTCCAAGGTCTCCTGGGCCAGGCAGAACCCCCATTCCGGCGTGTAGTAGCTGGTGCGGTACGGCACCCAGGTCGGGTGGTCCGGCAGGGTGTGCAGGTGTCCGCGCAGCTCGGTCAGCGGCATGGTCGCCGCCACCGGCACGCTGTAGCCGAGCACGTGCAGGCTGGACGCGGCGAAGTCGACGACCCGGTTGCCGGCGGTGTCGGCGATGTACGCGTCCCGGATGTTCCACTCCTGCGGCACCGTCCAGTCGAGCACCTGCGTCCCGGTCGGCACCTCGTGCACCTGCAGCGGGACGTACTCGCCGACGATCTCCAGGGTGGCGCGCACACCGTCGCCGGTGATGCTCCGGCACAGCGGGTACAGCCGCTCCACCAGCGCGTGCATCTGTTCGCCGACCGTGGTCACCGGCGCCACCGCAGGGTGTCGTCGACGGTGCCGGCGTCGGACGCCGCGCGCAGCACGGCCAGCCGGGTGAAGCGCCGCTCGAAGCCCTCCCGGGTCAGCCCGAACTTCCGGTAGGCGTCGGCGAGTTCGAGCGCTCCCCGCTTCACCGTCCACTCGCAGTCGAAGCCGGGTACGGCGGCGCGGAACCGGGAGAAGTCCACCCGGTACGACCGCGGATCGGCACCGGCCTCCCCGGTGATCACCACCCGCGAGCCGGGCACCGCCTCGGCGACCTGCCCGGCGATCTCGGCGACCGTGACGTTGTTGGTCTCGCTGCCGATGTTGAACGCCCGGTCGTGCACCGCTTCGCGCGGCGCGATCAGCGCGGCCGCGAAGGCCCGGGCGATGTCGGCGGCGTGCACCAGCGGGCGCCAGGGGGTGCCGTCGGAGAGCACCAGCACCTCGCCGGACAGGAGCGCGTGGCCCACCAGGTTGTTCAGCACGATGTCGGCGCGCAGCCGGGGCGAGTAGCCGAAGGCGGTGGCGTTGCGCATGAACACCGGGCTGAAGTCGCCGTCGGCCAGCGCGTGCAGGTCGTCCTCCACCCGCACCTTGGACTCCGCGTACGGCGTCACCGGGCGCAGCGGGGCGTCCTCGGCCACCAGGTCGTCGCCGCCGGCGGCGCCGTAGACCGAGCAGGTGGACGCGTACAGGAAGCGCCGCACTCCGGCGTCGCGGGCCAGTCGGGCCAGCCGTACGGAGGCGTGGTGGTTGATGTCGTAGGTGAGGTCCGGCGCCAGCGAGCCCAGCGGGTCGTTGGACAGCGCGGCCAGGTGGATCACGGCGTCCACCCCGGCCACGTGGTCGGCCGTGACGTCGCGCAGGTCCACCCGCTGCCCCGGCGGGTCCGCGGGCGGCGGGCCGAGGACGCAGTCCGCGAACAGGCCGGCGTCCAGGCCGACGACTTCGTGCCCGGCGGCCGCGAGGACCGGGGCCATCACGGTGCCCAGGTAGCCCTGGTGTCCGGTCAGCAGTACACGCATGGTTCATCCCCCCAGATTGAGAGTGAGTTTGGTGACGGCGAACGCCTCGGCGTAGCGCGCGTGGCATTCGATGCCGCGGATCCGCGCCAGCCCGAGGAAGGCCTCCCGGTCGTACCAGGGCCGGTGCCGTTGCGAGGGGTAGTGCTCCTGCAACAGCCGCACCTTCTGTTCGGCGGTCTCCGGCGACAGCGGCTGGTACGCCGCCGGGCGGCCGAGGTCGCCGTCCCACTTGACGATCTCGTAGCCGAGCACGAGGTGGTCGCGGAACCCGGTGGTCACCAGCTTCGCCAGGCCGCGGTGATCCTGGTGCGCGTCGTCGGTACGCGGTGCGAGGACCAGGTCCGGCTCGGTCCGCGCGCGCAGCTCCTCGACCGCGGCCTTGGCCTCGTCCCAGTGCGCGGGCAGCCGGCCGTCCGGCAGTTCGAGCACGGTCAGGCGCAGTTCGGCACCCGGGCAGAAGGCGGCGAGCGCGGCCCGCTCCTCCTGCTCCCGCTCGCTGCCACCGCCGGAGAGCACCAGCGCGTCGACACGGACGCCCGGCCGCGCGAGGCACATCGTCAGCAGCGTGCCGCCGGCGCCGATGGCGATGTCGTCGCAGTGCGCCCCTACCGCGACGATCCGGTCCAGGTGCCCGGCCCCGAGCCGGATCACGCGGTCCCCGCCCCGGTGCCGTCCCCGCCGCCGTCCCCGCCGCCGGTCGCGCCCGCCCCCGCGCCGTCCCGTTCCCACACGGCCCACGGGCGGTCGCCCCGGGCGTAGGCGGCGTCGAGCGCGGCCCGCTCCTTCACGGTGTCGGTCGGCTTCCAGAAGCCGCGGTGCTGGTGTGCCACCAGCCGGCCGCGCTTGGCCAGTTGGGTACATCCGTCGGCGACCAGGTCCCCGTTCTCCGGGATGTGGTCGAAGACCTCCTGGCGGAGCACGAAGTAGCCGCCGTTCTCCCACAGCGGCAGTTCACTCACCGCGGTGATGCCCCCCACCAGGCCGTCCTCGCCCAGGTCCACGCAGTGGAACGAGGACTGCGGCGGCACCACCATCATCGACGCACCGGCGTCGCGCCGGGCGAACCGGTCGATCATCTCCGGCAGCGGGGCGTCGGTGAGCACGTCGGCGTAGTTGGCGAGGAACATCTCGTCGCCGTCCAGGTGGTGCCGCACCCGGCGCAGCCGCTCTCCGATCGGCGACTCGATGCCGGTCTGCGCGAACGTGATGGTCCAGGAGGCGATGTCGGTGGACAGCAGCTCGGTCTGCCCGTTGCGCAGCACGAAGTCGTTGGACGTCGTCTCCTCGTAGTTGAGGAAGAAGTTCTTGATGTGGTGGGCCCCGTACCCGAGACACAGGATGAACTCCGTGTGCCCGAAGTACGCGTAGTAGCGCATGACGTGCCAGATCAGCGGCCGCGGACCGACCATCGCCATCGGCTTGGGCACGTCGTCGGAGGCTCCGCTGCGCATCCGCAGCCCATAACCGCCGCAGAACAGTACGACCTTCATGGCTTCACCTCGACAATGCTCAGTTCCGGGATGGGAAAGACCAGCCGGCCGCCCCAGGCGTGCACGAAGGACAACTGCTCGACCAGCTCGGCCCGCAGGTTCCACGGGAGGACGAGGACGTAGTCCGGCCGGTCGGTGCTGATCTGCTCCGGCGGCAGGATCGGGATGCGGGTGCCCGGGGTGAACCTGCCGTGCTTGTAGGGGTTGCGGTCGACCGTGTACGGGAGCAGGTCGGGCCGGATGCCGCAGTGGTTGAGCAGGGTGTTGCCCTTGCCCGGGGCGCCGTAGCCGACGACCGTCTCGCCGCGCTCGGCCGCCTCGATGAGGAACCGCAGGAGGTCCCGGCGCACCTTGGCCACCCGGGCGGAGAACTCGGTGTACCCGGACAGCTCCTGCAGCCCGGCGGCCTTCTCCCGGTCCAGCACGTCGGCCACCCGCCGGGTCGGCTCGCCGGCCGCCTCGGCCGGCCGGGCCCACAGCCGGATGGAGCCGCCGTGCGTGGGCAGCAGCTCGACGTCCACGAGCGCGAGTCCGCCGCTCGCCAGCGCCCGGGTCGCGGACGCGACCGTGTAGTACTGGAAGTGCTCGTGGTAGATCGTGTCGTACTGGTTCTCCTCGATCAGGGTCAGCAGGTGCTGCACCTCGATGGAGACCCAGCCGTCGTCGGCGACCAGGGCGCGCAGCCCCCGGGTGAACCCGACCACGTCGGGGATGTGCGCGTACACGTTGTTGGCCACGACCAGGTCCGCCGGGCCGTGCTCGGCGCGGACGGCCGAGCCGGTGGCCGGGTCCAGGAACTCCGTGAGCGTGGGCACACCCGCGTCCCGCGCCGCGGCGCCGACGTTCACCGACGGTTCGATGCCGAGGCAGCGGATCCCCCGGTCCACCACGTGCCTGAGCAGGTACCCGTCGTTGCTCGCGACCTCGACCACGAAGGCGTCGGGGCCGAGATCCAGCCGCTGTACGGCATCGGCGACGAACGTGCGTGCGTGCTCCACCCAGGAGGTCGAGTAGGAGGAGAAGTACGCGTACTGCGTGAACGTCTCCTCCGGTGTGATCAGCGGAGGGATCTGCGCGAGCCAGCAGTCGGTGCAGACCCGCAGGTGCAGCGGGTACGCCGGCTCCGGCCGGTCCAGTCGGTCCGCGGCGAGAAAGCTCTCGCACGGCGGGGTCGCCCCGAGATCGACGACGCTCGCCATCGCCGCCGAGCCGCAGAGTCGGCATCGTGTCATCTACTGCCCCCATTCCTGCTCGCGCGGGTGCCCCGCCGCGAGCCAGCGTTTCCGTTTCCTGCCGGCGGCGCGCCGTCCGCGCCGCCGGACCGACCCGCGATCGCGGTGCGGTACTCCTCCACCAGGCGCTCCAGCCCGACGGCCGGGCTGAAGTTCTGCTCGTATCGGCGCCGGGCCGCCTGGCCCATCTCCCGGTTGCGGGCCGGCCCGGCCGTGATCCGGCGCAGGCAGGACGCGAGCGAGGCGGGCTCGCCCGGCTGGTGCAGCAGCCCGGTCACCCCGTCCTCGACGAGTTCGACGAAGGCACCGTGACCGGCGGCGACGGCCGGGACCCCCGCCGCCATCGCCTCCGCGATCACCAGGCCGAACGTCTCCAGGGACATCGAGGGAGCCACCACGGCGACCGACCGCGCGACGGCCTGCTCGCACTGGGCCCGGTCGTACAGGCCGACGTACCGCACGTCGTCCCGGCCCGCCGCCCAGGCGGTCACCTCTTGCCGCAGTGGCCCCGAGCCGGCGAGCACGAGCGGCACGCCCACACCGCCGCCTGCGGCGATCTCGTCCCACGCGGCCATGAGCAGCCGCACGCCCTTGGCCTCCGCGAGCCGGCCGAGGAAGAGCAGCTGCTCGCCGTCGCCCGCCCGGCGGGCGCCCGGGTCGGGTACGAAGTTGTGCTTCACCGCCAGCCGCTCGGACGGCACGCCGGACCGCACCAGGACGTCACGCTGCGCCGCGGAGATGCAGAAGAACCGCTCCACGCCGGACCACCACCGCCGCCGGTTGACCGACAGGCTGACCGCGAGCGGCACCGTCGCCAGCCGGGAGTTCCGGTAGCAGCCGTGCCGGACGGCGGGCAGCGTCGCCGCCGACCCGACGCACTCGGTGCACAGCCGGCCGTCCCGCCACAGCGTGCCCGGCGGGCAGACCTGGGTGTAGTTGTGCAGCGTGGCGACGGCGGGCACACCGGCGTCGGCGCAGGCGGCCAGCACCGCGGGCGACAGGAGCGGGAAGACGTTGTGGACGTGCACCACGTCCGGCCGCTCGGTGCGCAGCCGGGCGGCGAGCTCCGCGCGGACCGCCGGGTTCCACGGCACCAGCAGCGGCACCGCGGCCTTGCCCAGCAGGGACCGGGCGGCGATGTCGTCGCTGCGCCGCTCGAACACCTCGACCCGGTGACCGGCCTCGCGCAGCAGCCCCACCTCCTGGTCGACGACCTCGTTCTCCCCGCTCGGCTGCGCCGAGGAGTAGCGGTTGTGCACCACGAGGATGTGCATGGTCAGGTCACCTCCCGATTCCGGTCCCGGCGCGGGATGCGTCGTCGCGGGACTGCGGGCGTTGTCAAAGGTGTCGTCAAGGACGTGGTCAGGGATGTCGTCAAGGGCGCGGCCTCGGCGGGTGTCGCGAGCAGGGCGGCGGCCAGGGCCAGGTGCAGCAGGTACGGAGAGGCGTCGCCGAGCCCGGCCTCGGTGTACGACGACATCGCGACGTAGGTGATCAGGAAGATCGCGCAGGCCCTCGACAGCGACGGCGGGCGCAGCAACGCGACCCCGCCCAGCGCGAGGAGGATCGCCGCCACGACGGCGATGCCGAGCAGACCCTGTTCGTTGTAGACGGCCAGCCAGCTGTTGTCGATCGGCAGCCCGCCGAAGGACTTGTCGCCCAGACCTGTGCCGAACACCTTCTCCGGGATCGTCCGGGGCTCCGTCAGCAGGGCGTCCCAGACCTTGGCCCGACCGGTGAGGTTGGAGAAGTTCTCCTTGCTCTGTCCGCGCATGAACCACGTCTGCAGCGCGGAGGCGAACGCCACCGCGGCCACCGTGGCGCACAGCACCGCCCAGGAGAAGAACCGGCGGGCGGCGGCGCTGGTCAGGATGAGCGAGCCGATCGCCACCGCCAACCCGACGAGCAGGCCGATCGTGGCCGTCCTGGTGTGGGTCATCGCGAGCAGGACGAAGGACGGCACGATGATCACCGCCGCGCCGGCCCCGGTGGTCCGGCCGTCCAGCAGGAGCAGCACGGTGAGCCCGATGATCACCGCGGAGTACTGTCCGATCTGCGGCGGGGTGAGCGGCCACAACGCGCCGACCAGGCGCCCGCCGTAGTACTCGGGCATGGCCGTGCCCGGTGAGATGACCAGACCGGCGGCCACCGACACGAGCACCGCGAAATACATCCGGATGTGGGTCCGGACGAACAGCAGGCTGTCGGCCCACCAGCGGCTGATCAGCCACAGCGTGCTGATGAAGATCGTCAGCCGGCCGCAGCGGAACAGCGCACCGAACCCGACCTCCAGATGCAGGCTGGAGATCACGCTCGGCACCAGCAGCATGGTGAGCAGGAACAGAAAGGCGCCGGCCCGGACGCGCAGCCGGAGGTTGAGCGCGAGCGCCAGCGCGAACGCGGAGACCAGCGAGCCCATGGTGGCCATCTGGATGAGGGAGCGGGGCAGCGTGACGATGGTCTTCGCCCCGGCGGAGCCGAGCGTGTTGAGGCCCAGCAGCGCCCAGACGATCCAGACGGCCTTCGGCGTGCCGTCAGGGCCGTGTTCGGCACCGGGCCGCGCGGTCGCCGGATTCGGTCCGCCCGTCGGCCCGCCGCGCGTCCGGTCCCCGCGCACCTCAACCACCGGCCTGTGCGGCGAAGGTGCTGCCCGCGTCCTGCTGGTACGGCATGCCCTGCCACTGCGCGGAGTCGAGCGGCCGGCCCGGGTCGTCGGCGATGAAGCTCCACGGCCCGCGGTAGACGTTGTCGTGCCAGCGGTTGTCCTGCTTGAGGGTGATCGCCTCGGCCACCCGCTTGCCCTTGTACGGCGACCAGTCCGGATAGGTGCCGTAGTTGGAGAGCACCGCCATGCGGCCGCACTCCACCGAGCACTTGACGACGGACGTGTCGAGGGCGAAGCGGTTGTCGTGGATGTCCACCCGCTGGGTCTTCCACCGGCAGTCGGCGTAGAGCGGTGCGGTGTCGATCGCCGGCTTCACGCAGCGTCGGGTGTCCTTCACCAGCAACGTGCAGTAGCCGGTCGAGGTGTTGGCCGGGCTGTTGCAGAACCGGTCGGCGTTCTCCCAGAGGGTGATCCCTGACCAGTTGTCCTCCAGCACATTGTGGTCGATCTCGATCCTGTCCGTGCGGGCCGGGACCCGTGGTTCGCCGCCGGCCTCCGACACGTAGACGGTCGCGTGCGGGAAGTCGTCGCCGTCCGCGGCGTGCCGGCGGCCCTCGACCCAGTTGTTCCGCCGGATCGTGTTGTTCCGGATGACGGCGTTGTAGCTGGTCTCGTAGATCAGCGCGGCACCGTCGTTGGCCTCCAGCACGTTGTCCTCGAAGCGGAAGTCGTTGTTGTCGTTGTCCGCCCACAACCCGGTTCCGCGGTTGTCGTGCACCCAGTTGCCGCGGATGTCGGCGCCGTTGACGGCCCAGAACTTGATGCCTCCGGTGCAGCCGCAGCCCGGCTGCTGCTTCTCCCAGTCGTCGGTGTTGTTGCCCACGACCTCGTTGCCCTCGACCAGCAGGCCCTTGATGGAGTCGCCGGTCTTGTACGCGTTCATTCCGTACTGCCCGTTGTCGCGCAGGCAGCTGGCGCGGACCTGCTGGCGGGCACCGGCCATCAGCCCGGCGCCGGAGTTGTCCTGGATCGTCGCGTGCTCGATCACCCAGCCGTCGGCCATGTCGTGGTTGACCACGCCCTCGTCGTGCGGTGCGACGAAGCCCTGCACGGTCAGATAGCGGATGGTGACGTCGGGGGCGGTACCGCTGAACGCGTAGTTGTTGGTCTTCCGGCCGTCGAGCACCGCGCCCGGCGCGCCGAGGTAGGTGTCCCCCTCCTTGGCCATGACCTGGGCGTAGCGGTCCGGTTCGAGCGTGTGCCTGCCCGGGAGCAGCCAGAACGTGGTGTTCGGGGGGCTGCTCCCGGTCTTCGCCGCCAGGTCACCGACCACCGCGGGGTCGACCGTCACCGCGCCCGCCGGCGCGCTCGTCGGCCCGGCCGCGGGGTTGGCGCACACCCGGGCCACGGCCACGGACCCGGCCACGGACCCGGATGACGTGGCGGTCGGCTCCGCCGGGGCGTCCGACGAGCTCGTACAGCCGGTCGCCGCCAGCAGGGCCAGCGTCAGCGGCGCCGCCGCCGACGCCCCCCACCGCCGCCTCTTGATCCCCACCCGCCCCCCTAGCCGCGGAACCCGAGTACGGTGGTGAACCCCTGCGCGCCGTCGGCGAAGCCGGTGCCGACCAGCGTGGTGGCGGGTTCCTTGCGTCCGAAGCCGGCGGAGTACCAGCCCAGCGGCGGCTCGCTCTCGCCGCGATGCGCCTGCCAGGACAGCTGCCCCGGCAGGTCGAGTACCGCGGAGCGCTCCTCGCCGTCGCGGGTCCAGGTCAGCACGGCCCGCCGGCCCGTCAGCTCCGCGGCGATCGCCGGGCCGAGGTGGAAGGCCAGGCGTACGGTGCCGCCCGGGCCGTGCACCTCGTCGACGATTCGCAGCTCCCGGCTCGCGGCGGTCAGTTCGACCCGGCGGCGGTGCACCGAGGGCTGGTAGCCGTCGTGCTCGGCGCACCAGCGGACCACGGTCGGGTCGGAGGTGTCCGCGACCAGGACGCGGCTGCGGGCGTGCCTGATCCACAGGAACGGGCCGCCGGAGACGGACTGGTCGGCGCCGTCCAGCTCCAGGGTGTTGTGGCCCAGGGTCGAGCGGAAGTACCGCCGCCACTCGGGCTGCCCGTGGTAGCAGAACGTCCCCGGGTCGGCGAGCACGTCGACCCCGTCGTGCCGGACCTCCACGGACAGCGCGTCCGCGTGGCCGTGCGCGGCGATGGACAGGAACCCGTGCGGACCGCCGTCGCAGCGGCACCAGATCTCCTCCCCGGCGCGCAGGATGCTCATCCCCGCGTCGGGGAAGTGGACCGGCCGGCTCGCCGGGCGGGTCACGGTTCCGTTCGTTCCGTACGGCCGCAGGAGCGCGGCCAGCAGCGGGGTGCGCACATCGGTGCCGGTCGCCGCCGGCCACCAGGGGAGCCGGCCGAACACGGCGTTGCCGGTGGCCAGCAGCGAGGCCCAGCGGTCGGTGCCCGCGCCGTCCACGACCAGACCGTGCCCGTCGTCCGCGTCCCCCTGGCGCGGCGGCCGCAGCCGGTTGTCCACGACGGCCGCGAGCGCGTCGGTCATCCGCAGCAGCACCAGCCGGACGGTCGCGGGGACGGGCACGTCGGCGGCGTCCGCCTCGGCGAGCGCGGCCAGGCCGAGCTCCAGGACGAGTCCGTGGTACTCGGTGGCCAGCTCGCGGTTGAGGCCGGAAGGGAAGGTGTTGCCGCGCAGGTGCCGCTCCAGCGACCGCAGCGCGCCGGCTCGCCAGCGCGCCGAGGAGGGGAACCACCCGAACGCGCAGGCCGCGGCGAACTGCCCGGCGGCCTCGGCGATGACGTGGTTGTTCGCCGAGGACCCCCGGCTGGGGAAGGCGGCCAGCCAGCGCTGGTGGTGCCAGATCTGGTTCAGCGCCACCGGGTTGCCCTCGAACAGCCCGGCCGCGCCCGGCCAGCCGTCGAGCAGCCGGCGGATCCACACCCAGGACAGCAGCCGGATGCCCAGCTCGATGCCGCTGATCCAGTGCACGCCGCGCAGCGGCGGGTTGGCCGCCCACCACGACCGCAGATGCTCGGCCACGCGCTCGGCGTACCGCTCGTTCCCGGTGATCGCGTAGGCGGCGGCGAGCACGGTCAGGTACTGGTGCCGGGACGGCTCCCAGATCTGCTTGATGTCCCCGACCGCGTCCTCGTTCCGGTACGGCACGTCGAAGGCGTAGCCGGACGGCGCCCGGCGCCCGGTCTTCGGGTCCGACCACCAGTCCGGGGCGGCCAGGTCGTCGCGGTCCACCCCGAAGAACTCGGCGTGCCCGTCCATCAGCCGGTCCGCCTCGGCGACGAGGCGTTTCGCGGCGTCCGGTGGCACTGCGGCGATCGTCCCGGCGGGCAGGACGGCGGTGAACCGGGCGCCGGCCACGCTCGGGCCCTGCGGCGGCGCCGACCGCCACCGCCGCCTGCGCACCGCGTCGCCCACCCGGCCGCCGACCTCCCGCGGTCCCATCCGGGACAGCCGCCGCAGGTACCACCCCGGGCTCATGGTCACAGCGACCTCGCCAGCGCCACCGGCGCGCCGCCGGCCAGGCCGGCCTGCACGGCGAGGGTGGCCGCCGTGGTGGCGACCAGCGACTCCAGCGGCACCGGCATCGGCCCGCCGGTCCGCACGGCCTTGATGAACGCGGCCAGTTCGGCGGACTGGCCCTTGTCCCGGGCCTTGGGCAGCCGCGAGCTGACCCACCGCTTGCGGCCGACCGTGTTCTCGAAATACACCGAGGCGCGGACGAAGTCGTCGAGCTTCAGCACCTTGCCGTCCGCGACGAGGTCCAGCGTCTCCTTGGGGAAGCCGGGCGCGCCGGTGGTGACGTAGCTGAGGGTGGCGGTGGAGCCGTCCGGGTAGCGCAGCACGACCTGCAGGTCCTCGTTGCCGGACGTGGCGACCGCGTACACCGAGACCGGGTCGGCCTCCAGCAGCCAGCTCGCCGTGTCGATGAAGTGGCCGCCCTCGCCGGCGAACCGCGAGCCCTCGGTGCCCTGTTGGAGGTACCAGCTGCCGTGCTGCAGCCGGCCCGCGTTGACCAGGTAGCGCAGGCTCGCCGGACCGGTCCGGGTGCCGAACCGGGTCCTGGCCTCCCGCAGCAGCGGCGCGAACCGGCGGTTGAAGCCCACCTGCAACCGGTCGTTGCCGGACTCCTCCACCGCCGCGAGCACACCGGCCAGCTCGTCCTCGGTGAGGGCCAGCGGCTTCTCCACGAACACCGTCTTGCCGGCCAGCAGCGCCTGCCGGGTCAGTTCGGCGTGCGAGCTGTGCCGGGTGACCACGAACACCGCGTCGATGGACGAGTCCCCGAGCACGGCGTCGAGATCGGTGGTCGCCCGGGCGAAGCCGAACTTGCGCTGCGCGTTGGCCGCGGACAGCGCCGTCGTGGTGACGACCGTGGACAGCGAGACGCCCTCGCGCTGAGCCAGGTGCGGCAGCAGCATCGACGTCGCGTAGTTGCCCGCACCGATGAACGCGAGGCGCACCGGCGCCCCCGCGGATCGGGCGGGCGCGGACCGGGCCGGGGCGGCCGTCCTGGCGTCGCGTCGCACCGCGGGCACCGCCACCGCCGGGGCCTGCGCCTTCTCGTCCCCCGCGGCTTCGGGGTACCGGAACAGCACGGCCACGGCCTTCAGGTCGCCGTCCTTCAGGCGCCGGTACGTCTCGACGGCGTCGTCGAAGTCGGCGATGTGGGAGACCAGGGGGTCCACGTCGACGCGGCCGCGGGCCATCAGGCCGAGGAAACAGGCCAGGTTGCGGCGCTCCGTCCAGCGCACGTAGCCGACCGGGTAGTCCCGCCCCTCCAGCTCGTACGACGGGTCGTAGCGCCCGGGGCCGTACGAACGGGAGAACCGGACGTCCAACTCCTTCTCGTAGTACGCGTTCCACGGCAGGTCCAGGCGGCACTTGCCGATGTCGACGACCCGGCCGCGGTCCCGGGCCAGGTGGGCGGCCAGCTCGACGGGCTGGTTGCTGCCGCCGCCGGCGGCCAGGTACACCTGGTCCACGCCGTGCCCGTCGGTCAGCTCGGCGACGGCGGTCTCCACGGCCGCGGACCCGGGATCGCCGCAGGCCACGGCACCCAGGCGCTCGGCCAGCTCGCAGCGCACCGGGTCGGGGTCGGCCCCGACGACGCGCACCCCCGCGGCGGTGAGGAGCTGCACCACCAGCTGCCCGATCAGCCCGAGGCCGATGACCAGCGCCACCTCGCCGAGCTGCGGCTCGCCCTGGCGCACGCCCTGCAGGGCGATGGACCCGACGGTGCCGAAGGCGGCGTGCCGCGACGCGAGGCCGTCCGGCACCGGGGCGTAGAGGTTCTTCGGCACCCAGTTCAGCTCGGCGTGCAGCGCGTGCTCATTGCCGGCGCAGGCCACCAGGTCGCCGACCTTCACATCGTCGATCCCGGCGCCGACCTGCTCGACCACCCCGCACAGCGAGTAGCCCAGCGGCGTGTAGGAGTCCAGCTTGCCCATCACCTTGCGGTAGGTGGCGGGCAGCCCGTTGGTGGCCACGCTCTGCATGACCTTGGCCACCTGGTCCGGCCGGGAGCGGGCCTTGCCCAGCATCGACATGCCGGCCTCGGAGACCTTCATGAGCTCGGTCCCGGTGGATATCAGCGAGTAGGCGGTGCGGACCAGCACGCCGCCCGGCTTGCACCCCGGCACCGGCACGTCGAGCACCGCCAGCTCGCCGCTCTTGTAGTTCTGCACGACCTGTTTCACCGAAGTCCCCTTGTTTCTAAGCCGTCTTCTACGCTGCCGGGCGAGTGCTCCGGCCGGACCCGGAGGTCGCGTCGCGGTACCAGTACTCGAGGGTCAGCACGTGCCACAGATGCTTGGAGAAGTCCCGCTGCCCGGCGGCGTCCTCGGCGACCATGCGCGCGAGCGCGTCGCGGCGCAGGAGACCGGAGTTGACGAGCACGCCGTCGTGCACCACCTCGCGCACCAGCGGTGCCAGGTCCCGGCTCATCCAGGCCCGCAGCGGGGCGCTGAACAGACCCTTGGGCCGGTACACGATCTCCCGGGGCAGGATCGAGGTGGCCGCCTCCTTGAGGACGGCCTTGCCCTGCCGTCCGACGATCTTGCGGTCGCCGGGCACGGTGAACGCCGCCTTGACCACCTCGACGTCCACGTACGGCACCCGCACCTCGGTCGACGCGGCCATGCTGGAGCGGTCCGTGTACGCGAGGTTCAGGCCCGGCAGGAACATCCGCGCGTCGCCCAGGCACATCCGGTTGACGAAGTCGTCGAGGTCGTTGTCCTGGTAGACGTCCGCGTGCTCGGTCAGCACGTCCTGGACCGTCCCGGCCAGGTCCGGATTCACCAGGGCGAGCAGTTCCTCCTGGTCGTACATGGTGTAGCTGCGCCGGAACGCGGTCTCCTCCGGCAGATCGGCGAAGGAGAGGAACCGCTTCGCGAACCGCACCGACCGGTACCCCCGGCGGGCCGTGGCGACCGGCAGCCGGTCCACGGCCGCGGACAGGCCGCGCCGCAGGGGTCGCGGGACGCGCTGGTAACGCAGCGCGATCAGGTTGGCCAGGTGCTTGCGGTAGCCGGCGAACAGCTCGTCGGCCCCCATCCCCGAGAGCATCACCTTGACCCCGGCCTCCCGGGCGGCCGAGCAGATCAGGAACGTGTTGATCGCGGCCGGGTCGCCGATCGGCTCGTCCAGGTGGTACGTCATCCGCGGCAGCAGGTCGAGCACGTCCGGGGCGATCTCGATCTCGTGCAGGTCGACGCCGAACCGCTCGGCCACCTGCCGGGCGTAGCGCAGGTCGTCCGGCATCGCCTCGAACCTGGCGTCCTCGGCGCGGAACCCGATCGTGTAGGCGGAGATCCCGGGGTGGTCGCGGGCCGCCAGCGCGGTCAGGTAGCTGGAGTCCAGCCCGCCGGAGAGGAAGGTCGCCACGGGAACGTCGGAGAGCAGGTGACGCCTCGTCGACTCCTCGACGATGGCGGCGAGGTCCGGCAGTTCGCCGGCCCGGGCCCGCTCCCGGCCCTCGGCGGCGACGTCGCGCAGGTGCCAGAACCGGCCGCGCTCCACCCGGCCGTCGGGCCGGCACCGCAGCCAGCTGCCCGGCGGCAGCTTCTCCGCCTCGCGGAACGCGCACCGCGTGTCCGGCACCCAGTAGTACAGCAGCGAGGCCACCAGCGCCGCGTGGTCCACCTCCAGCGAGCCCCCGGTGGCGGCGGCCAGCGCCTTGAGCTCGGAGGCGAACACCAGGCCCTCACCGCGCCGCACCAGGAACAGCGGCTTGATGCCGAGTTGGTCGCGGGCGAGCACCAGCTCACCGGTTCGCTCGTCGAAGATCCCGAACGCGAACATGCCGCGCAGCCGGGGCAGGCAGTCCGTGCCCCAGCGCCGCCAGGCCTCCAGCAGCACCTCGGTGTCGGAGGTGCCACGGAAGCGCACTCCAGCGGCCGCCAGTTCGGCGCGCAGCTCGGGCGCGTTGTACAGCTCGCCGTTGTACGTCAGGACGAGGCCGTCCGAGACCATCGGCTGGGCGCCGGTCTCCGACAGGTCGACGATGGCCAGCCGGCGGTGCCCCAGGTGCACTTCGCCGTCACCGACGGGGTGGCTGTACCGGCCCGCCCCGTCCGGACCGCGGTGGGCGAGGGTCTCGGTGAGCAGGTCGGTCACGGCCTTCCCGTCCGGCCATCGGTACGTGCCTGCGATGCCACACATGTCCTACCTCGCCTCCTGGTCGCTGTCGGGGACCCGTGCGGTCCACACCGGTAGTCGTTCCGTCCGCCGCCGGCCCGTGCCGATCTGCCGGGCCGGCCGCTCGTTGCGGCCGCTCGGCGCGATGTCGGTCCTGTCCCACAGCGTGCCGTCGGTCCGGTCACGCGGATCGGGGTCGATCAGCACCACCCCGATCACCGCGATGTGCTGGTCCGCGAGTTGGCGCGCCACGGTGTGCAGCCAGGCGGCGCTGCCGTGCCCGGCCCGCACGACGAGCACCGTCCGGGTGCCGAGGTGGCGAAGGTCGGTCCACGCCGTGCCGGGTGCCACCGAGCCGACGCCGAGCCGGTGTTGCTCACCCGGTACGGACTCGGCGCCCCCGCCGTCGACCACGGTCGGGCCTCCGGCCTTGCGGCGGCGGCCGGCGAGCTGCGAGCCGGGCAGACCGTCCACGACGGCCACCGGCCCCTCGGCTGCCAGTGCCCCGGCGAGGTCCAGGGCGATGGCGCTCGCGTTGCGCGCACAGCCCAGTTCCAGCAGCGACACCGCCTCCTCGGAGCCGCGTACGGTACGGGCCAGGGTCGTGGTGAGCCTGGCCCGGGCCTCCCGGGTCCGTTTGCGCTGCCACCGGGCGGCCGGCCGGTGGGGCAGCTCGGCGATGACCGAGGCGCCGAGGTCCGCCGCGATCTCCCGGCGCAGCACCGGGCGGTCCGCCACCACCGCGCCGACCGAGGCCACCGCGAGCCCGAGGACGAGGCCGAGGACGAGGCCGATGGCGGCGTCGGTCGCGGCGGTCTTCGGCAGGGACTGCTTCACCGCGTGCGGGGCGTCCACGATCTGGGTGCCGGCGACGAGCCGGGGCGTGCCGGCCCCAGCCGCCGCGGCGCGCTGGCCGAAGTCGGTGATCCGCGAGGTGAGATCGGCCCTGCTGGCGTAGAGCGACTCCAGGTTCGCCGATGTCTTCGGCCCGCTCTGCTGCGATCCGTCCCCGATCGCCTTGTTGACCTGGGCGAGTTCGTCCTTCATCCGGTCGCGCTCGTCGAGCAGGGCCTTGGCCTCGGCGTCCGCGGCCTGCTGTATCCGCTTCACGTGGCTTGCGACGAACGCCTCGGCGAGCGCCTTGGCGCGGGCCACCGCCTCCGTGTCGCTGTGTCCGGTCACGGTGATCTGCAGCAGGTTGTTGGTCAGGCCGAGGCCCCCGTAGTCCTTCAGGAAGTCCTCCGGCTTCTCCGAGGACCCGAGGGACTGGAGGGCCTGGCCGGCGATCCCCACGGTGTGCAGCAGGGCGGCGTCGGTGCGGATCAGCGTTCCGGGGTCGTTCGGCTGGTCCGCCTGATGCGCGACCAGCACCGTTGTCACCGCGCTCGGCGGCGCGGGCTGCAGGACGGCCGCGGCGGCGCCGAGCAGCAGCCCGATCAGGGCCAGGGAACACCAGAGGCGGCGGCGCCTGCGCACCGCGACCACCAGCGACTGGAGGTCCACCAGGGGAGGGGCGGCCGACGACTCCGCGGTCCTGCTCGTCGTCACTCCGAACCTCTCCTCGCATCGTCGCCGACCGCGAGCGCCGGCGTGGCGCCCTGACGGTCGGAGGGTTGCGTCGTACGGGCCCGGACCGGGGCCGCGAGGACGATGCCGACGACCTCGTGCTTCGCGTCCGCACACGCCCCGGCGATGCCGGCGAGCTCCGCCGCGGTCCAGCTGCCCGCGCTGAGCACGACCAGGGCACCGGACTCGTCGTCACGGTCCGGCACCAGCGGCCGGGACACCGAAACCCCCACCACCCGCAGCATGGGGTATCCCCTGCTCGAAGAGCTCGGGGAGGGATCGCCGCCCGCCTCGGCCGCGAGCTGCCCGGCGGCCAGGCGGGCCGGCTCGTCGCCGTCCGGGACGACGACCAGCAGCCGCCGGGGGGACGGCAGCCGGTCCCGCAGGCGGGCGCACACCCGCTGGAAGCGGATCCGCCGGCTGGCCTCGTCACCGGAGGCCTGCGGGACCGGCAGGTCCCACCGGACGTCGATGCCCAGCAGCCGGCGGATCCGGGCCCGCGGGCCACGGCCTTCCGGCCGGTGCCCGGGCAGGTCGGCGGGTACGTCGACGGTGCCGAGGAACGCCGAGCCCAGCGCTGCGGCGATCTCCGGTTCGGTGCGCA
Source organism: Kitasatospora sp. NPDC088351 (assembly GCF_040685575.1). Taxonomy (NCBI): domain Bacteria; kingdom Bacillati; phylum Actinomycetota; class Actinomycetes; order Kitasatosporales; family Streptomycetaceae; genus Kitasatospora; species Kitasatospora sp. NPDC088351. Next base: position 22,874 of record NZ_JBFBIL010000017.1, on the reverse strand, counting down.
GCCGGCGACCCATCCGGGCGGCGGTGAGATGGCCGATGACCGTGGCCAGGAAGAACAACAGCGCACCGCCGACGATGAGTTGAATCCTCGTCGGCGCCACCGCGCCGGTCGGCCGGGCCGCCGGCCCCATGACGACCATGGCGGCCTTGGTGGAGGCCGGGTCGACCTGGTCCAGCTTCTTGACGGCCTCCTCCAGCGCGGTGCGCAGCTTCGCGAGTTCGGTGCGGGTCTGCACGCTCTCCACGGTCTGCCCCGGATTGGCCGAATCGGCCAGTTCGGTGATGCGCCGGCTGGCCTGAACCACCATCTGCCGAAGCGCCTCGGGCTGCGCCGCTCCGGGGTCGGTGCCGTCGCCCGCTATCCGCGCGCTGAACGCGACGAACTGCTTGGCCATCTGATCGGACAGCTGCTGTGCGCGCTCCGGGGTTTCGGCCGTACCCGAGACCTTGACGATGTTCCCGTCCGAGGCCGTGGCGCTCACCCGGTCCCGCAGCTGGGTGCCGTCGACGCCCTTCCAGCCGAGCGCGGCGGCCGCGCGGTCGATCACCACCGAACTGGTCGCGATCTCCGCCTGGGTCATCAGCTCGCGCTCCTGCCACACCCCAGGCAGCAGCACCGATGCCGACGTCGTGTAACTCGGCGGGAACAGCAGGGAGCTGCCGTAGCCGACGAGCGCACCCACCACGGCGAGGACGGCGAGAAGCCGCCAGCGCCGACGGAGGATCCGACCGATCGTGACCAGGCGTATCGTTTCATCGCTCAACGGCGCGGCCTTCCCCCTGGCCGGTTCTGGTCGCCCGCCGACGCCGGAGCGTGGTCACGACAGGCGGCGGCGTAGGCGGCGAGCAGCGATCGCTGGGAGTTCCGCCAGGAGAGCGGCCCGTTGATCCGCTCCTGGCCGAGCTTGCCCATCAAGGCCCGCTTCTCCGGATCGTCCAGCAGCAGCGCGATGAGCCCGGCGAACCCGGCCTCGTCGTTGGCGGGCGCGTAGACGGCGGCGTCACCGGCGGAGACCCGGGCCTCCCGGAGGTCGAACGAGACGATCGGCCGGCCCATCGCCATGTACTCCAGGACCTTGTTCATGGTCGACACGTCGTTGAGCGGATTGCGCGGGTCGGGAGAAAGGCACACGTCCGCGGTGGACAGGTAGCGCGCCAGATCGGCGTCCGGAACGCGCCCGGTGAACTGCACCTGCTCGGAGAGCCCGAGCCGCCGGGACAGCTCCACCATCGCGTCGAAGGCGTCGCCGGCGCCGACGAACACCGCGTGCCAGTCGGTCCGCCCGAGCTCGTCGCGCAGCTTCGCGAGGGCCCGCAAGGCGTAGTCGACGCCGTCCTGCGGGCCCATGACGCCGAGGTAGCACAGCAGATGAGGCTTGCCGCGCTTCAGCTCCGGCTCGGGCGGTACCGGCTGGAACCGGTCGGTGTCGGGCGCGCTGCGCACCACGAAGACGTCCGCCGGCCGTTGACCGCCACGGCGCAGCGCGACGTCCCGGTAGCTCTCGTTCGTGGCGAGCACGATGTCCGCGGCCCGGTAGGTCAGCCGTTCCAGCGCGCACACGGCGCGGTAGAGCAGATCCTCGCCGCGGTCGAACCGGGAGAGGTACAGCTCGGGTACCAGGTCGTGCTGGTCGAACACGAACCGCGCGCCGCGCCGCTTCAGCCACAGTGCCGGCAGGAACAGCAGGTCGGGCGGGTTGCAGGCGTGGACCACGTCGACCGGGCCGACCTTGCGGGCCAGCCGGACCGTGTGCCACAACGCCGACCCGTACTCACGCAGGTAGCCGGCCGGCCCTCCGGTGGCCGCGCGCAACGGATAGCGGTGGATCCGCACCCCGTCGATCTCCGCTTCCGGTTCCGTGTCCCGCTTGCTCCCCCGGGGACAGATGACGTGCACCTCCCAGCCCGCGTCGCGCAGCGTCGTGCACTCCTGCCACACCCGCCGGTCGAACGGCACCGACAGGTTCTCCACCAGGATCAGCGCGCGACGGGCCGGCCCGTCGCCACTGACCGTGTCACCGAACGATGTGTCACCAGGCAAGGCCCACGTACCCCCGTTCGGTCCGGCGCGCCTCGGCGTCGGGAAGGTGGACGAGGTCGACGATCACCGGGCCGTCGCCATGGGGCAGCGCGGACAGCACGGCCGGATCCCTGGTCCCGACCACGCACACCTCGGCGTGCTCGAGCACCTCGCCGACGGACTCCGCGAGCAGCTGCGCGAGGTGCGGCAGCCGGGTCTCGATGTACTCCCGGTTCGCGCCGAGCAGCCGGGAGAGGTTCACGTTGGGGTCGTAGATCCGCAGGTCGTAACCCTTGCCGAAGAGCCTCTCCGCCAGCTCGACGAGCGGGCTCTCGCGGAGGTCGTCGGTGCCGGGCTTGAAGGACAGACCGAACAGGCCCACCCGACGCCTGCCGGTGCGCTCGACCAACTCCACCGCGCGCTGCAGGTGTTCGGAGTTGGAGGGCAGCACGTGGGAGAGGATGGGCACCGAGACGTCGGCCCGCTGCGCCGCGTGGACCAGGCTGCGCAGGTCCTTGGGCAGGCAGGAGCCGCCGAAGGCGAAGCCGGGCCGCAGGTAGGCGGGGCTGATGTTCAGCTTGCGGTCGGCCAGGAACACGTCCATCACCTGGTGCGAGTCCACCCCGAGCGCCTGGCACACCGCGCCCAGCTCGTTCGCGAAGCCGATCTTGAGGCCGTGGAACGCGTTGTCCGCGTACTTGATCGCCTCGGCCGTCGGGACCGGCACCCGGAACACCTCGCCGGGCAATCCCTCGTACAGCGCCGCGACCACGTCGCCGCTCGCCGGGTCGAGCTCACCGATGACGGTCTTGGGCGGGTCGAAGAAGTCCCGCACGCTCGTGCCCTCGCGCAGGAACTCCGGGTTGACCGCGACCCCGAAGTCCACGCCGGCCGTGCCGCCGGCGTACTTCTCCAGGATCGGTACCAGCAGGTTCAGGCAGGTGCCCGGGAGCATGGTGCTGCGGAACACGACGGTCTGCCGCCCGCCCCGCTCGGCCACCGCGGCACCGATCTGCTCGGTGACCCGCTCCAGGTAAGTGGTGCACAGGCTGCCGTTGGGCTCCGACGGCGTGCCCACGCAGACCAGCGACACCTCGCTGCCCGTGATCGCCTCGCGGACGTCGGCGGTGGCGCGTAGCGCTCCGGCCCGCACGACCTCGGCGATGAGCTCGCCGATCCGCTCCTCGACCACCGGGGCCTTGCCGTCGTTGACCAGGTCGACCTTCACCTGGTTCACGTCCACCCCGATGACCTCGTGCCCCAGACTGGCCAGGCACGCGGCCGACACGCAGCCCACGTAGCCGAGCCCCAGGACGCTGACCCTCATGACCCGTTCCTCCCCTCGGGCAGGCCCTTCTGGCCGGCCATCCGCGCGCCGATCGGACGACGCCCCCCGCGCATCAGTAGGCCCCCTGCCCCTGAAGCACCGCACGCAGCGTCTTCCACAGAATCACCGCGTCAAGGGCGAGCGACCAGTCCTCCACGTACCGCAGGTCCAGCCGGACCGCCTCCTCCCACGGCAGGTCGCTGCGCCCGCTGATCTGCCACAGGCCGGTGAGCCCGGGCTTGACGAGCAGCCGCCGCCGGATGTCCGGGCCGTACGCGGCGGACTCCTCCGGTAGCGGAGGCCGCGGACCGACGAGCGACATCGAGCCGGTGACCACGTTGAGAAGCTGCGGGAGCTCGTCGATCGAGTACCGGCGCAGCACTCCTCCCACCCGGGTCACCCGCGGATCCCGGCGGAGCTTGAACAGCAGGCCGGCGCCCTCGTTGCGGTCGGCCAGCCCGGCACGTGCCCGGTCGGCCCCGGCGACCATGGTGCGAAACTTGACCAGGGTGAACTCGCGGCCGTCCTTGCCGACCCTGTGCTGTCGGAAGAACGCCCCACCCCGGCTGTCCACCAGTACGAGCAGCCCGACGAGCACCATCAGCGGCGCGAACAGGATCAGCAGGGCCGCGGCGCCCAGCCGGTCGACGACCTCCTTGACCACCCGGCGGCCCCCGGTGAAGGTCGGCATGCTGACCCGCAGCATCGGGATCCCGAGCACCGCGTCGACGTGCAGCCGCGGGCCGGCCACCTCCATCAGCACGGGGGCCACGACCATCTCGGCATCGCCGTTTTCGAGGTTCCAGGCCAGCCGCTGCAGCCGGTCCGGTGACCAGTGCGGGTCCGGTGTGATCGCAACGACACGGTAGCCGTCGCGGCGGACGTGGTTGGCGACGTCCGTCAGTCGGCCGACGACCGGCACTCCGTCCAGTCGGCCACCGTTGTCCCCGAGAGCGTACGGCGTGCACACCGCCTCCACCCGCCAGCCGAGGTGCGGGAACTTGCGGGTCCGGGTGATCAGGTCGCGCACGGTGGCCGGGCTCCCGGCAGCGAGCACCGGGCGCAGGCACCGTCCTTCCTTCCGCCGTTTATGCAGCCAGAGGCGCAGCAGATACCGCTCGGTCATGGTGACGAGCGTGATCGCCGGGATCGCGACGAAGATCCAGAGCTTGATGTTGCGCGAGGTGAGGGCGATCCCGCCGAGCGCCAGTACGACGGCCGCCGTGAACAGTGAGCGTCCGAGCCGGCGGAATTCCTCGGCGCCCTGGCCGAGCACGGCCGGAGCCCACGACCGGGTCATCGCGAGCGCTCCCAGCACCAGCAGCTCGGTGCCGAAGGCGAGAATTCCCCACTTCTCGTGCCAGTTGGCCGCGTCCCGAACCCCGAAGAAGCCGCCTATCGCCGCTACCACGAAGGCGGTGGCCACGGTATCGCTGATGATCACAGTACGGCGGTACTGCTGCTCCCAGTCGATCTCGGGCCGGCTGATTATCCCGTTCATCGGGCGCCCCCGCGCCGATAGAAACGGGCTGACTAATTCCTCTTCCCCCTGCTCCACAGCCCGCTCCAGGTCACCAGTGGGTTCGACGTGTTCGCTCCACACGGTTCCTCCCCCCGGGAGGCCCGCGCCTCCCGCACTGTTCCTCCCCTTGGGAGGCCCCGCCTCCCGTGCCGCGCTGTTCCTACCCCCGGGAGGCCCCACCCCCCGCGGACGGCAAACCGGCTATTGCAGCGCTACTCGAACATCCCGCCCAGGCGCCGGCGGACCCGAATGTCCTGCCAGAGTCCCGAGATGCGCGGGAAACCGTCGACGGTTGCTCTCCACACTCAAAGCCCCCTCTCGGGCGCCAAGAATTGATCACCCCACGTCTGCCGCCGGGGACGCGACTACCGGCCGTCCGCAGCACCGGACCTGTAGATCATTATTTGTCGCCTCGCGTCCGACCATGCGAGGCGAAAATCAATCTAGAGCATCGAGGCCGCCCAAAGAGGGGGATATGTGAAACGCGTGCTCGAGATTTGAAGTGGATCTACCGAACGATGACTGCCGACGGGTGCCCTGAAGACGAAGACCCGCGTTGTGACCTGTGATGACGGGAGCTCTCCGGGCTGCCGGCACCGGCAATCCCGAGGCGTCCCGCCACTGCCGCCCGGGCCGCGCTCAGGGCATGGGCGAAGCCACCTGTCCGCCGGCGCCGCGCGGCGAGGATGCGCGCCTGGCGGCGCGGGCCCCGGCGAGATCCGCAAGACACTGGAGACCGTCTTCAAAGGGTCGGATCCAGACTGGCAGCACAGCCGCGCCGGCGTTCACCGGGTCTTGAGCAGGTAGGGGGGGCGGTGCGGCGCGCACCGGCCCCGGTCTCGGACCGGGGCGGGTGCGCCGTACGGCGGTTACTTGCACTTCTCGTCGATCTTGTACTGGAGTGCCCGCGGGTAGTCGTGCCGGCTGAGCCGGACCCGGGCCAGGATCGGGGCGTGGTTGATGTCGTTGCCCGGATCGGCAATGTCGAGCAGCAGTGAATCGAGCTCGGCGTGGGTGGTGACCTCGTACCCGTGCATCCGGTCCTTTTCCGTACCGAAGACCTCGGCCAGCTTCTCGTACCGCCACGGGTGCAGCACGTTGTAGAAGTCGGCCCCGTCGGACGGCTTCTCCTTGTAGTAGCAGGGGCTGACCAGCATCTGCTCGATGCCGTAGAAGCCCTCGTTGTCCAGTACGAAGACCACCGGCCGCAGGTGGTGGCGCACCTGGGTGGACAGCTCCTGGCAGATCTCCTGGAACGAGCCGTCCCCGACGAACACCAGCGGCCGCTTCATCGGCTGCTGTCGGCCCAGCGCCACGCCGGTGGCCGCGCCGACCGAGTAGCCGATGGACAGCCAGCTGTTCTGCGCCAGGAAGCCGGCCCGTTCGGTGATCCGCAGGTTCATGGACCCGAGCAGCGCGAACGCCGCGTCCGAGACCACCGTGAACGGCGAGGGGGCCTGCGGGTCCCCGCCGGTGGCCTGGTGCTCCAGGAAGAAGTTGACGTGCTGGAAGAAGCTGTCGTACGTCAGCTCCGCCGGATACCGGGCGGAGCTCAGCGAGTCCAGGAAATCGGACGTGCTGGCCGGGACGTCCAGGCCCGCCGCGTGCGCCAGCGCGAAGTGGTCGGCCGCGAACGTCTGTCCCGCCAGTGCGTTGCGCAACGCCGGTACGAACCGCCCCAGTTGGACCTCGGGGAAGTACCTGGCGCCGACGCTGACGCCGTCGCGGGCCGCCACGATCCAGTCATCGCCGATCGACTGCTCGCCGCCGAGGTTCTTGGACGTGGACCAGGTCCCCAGTCCGATCCGGCACCCGGCGTTCTTGAAGGTCTTCCGGATCTCCGGCAGGCTCGCCTTGCCGTTGTAGACGCCGGCGAACTGCGGATGCCGTTCGGAGACCACGGACTTCGCGCCGACCGTGGTGCAGAACTGCATCCGGGTGCTCTGGACGAACTCCAGCAGTTCGCCTTCCAGCCGCTGGCGGACCAGTTCCTCGCCGGCCCAGACGATCGGCGTGCCGAACTCACTGATCAGCTCCACCGCCGCCGTGACCGCCTTGGCCAGCATCTCCTCATTCCGCTTGGTGAACGTCCGCTCACGAGCCCGGAGTTCACCCTGCGGAGGATCGCACGGCGCGTGCCAGAGGTCCTCCATCACCTCCAGGTAGACCGGCTTGCGCCCGGTCAGGCACGCGGTGATCGCGCTGTCGATCTGCCAGGGCGCGAGCCCCGGGTTGGAGAGCACCTGCGCGTCCACCGTGACCTGCCGGTAGATGTCCAGGTTGCTCTCCCGGCGCCGGCTCATGTGCGAGGTGAGCAGGCCGACCGCCTGGTAGTTGAGCCACTGTTCGTACGAGGGCGCCGCGTTGATCGCGATCAGCGGCACGTCCTCGACGTACGCGCCGCCGATCGTGTTGAGCAGGCTGAACGCGCCCACCCCGTAGGTCACCGCGACGGCGCCGATGCCCTGCTCACCCTTGTCCAGGTCGGCGTCGGCGGCCCGCACCCGGGCGTAGGCGTCCGCGGCGTAGCCGCCACCCATCTCGGTCGGGGTTCCGATCCAGCGCACCCCGGTGGTGGCGTGCATGATCGTCAGGAACGGGCCGAGGAAGTCGCCCGGCACCCCGAACAGGTACCGGATGCCCAACTGCTCCAACCTGGTGGCCAGGTAACGGCCCACTGTCCAATCGTCATCGCCGCTCATCTGCTCAGCATCTCCTCTCGGCGTTCCCGGCGGACCTGCGCCTCGGGCCGGATCTCCGGCTCCGCCGGGGGTGGCGGTGGTGGCGCCTCGTGCACGGCGATGGCCGCCCGGACGGCGGTTTCCACCGCGCCCTCGATCCAGGCGTGCTTGAGCGAGACGTGCTCGCCGGCGAAGTGCACCGGGCCCTCCGGCTTGACCACGTCGAGGTGGAAGCTGGTCATCTGGTGCGGGGTGTAGACGGCTGCCTCGCCGAAGGCGTACGGGTCGCGCAGCCAGCTCTGGGTCTTCCCGTAGCCGGTGTAGAACACCTCGATCCGCCGGCCGTGCACCGACTGGAGGTTGCGCAGCGCGTAGACGTACCGCTCGTAGTCCTCCATCGAGTCCCAGCGCACCGCGTCGTCCGACCAGCTGTAGCTGGCCAGCACCACGCCGCCGCCGTCGCTGTCGGGCACCGGGTGCGAGGGGTAGTACATGAAGCGGTTCGGGTTGTCGGTGGTCGAGCCGCCACCAATGCAGTTGGTGGCGGGGCGCACGCTCGCCCGGTGCAGCGGGGTGTGCCGGTAGGCCTCCAACTGGTCCTGGCCGATCCGGTTGGAGTCCACGCTCCGGTGGGCGCCGAGCAGCACCTTCGGCAGGTTGGGCGGGGGCCGGTGCCCGTTGTGCGCGGCCGCGACGGCCGCCTCGGCGTCCTCCTCGCCGGCCCGCTGGTAGTACTCGTACAGGCCCGGCTCAATGGAGTCGAGCTCGGCCTTCCAGTCCGCCTCGGTGAACTCCCACCACCGGCGGGAGAATTCCAGCAGCACCTTGGTGGCCTGGTCGTAGTGCGTCTCGATGATCGCCCTGCGCTTCTTGTACGAGAACGGGGGTGCGACCTGAACGAACCGCAGCGCGGAGAACGGGACGGTGACGATCGCGAAGTCGCCCTTCCAGACCGTGGGTTCGGCCTCCGGGTTGCCCTCGGGCACGGTGTGGACGGCGACCTGCGGCCCGTTCGGTCCGACGTCCTGGCCGGCCCCGCCGTCGCGGCGCGGGTCCCAGTACTCCATTCGGATCATCCGCTCGCCCATTTCGAGCTCGTCCCGGAGGTCCTCGGCGAGGGCGTAGGGCAGTTGCCAGCTGCCGCCGACGATCTCCCAGTAGGTGGCGTCCGGGTTGATGTCGCTGCGGCCCAGGAAGGTGTGGAAGAAGGACAGGTGCAGCCGCGAGGTCATGTTCTCGATCGTGCCGACCGCCTCGATGGCCTCGTCGCTGAAGCCCGCGTACTCGCGCAGGAAGCGGCCCATCGAGTAGCCGTCGAAGTCGCGGATCACCCGGGCCCAGCCGTCCAGCCACTCGGCGAACGGCTTGCGCACCCGCTTGCCGTTCTCAATGTACGAGTAGTAGTCGCGGACCGGCTCCAGTGCCTGGTTGACCATCTCGGCGGCGGTGATCCGCGCCTCGTCGCCGGTGAGGTGGAAGCCCTCGTTGATGCCGCTCGGGTCGGCGGCGTACTCGCTGCGGCGGGCCTGGATCCGGTTGGTGCGGATCCAGCTGTTGAAGCGCTTGACCGGCTCGCGGAAGTCCGGGCTGTCCTCGCCGTACTTCCAGACCTTGTCGTCCTCGAAGGACTCGTAGACCACCGGCGGGACGGGCGCGTTCTGGTTGCCGGTGTCGGGGTCGACGTCGACGTTGTAGAACAGCTGCCTGCGCAGGCCGAGGCTGTCGACCAGGGCCAGGGTGAGCGGGTGGAAGCTGGGCAGCCGCATCGCCCCGGCCTCCCCGTACTGCTCCGGGTCGTAGAACGGGCCGTCCTGCTCGTCGCCGGTGGAGCGGAAGGTCTTGATCCGCCCGCCGACCCGGCTGGCGTTGGCCTCCAGGATGGTGACGTTGTGCCCGGCGTCCTTGAGCAGCTTCCCGGCGACCAGACCGGCGATCCCGGCGCCGACGATCAGCACGTCCTTGGGCTGGTCGGTCTTCGGGACGCCCTCCTTGATCAGGACGTCGAGGTAGCGCAGTTTCAGGTCCTTGTCGTCCGGACCGACCAGCAGCAGCTCGCGGGCCAGCTCCTGGCAGGTTCGCCGGCGGGCGCGGTCGTTGGCCGTGCCCTCGACGGTGGGGTTCTCGCTCATGGCTTCTCCTCGCCGCTCAGGAGCCGATCGACTTGTCGGGGAGGTCCTTGCCCTCGGCGAGCAGCCGCAGCGTGCTGATCGAGGGGGTGAAGGCGTAGAGCGCGCCCGTGGTACGGACGAAGCGCTTCATGTCGACCGTGCCGGAGGTACCGTCCGCGAGCTCGATCGAGGCCTGGCCGGCGAGACCGATGACCTTGTCGAAGCCGTTGGCGACCACCTGGTCGGGCCGGCTCTCCCCAGGGGGGAACGTGTCGGAGTTGGACCAGTGCTGCTGGACCAGTTCGAACTGCTCCTCCAGCGAGCTGCCGTAACAGACGAACATCAGCCCGCGGTCCTTGCCGTCGTCCGGGCCGCCCTTGAACTCAGGGCCGTACGGGATGCCGCGGCGCATCAGGCGGTGGCTCTTCGGCTTGTTGTCGACGATGCCGGCGAAGGCGCGCGGATGGGTGCGGCGGATGTGCGCGGCCCAGGGGGTGTGCTGGCCGATGGCGTCGTTCACGTAGTCGAAGTCGTTGCGGTCCGAGCCGAGGCCGGTCACGGCGCTGCACGGCGGGGCGAGCGGTGTGCCGTCCTTGGCCCGGCCGACCAGACAGGCACCGAGCCGGTTGGCGTCCATGTTCCCGGTGAAGTCCTTGACGCCGTCCACCACGGCCTTGTTCCAGCCGGCGACGTCCTGGCGAAGGCGGCGCACCACCTGGAGGGAGCCGTTCTTCATCCACGCCGGCGCCTTCCGGTCGCCCTGTTCGCTCTTGTAGCCGAAGACGAACTCGCCGGGTTCGATCAGCTCGGTCCCGGCGTGGTTGTCGCGGAAGCCCTTGCGGCCCGCGTCCTCGCGGTGGAAGTCCTTGACGCCGGGCTGGGAGATGCCGTCCTTGTAGCCGAAGTGCTCGTGGCCCTTCAGGTCGCCCGTCAGGGTGCGGCCCTCGTCGACATGGACGCGCGTGATCTGGTGGGTCTGCTCGACCGTGTCGAGGTTCTTCAGCTTCTCCCTCAGCAGTTCCTCGGTGTCCGCGGCGACGACGAGGACCGCGTGCACGACCTTGTCGCCGGTCCCGGCCCCGAACAGCCAGGTCTTGGGGTCGCTCTCGCCGGTGTCCCCGAGATCCTGGGCCCGCGCGGCCGCGCCCGCGCAGAACGACGCGAAGGCGCTGAGGTCCTTCTTGATCTGGTCGGGCTTGTTGGCGACCGTCACGAGGCCCTCGAAGGTGAGGGAGACCCCGCAGCGGACGGCCGTGATCGCGGGGTCGCGGCCGAAGGCCCGGCGGGCCAGCGAGAACTGCTCGTTGAAGTCCTCCGTCTCATTGGTCGTCGCGACGGTGTTGAGGATCGCGGAGAGCCAGCCGCGGCCCCTGGCGGCGTCAGGGAAGTGCAGGTAGCGGAAGTCCGTGAAGTCCTTGTTGAACGCGGCCAGGATGTTGCCCTGGATGTCGGTGGACCCACGCAGCTCCGGCTGGGGCAGCTGCTCGACGGATGGGACGGCCGTGGGACGGATGGGAGTCATGGTCACGGTGGGGCTCCTCGCGTGAGGTGGCGGGCGGCAGCGGATTCGCACACGGACGGTGTGGCGCCATCGATCACAAGAAGTGACGAATCGGATACCTAGAGTAGGTTCGCTGTCGCCGACGGGACCTGTCAAACGGAGGTCAGCCCCTCGGCGGGGTCACCCGGCGCCGCCCGGCTGTACGACCCCGAATACGCCGGGACCTGGGACCGCTTCGATGCCAAGTTCGACTTCCGGCCCAGCATTTACGAGTTCCCGGGCATCACGGAGCCCTCGCCTTCGATCACGTGGAGTCTCGACGAGCTGAACGACGACCCCGGCTACCGAAAGCTCGACCGTCTGGTCGACGTCGTGCGGGACGGCCTCGCCGGCTGCAGCAAGCCAGGGGAGTCGCTCCGGATACTGGACTGGCAGCACACCTGTTACGGGCTCCGTCCGGATCTCCCGAAGACCGATAGTCCGGGGTGAAGCCCACTGGGCTCCTCCCCCTGCCCGTACAGCCGCATCGTCGCCGTCCACCGGCCCGACGCGGACGAGGCCGTCCGACGCCTGCTGGACCTGATCGAGCGGAACGTTTCCAGCGTCTCCCGCACCACCCCGCAGGTGAGGCCTGCTGTCCCCATCGGCGTTCAGCCGCGTCCACGGACACCGAACGGCCGGTCGATCCTCGGATCGACCGGCCGTTCCCCGTGGTCAACCGACACGGTCCCTTCCTCTCCCCGGCTCCTGCGCTCCTCGGGCACAGCAGCCCTCGGAGGTCACCGGGGGGTGATCTCGCCCATCTCCCCCCAGCCGTCCATGCCGGGGATCTCGATCGAGACGATCTGCGGCTTGGTGGCCACCGCGTACGACAGGTCGTCCATGGCCTTGGTGAAGTGCGCGGACTCCACGTGCTCCTTGCCCGCGTCGCCGTCGCGGAACGCCTCGACCAGGACGAACTCGTCGGGGTTGTCGACGCTGCGGGACCACTCGAAGAAGAGGTTGCCGGGCTCGTTGCGGGTGGCCTGGGTGAAGTCGTCGACCAGGCCGAGCCAGTCGTCGGCGCGCTCGGGGCGGACCGCGAACTTGACCGTGATGAAGATCATGGGACTTCCTTTCGCTCCACGTTCACACGTGGCAGTGCGGGTAAGGGCAGGCTGCTCAGCGAGCACGGTGGCAATCGTCGCAGGTCAGACGGGTGGTCTGCGACACGGGAGGCGACACGCGCCCCAGGCCGGTCAGCCGGTGGACCCCGACACCACCGGACCGGACTCGTACACGATCACCACCGCGTGGTTCTGACGTGCTTCGCGCACCGCCCCGCGCGCTCTGCCGCCACGCCCGACGAGGCGGCGAACCTCGGCACCGGCAGGTCACCGAGGCCCGCGCCGAGCTGGAGGCGACCGAGCGGCGCCACCGCGACGCCGTCCACCGGCGCGGCCGGCCCGCCAACAGGCCACCGGCCGCCGGCCGCCGGGAAAGTCCCCCGGTTGCGATCCCGGGAGACCGCCGCCGTCACCGCCCGATGTCGATCAGCACGGTCCTCGACGGGATGACGGAGGGGTGGTTGACGATGGGTCAGGTCGGCGCAGGCTACGTCGGATCGCCGCTGTGCCCGCGCCGTACCCGGCGTGGCGACGGGTGGCGTGGTGCTCCTCTCGGTGGGGTTCGGGGTGTCCGTCCGGCCCAACTGGTGGCCGGGGTTGTTCAGGGAAGTGTGTGGAGGGTGGCGAGGAGCTCGGCCTCGACGACGGCTGTGGGGGTGTAGAGGGTCTTGTCCTGCCACAGGGGCGGGTTCGCGGGGGCGTCGGTCAGGTGGTCGGCGAGGTAGGTGCGGGCGCGGGTGAGGGGCTCGGTGGGGGTGGTCGGGGCGGCGAGCAGGATCTGGCTGCCGTAGGCGGTTTCCTCGGCGCTGGGGCCCCAGATGCCCCAGGAGCCGTCGGGGTGCTGGGTCCGCATCGCCCATTCGGCGGCGCGGCGCAGTGCGGGGCGGGCGGTGGGGCCGCCGTGGCGGGCCAGTGCGGTGGCGGCGCGGCTGGTCGCGTACAGGGGTGAGGCGTGCCACTTGTCGGTCCAGTGGCCGGCGGGGGTCTGCTGGGAGGTGAGCCAGGTGCGCAGTGCGGCGACTGCCTCGCGGTGGGCCGGGTGGTGGGGCAGGCAGGCGCCGAGCGCGAGCAGGGCGTGGGCGTTGGCGGAAAGGGAGCCGGTGTCCTCGCCGAGGTAGCAGGCGAAGTGGTCGCCGGTCCGGAACGGGGCGAGCGCGTCGTGGTCGTGTGGCAGGCCGAGTTCGGCGGCGACGAAGAGCGCCATGGCGGTGTCGTCGGCGTCCGGCGCGAGTCCGGGTGCGCCGCGCACGCTGCCGTGCTCGGTGAGGGGTTCGAGCCATCGTCGGGCCAGGTGTTCGGCTCCGGTCAGCAGTCCGGTCTTGGCGAACGCGGAGAGGACCCAGAGGCGTTCGAACGCCGCCAGTGGGGCCGTTTCGGGCAGCAGGCCGCGGTAGCGGTGCGCGGTGGCTTCGAGGGCGGCTGCGGCCGGGCGGTGGGAGGGGGAGGCGGGTGTGGTGGCGAGCCAGGCGGCGGTGGCGGCGGGCGAGGCGCCGAGCAGCCCGGTGGGAGGCGGCGGGACGAGGCGGTCGGGGATCCGGGCGGCCAGTGCCTCGTAGCAGTGGTGCCATTTGACGGGCAGTTGCGGCAGCCGGTGGAGCCGGTGCGTGAGCGCGGTGGGAAGGTCGGCGGGTTGGCCGCAGAGCGGGCCGAGGCGGGGTGAGTGGTGCAGTGCGGGGTACCGGCCGGTGGCCGGGGCGTCGAGGAGCCGGTTGACCTCGGCCAGCAGGGCGGGGACGAGGAGTTCGACGGCTGCGGTGTCCGGTGGTGCGCCGTGGCCGGGTATGTGCCGCAGGGCGGCCAGGGCACGGGTGACGGCTGCCGGGATCCGGCCTTGTGGCGGCTCGTCGTGCAGGTGGGACAGCAGCGCGGCGGTGGCGCTGAGGGTCGGAAGCACCTGGTGTCCGGTGGAGCCGGTGCCCCACCGGCCGTCGGCCCTCTGCTGGTCGAGGAGCCATCCGACTCTCTTCGCGGCGCCGGGCAGGCGGGGCAGGTGGGCGTGGACGCGTGCGGTCTCGTAGACGGACGGGGTGAACTGCCCCCACGGGTCGGCGTCGACCTGTTCGAGGAGGTGCCGCGCCCGCTCGGCGCGCTGCGCGGCTCCGCCGGGGCCGGGCAGGGCGCCGGGGCCGGGCAGGGCGCCGGGGCCGGGCAGGGCGGGCCTGGCGACGGTGTGGTTCATGACGCCGGGCACTGCCGCTGCGGCGGGGTGTCGATCCCGCTGGGTACGGTGACGGTGGCCCTCATGCGGCCGGGGTTGAGGGTGAGTTGCGGGAGCCGGGGCAGTGCGAGGCTGTCGGGGGTGAGTTCGAGGTGCCAGCGGCCGACCATGGAGGCGAGCAGCAGGACGCCCTCGACCATGGCGAACCGGTCGCCGACGCAGGAGCGGGCGCCGCCGCCGAAGACGGTGGCCGGGGCCTGCGGAGTCCGTTCTCCTGCCTGCCAGCGGTCGGGGTCGAAGCGGCCGGGGTCCTCGTAGAGCGCGGGCAGGCGCCCGATCAGGTAGGGGCTGTAGGCGACGGTCGTGCCGGCCGGCAGGTGGTGTCCGCCGAGTTCGGTGGCGCCGGTGGTCTCCCGGGTGAGGAACCAGCCCGGCGGGTACATCCGGATCGCTTCGGTGAGGACCTGCCGGGTGTAGCCGAGTCGGGGCAGGTCCTCCCAGGTCGCGGCGCGTCCGCCGAGGACGGTGCGCGCCTCGGTGCGCAGCTTCTCCTGGGCGTCGGGGTGGGTGGCGGCGAGGTGGAGCGCCCAGCAGACCGCGCCCGCGGTGGTCTCGGTGCCCGCGGTGTACATGGTGATGGCCTGGTCGACGAGTTCGTGGTCGGTGAAGGCGTCGGCGTCGCTGTCGGGGTCGCGGGCCGCCAGCAGCAGGGACAGCAGGTTCGGGGCGGCGTCCGCGGCCGTGTCGGCGCTGCGTTGGTCGGCGATCAGCCGGCCCAGCTCCTGGCGGATGCGTTCGGTGGCTCTCCGGTGGCGCAGGTTTCCGGGGATGGGGAGTGCGCACAGCGCCTCGGGCATGAGGATGCGCCGGGAGAAGCCCGCCATCATGACGGTGAAGTCGGCGGCCAGGCGGGCGTGGGCGGCCTCGTCCAGGCCGGTGCCGAAGAAGGCGGCGATGACCACGCCGGCGGTGATCTTCCGGGCCTCCTGGGTGAGGTCGATCCGCTGCCCGCTGCGCCAGCTGCCGAGAGCCTTCTCCACGCGGTCGGTCATGACCTGGGCGTAGCCGGGCAGTCGGGGCTGGTGGAACGCCGGTTGGACGAGGCGGCGCTGGCGGCGGTGGTCGCTCGCGGGGCAGCTGGCGACACCGTGCCCGCCCGCCTCGCGCAGCCGCTGGTAGAGCGGGCCGCCCTTGTCGAAGACCCGGTCGTGGACCAGCATCGTCCGGGTCAGCTCCGGGTCGCACACCACGACGATCCTGCGGCCGGCGAGGCGGACCTCCACCACTTCGCCGTACGCCGGAAGCCGCTCCAGGAACGCCAGCGGCGCGCGCAGGAGGGCGACGGTGTGTCCCAGGAGCGGTAGCGCGCCGGGCACTTGGGGCAGTACCGGGCCCCCGCTCATGCGTGCCGCCCGTCGTCGCCGGAAAGTGGTGCGCGCGGCGCCGGCCCGGTTCCGTAGCGGCCCGGCAGACCGTTGGAGAGCAGCCCGGCGAGGAAGTCGTCCAGCGCGCCCAGGTAGGCGCCGGCCTGTGGGGCGCCGACCGCCACGGCGGCGCGCCGTACGCGGTACCGGTCGAGCGCCGTGTCGAGCATCGTTCGCACGACCGCGGCGGCTTCCGCGTTCGGGCGCCCGGTGTCGCGTGCGGTGATCGTGATCAGGTTGGACAGGTCCTCGGCCCGTCCCCGGTGCGCCTGTTCCCAGGCGAAGGAGACGAGGTCGTTGTGGATCAGGACGACGTCGCAGAACTCGGTCAGCAGCCGGCGGGTCACCGGGGCGTCGTGCAGGCCGGCCGGGAGTTCGCGGCCCGTCGTCCATTCGAGCAGCGGCGGGAGCAGACGGGCGAAACTCAGGTGGCGCCGCATGGCGAGGTAGTCGGCCGCGCGGACGTCGCGGGCCGAGTGCTCCCACAGCACGGCGAGGAGGTAGCCGCGGACCGCGTCCGCCAGCCGGCCGAACTGCGCAGGGGTGAGCCGGCGGCGCAGTTCGGCGCTCACCGCCGCGAACGCGGCGACCGCCGCGCCCTGCCCGGTGCCGCAGCCGGCAGGCGACTCGCCGGCGCCGTCCAGGTCCAGGACGGCGACGAGGCCGGCGATCGCGGCGGCCGTGTCCGCAGCCCCGGGGCCGGTCCCGGGCTCGTGGAGGTCGTCGAAGGCCGTGAACCAGGTGAAGGCCTCGGTGATGATCCGCTTGCCGTCCGCGTCGGCCGCCGGAAAGCACCGGGCCACACTGCCGCCGATCCCCGTGCGCAGCAGACGGTCCCTCACCTCGCCCTCGGGCACCATGCCCCAACGGTGCAGGAACGCGGCGACAGCGACTTCGGGCCCCGCGAGACCGGTGCCACCGGCGCTCACCGGACGGCCCGTCGCGTTCGCCGCCGTCACCCGACGTCCTCGCCGCGCACATTCACTCCCTTGGCCCGCGCCGTTGTGTCACAGCATCAAACTGCGTTGTCCGACGCGCGATTGATACCCGCCGTCCCATCCGCCACACCCACGCTTCCACCGCTTCCCCGCCCCTTCGCGGCCTTCGGGTCGGGTGCGGGCTCCGGTGACGGCCGACCTCCTGGGACTGACTCCCGCATGTCGCACGGTGGGACGACTGCTGCAACCCTGCGGACATGGCGGGGCCGACGGCCTGCGACGGCGTGCCATCGCGCCCGGGACCAGGCGCGGTGGGGGTGCTGCCGACGACCCGCGGCGCCAGCCTGCGTCCTTCAAGTGCGCGAACACCTCGAAGACCTCGACGACGACCTCACCGAACACACCGGCCCGGACACCGACCCCGAGGACACCGGCCTGCGCCTCACCCCCTCGACCCCAAACGCCCCGCCCGCGACCTCCTCGAAGACCTCCTCACCGGCATCCACGCCTGCCAGCTCCTCCACGAGGAATACGACGACCCCGACCACGAGGACGCCGATGCCGACGAGGCGAGGACCGGGACGACGAACAGGCCGAACAGCACCAGGGCCACGGCCGCGAACGCTTCGCCCACCTCGTCCCCGAAACCGCCGCCCGACACCGCGACCGGCTCACCTGACCCGCCACCGAGACCACCCGCCCGGACACACGACGCATCCCCTCGACAATCACCCAGGGTGACAACGGAGGGCTCTGACCACCCGCTCCCCTCGGCGACTCCGCGTGACAGCCGTCGACCTGTCGGCAACCGCACGTTCACCCAGGCCGTCGGCGCCTGCCCCGCCGAACGTGATCCACAAGGCCGCGAGCCGCTGAAGGGAGCCGTAGGCGATCTGAGCGCAGGTCAAGGGATCACGCCAGGTCAGAGCTATGCCGTCATGCGGCGGGCCCGGTGCGGTGGGCTTCGATGAAGCCGGGGGCGCCGGGGCCGGCGGCGGGCGGGAGGGGGCGGGCGTGGGTGGTGGCGAGGTGGTCGAGGGAGGTGAGGTGGGTGGTCCAGCCGCGGGCGGCGAGCCAGTCGTGGGTGCCGGGGCCGAGGCCGCCCCGCCACAGTGCGGTGATGTGGGCGAGCGCCGGGTCCTGCGGGGTGCCGGTGACGTCGCGGCCCTGTTCCAGCAGCAGGCGGCTGCCGGGGGCGGAGAGCGCGCCGACGGCAGCGAGCAGGCCGGCCGCCTCGTCGGCGCTCAGGTAGACCAGCAGGCCCTCGGCCAGCCAGGCGGTGGGCCGCCCGGGGTCGAACCCGGCCGCGGTGAGCAGGGCGGGCCAGTCGGGGTCGACCAGGTCGGCGGCCAGCGGGACGCGTTCGCAGGCGGGGGCGGCACCGAGCCCGTCCAGGACCCGCTGCTTGAAGGCCAGCACCGGGGCGAGGTCGAGTTCGAACAGTCGGGTGCCGGACGGCCACGCGAGCCGGTGGGCGCGGGTGTCCAGGCCGGCCGCGAGCAGCACGACCTGGCCGGTTCCGGCGGCGAGGAGGCGGTCGTCGTAGAAGCGGGTGCGCAGGATGCCCTGGGCGACCAGGCGCCTGGCGAGAGGTCCGTGGGGCCCGTCGGGCAGCGGCATCCCGGCGGCGGCGACGAAGGCGGCGGCGTAGGGGTCGGTGAACAGCGGTTCGGGCCGGGCGCTCTCGTAGGCCCGCACCAGGGCGACGGACAGGGCGGTGCGGGACACCGGGCTCAGGGCCTCGGGGGTCTGGGGCGTCATGGCCGAGAACTTACATCGGCACCGATGCATCTGTGAAGATGTATTCTTTCGGGGTGGACGGCGTACGGCTTCTCAGACTCGGCAAGCGGCTGACCGAACTCGGCCGGGAGATGGTCACCGACCCGGCTTCGCAGACCCTCACCCCCGGCGAGGTCGCGGTGATCGCCGACGTGTTCGGCCACCCCGCCAGCTCCGTCCAGGAGATCCGGGTGCGGACGGGCTTCGCGCAGAGCCACGTCTCCGGGTCGGTCGCGCGGCTGCGCGAACGCGGGCTGCTGGACGCGGCCGCCGACCCGTCGGACGGCCGGCGCACCCTGCTCACCGTCTCCGCGATGGCCCGCCAGGCCGTCCACGGCTGGGTCGCCGAACCGGTGGAACCGGTGATCGCCCGGGCGGTGCCGGACGATCAGCGGGCGCGCCGGGCGGTGGAACTGCTCGACGAACTCGCCGCCCTGCTGCTGCCCTGACGCACCCCGGGCCCGGCGCACCGTCGGCCCGGTCGGCCGGGGGTCAGGGGCGCCAGTAACCCTGGGCGCACAGACGGGGTTTGGGCACGGTCAGGTCCCGGCGGACGAACTGGCCCAGGTACCCGGTGACGCGGTCCTGCACTTCCAGTCGGAGGCGGTCTGGCTGGTACGGCTGGACGGCGAGCCGAGCCTGAGCGAGCACGGCGACATCTGACCGCCGAGCCGCCTTGCCGCCATCTCCAGCCCCTACCGTCGAAAGAACTACGAGTTCTCCGATCAGGACTGAACGGCGACCACCGCCGCGGGTTGGTGAGCAGTGAAGAGTCGGCCCCGGCACCCCACCCACCGGGGCCGACCCCATCTGGCCCCTTACCGACCTACGGTGACATTCTGGACCCCAAGAAGGCCAGAGCAGCTCACAGCCGCGTAGGCCCGATCGTCCGGAGGGTAGACCCCGTCCCACAAGGTCGAACCGCCAGCCGCTTCGATCACCCAACCCGGGTACAGGCGCCGCATCATGGCGGCCGTCCGCCCCAGGTCCGCCCCACCCACCTGCCCCAGGCGACGAGGCACGTCCCCGTCGGCGTACACCAGCAGACCAGTCTTCGCGCCCAAGGATCCTCCTTGCAGTGAAGCCGCGTTGGGGTCGCACCCTACTCACGAGCACCGACAAGAGGAGGCACAGCCGGCCGCCCGTTCAGGCATCCGCCACCGCGTAGCCGAGTAGGCCGGCACGCTCGGCCATCACCTCGAAGTCCGCCGCCGGATTGAGCGCACCGACCGTCCGAGGGTTCAGCGGGGCGCCCGCCAGGAGCGCGTCGACAGCCTGCCGGTCGACGGGCCGTTCGTAGTAGTCCTCCGCGTCACTGCAGACGGCCTCGGCACTGCCGTCGGTCAGCACCCCGAAGAGCCAACCGGCGCCATCGGACTCCCCCGGCTCGAAAACCACAGGACCGCACTGCCACGAGGTCGCGCCCGTCTCGCGCCAGGCACACACCGTCACGTCGAAGAAGCCCTCGAACTGCAGCTCCGGATCAGCCGGGTAGTGCGCCAGCGCGGCGGGCAGGCCCTCCAGCAGCCCAGGCCAGTGCGCCCTGGGCCACTCCCGCCACGGCGTGGCGTCGCATTCATGGTCGAAGCCGTAGAGAAAGACCCCGGCCGGATCGAAGACGATCCCGTACAGATCACCGGAACCGTTCTCCATCGTGGCCAGGTCCACGCCCGCACGCCAGCCCGGGACATAGCCGCGCCTCGGGGCGAAGCCGTCGAGCACGATGTCGAGCAGCGCCAGCGCCCGGCAGCGGGCACGCAGGACACCGGGGTCGGGAAGCACAGTCACGAGCTCCTGAACGTTCATGACGGTCATTGAACAGGCCACCGCCGACAGCCGGACGATCGAGAGCAGTCTGCGCCTCAGGGCAGGAGCCCGGTCATGACATCAGCGGGGAGGGAAGGGTTGGCGGCGGCCGCCGTCACGACCTGCCAGTCCTCGTCGGCCAGAAGGCCGACGAGGACTGCGGAAGGGATCTCTGGACGCGCGGCGGCGACGCGGCGGGCCTGCGGGTCCGCCAGACATGCGAGAAGCGCCGCGAGCGAGGCGTTCGGGTGGCGGGCGACCTCCCGAAAGGCCTTGCGCGCGGAGACGGGCTGACGGGTCAGTCCCTCCAGGACGAGCGCGGTCGCGTCAGGGTTCGTGGCGGCCTTGGCGGCCACGCGGAGACCGTGACGGTCGATCATGGCGAGCAGCTGGTCCTCGGTGAGACCCGGGTGCGGGGCGATTGCTTTGAGGACCTTCGCGTCGCAGTCGCGGACGAGCATGTCGCGGATCGCGTCCGGCAGGTCCCGGCGCAGGGCGACCAGCATGCGCCGGGTCGGGTCGGCGGCCGTGGCGAGGTCGACAACCTCCGCAAGCGTGGCCGCAGCGATGCGTGGGAGCAGCGGAGAGCCGAGTTTGGTGGAGCGGGTGAGCTGTGCCAACACGTCCAGCGGCAGGCCCGGATGGTGTGCGAGGGACCGCTGGACGTCGTGGCCGTGGTCCTGGGCCAGCCTGCGGACCAGGGCCTCGTCGATCGACGGGTTCTTCGCCAGTGCCGCGCGGACCCACGGCACAGGGTCCCCGGCCAGTTGCGCGTAGGCGTGCCGCGGCAGACCCTCGCGTGCGGCGACGAGTTCACGCAGCAGCGCCGACGGGTGGTCGGTGAACCGGGCCACGGCCGGCGCCGGGGTGGCCGCGTTGTGCAGCGCCTGCCACTGAATGTCGTGCACGGCGGACTGATGGGATCCATCACACGCGTCCCCGGGCAACAGCACGCAATCGCCATGAGGGCAGTCCGGCGCATGGACGAAGGGCACCTCCTCCTGGTCGCAGACTCGGCAGAACCGCACCGCAGGCAGGCCTTCGCCGGTGAGCAGCGCCGCCAGCAGCTCCGCTGGCGTCGCCTCATTGCCGGCGACCGCGCGGCGGACCTCTGCATGCGGATGGCACGCGAGTTCGGCGGCCAGGTACGTCGGGGCCCATCGGGCGAGTTCGGCGACGACCCGGGTGCCGGGGTCGTCGGCGAGGCTTCGGGCCACGTCCGGCTGGAGCCCGGGACACGCGGCCAGCTTCTCCCGGTGTTCCACGCACGGATCTGCGGCAAAGTGCCGGGCCCACTGTGGCAGGCCGACCCCCTGGTCGAGCAGGGCGAGTGCGGCGAACGGCTGGGAGACCGGATCGACATCCTCCGGCTGCAGCCGGCAGCCGTAGGCGAGCTGGACGGCAACCGTGACAGATCGAGCTGCCAGCGCGCGGACCTGATCGCGGTCCAGGTCCGGACGCAGCGCCAGCTCACTTGCGAGCTCCTCGTCCGCAGCGTCGATCAGCCGGTCAACCAGGTCGGGCGGGAGGGCGGGGTTCACGGCGAGGCCGAGCAGCGCGGGATTCACAGTGCGTCATCCTGCTGTGCGCGCCGCGGAGTGTCCCCTGAATTCTTTGCCCGCCCAGCCTTCCGCCGGCCAGCACCGGGAAGCAGTTCGTCCAGACGCTTGAAGCCGCTGGAGGTCCTGGGAAAAGCGTCGGCGCTCTTGGAAATGATCTCCGAGAGCGCGGACTGACGCACGCCGCGGATCCCGTCGTGGACGAGGCGTTCACCGGCCTCGAACACGAGCTGGGCATCACGGCCGCGTGCCGGCTGACCGGCCGCTCCCGGGCCACCCACTACCGCAGGCTGAAGCCGCTGCCCGTGCGCGAGCCCAGGCCGCCACAGGTTCAGCCGTCGGCTCTGACGGCAGAAGAACGCGATGCGGTCCTGGAGTTGATGAACAGCCCCGAGTACGCCGAGCTGGCGCCCGCGCAGATCTGGGCCCGCGAACTGGACACCGGGCGCTACCACTGCTCGGTCTCCACCATGTACCGGATCCTGCGCGCACACGGGCCGTCGGGTGAGCGCCGCCGCCAGGCCGCCCACCCGGCCAGGACGGTGCCCGAACTCGTCGCCGACGGACCCTCCCAGGTCTTCACCTGGGACATCACCGAAGCCGCCGGCCCCAGCAAGGGCATCTGGTACCACGCCTACGTCATCATCGACATCTTCAGCCGCTACATCGTCGGCCACACCGTCGAACCGGCCGAATCAGCCGAGCGGGCAGAGGAGCTGATCCGCGAGACCATCGCGCGCAACGGCATCGCCCCCGAGGCCGTGCACGCCGACCGGGGCACCTCGATGACCTCCAAGAAGGTCTCCCAGCTGCTGACCGACCTCGGCGTCACCCGAAGCCACTCACGACCCAAGGTCTCCAACGACAACCCCTCCAGCGAGGCCCAGTTCAAGACCACCAAGTACATGTCCGACTACCCCGAGCGGTTCGACTCCCTGGCCCACGC
>NZ_JBFBIL010000016.1:0-135794 GCF_040685575.1 Kitasatospora sp. NPDC088351 | reverse complement strand
TCGCGTTCGGCGAAGGACAGGTACCGGCCCGAGTCCGGTCCCAGCCCGAGCGTGGGCATGCCGCCACCCTCCCGGAACCACCGCGAGCCGACCACGCCCGAGACACCGCACGCGATCCCCGCCTCCTCGCTGGACATCCCCTCTGCGATCCGCACCCAGAACTCCCGCTCCACACCGCGCCGGATCGGGGGCCGCCCCGGCGAACGCATCGCCGGACGCCCCGTCAACGTCGTGATCCAACCTGCTGGCCGTCCCATGCAACACCACCTCAATCAAGGTGTTGCGACGATCAATTGAATCCGCCGAATATACGTCGAGTGAATCCCGAACCGGGATAAGCAAGTTGGACATGAGGCAGTCGATGGGGCGAGTCGGCTCCTGTTACGATGACGCCGCTGCCGAGAGCTTCTTCGCCGTACTGAAGGAGGAGATCGGCACCCGGTCTGGCCGGACCGCGCCACCGCCCGCGCGGAGGTCTTCGCGTTCATCGAGACCTTCCATGACCGCAGGCGTTCTCCGCAGGCACCCCGAGTGGGGCTACCCCACGCCACCCGAAATCCACCAGCGGCACCAGCAAGGCCACACCCTCGCGGCGTAGACGGAGAGTGTCCGAGCCGAGGGTGGAACTTCAGTCCCCCGTCTGGTCAGGATCCGGGACAGTCGTCACCGTCAACGGGGCCCTCTCCCGGAGGCGGCTGGGGTATGCCTCCGGGCCTTCCGGGTCCCGTGTCGCCTTGGGGCGCATCTGCCCGGTGCATCGGGCGGGGAACGCGGAAAGGTCCGAAGGTGCGTTCCTAACGGGATTCCAGGGCCGACCGGGTGACGTTCCTGAGGAACAGCACCGGCGTCGCCGCTGTGGTTACCGCGAACACCCCGAAGGCCAGCCGCATGCCGCCCAGTTCGGCCAGCAGGCCCACCAGAGCCGCACCGAGCGGCATGGCGCCGAAGCTGAAGAGCCGAGCCGCCGCGTCGTAGCGGCCGAGCATCTCGTCGGGGACCTTGCGCTGGGCGACGGTCCGGGAGTTGACCGTCCAGAGCGTGCCGCCCATACCGCCGAGGAAGGCACCGCCCGCCACTGCCCAGATGTTGGTGGTCAGGGCGGGCAGCGCCACCATCGCGGCGGTGCCGATCAGGTCGGCGAACATCGCCCGGCGAGCACCGAACAGCCGGTTCACCCAGGTCACAGCCATCGTGCCGGCCAGCCCGCCGATGCCGAGGGCGCTGAGCACAATGCCGTACTGCTGCGGTCCGAGTTCCATGGCCTGCTGGGCGTAGAGCGGCATGAGCGCCAGCCAGGCGCCCCAGACGGCGGCGAGCACACCGACGACCAGCGACAGTGTGCGCAGCACCTCGTCTCGCCAGAGGAAGCGCAGCCCCTCGGCGATCCGGCTGTTGACCGAGACGGGAGCCGCGTCCGGGGCGGGCCCGTCGGCCCGGAAGTGGCCCACCAGCAGGAGCAGGGCCAGGGCAGCGACCGCGTAGGAGGCGCTTATCAGCCCCAGCGCGAGACCCGTCCCGGCGGCCAGCAGCAGCCCGCCGATGAAAGGCCCGGCGAACTCCTGCCCCACGGTCTCGGCCCCCACCATCCAGACGTTGGCGCGCTGCCGGCCCGCTGCCGGCACCGCAGCCGGTACCAGAGCGGAGGCGGAGGTCGAGGCCAGTACGTCGGCGACGCCGAGGATCACCCCGGCGGTGAAGAGCTGGCCGAGCGTGAGGGCACCGGTAACGGCTGAGACGGTGAGCCAGCCCATCGCAGCCAGCCGCATCCCATTTGCGCCCCAGAGCAGCCGCCGCCGGTCGAAGCGGTCGACGATCACGCCGATGTGCAAGGCGACAAGCAGCCAGGGCAGCGTGAGGGTCAACGAGACGGCGGTGACCTGGGCGGGAGAGCTGGTGAGCTGGGCGGCGAGCAGGGGGAGGGCCATCTTCATCACGCCGTCGGCGAGGTTGGTCGCGGCGGTGAAGCCGACCAGGACAGCGGTGTTGCGGCGACCAGGGTCTGGTGGGGCGCAGGGCCCCAGTGTCGACGTGCCGAGGCTTTTGTCGGTCTGCGTTCGTTCAGGCACCGCTGTGGCCATGACCATCCCCTAACTACCTAACGCTTTAGCCGGTGAGATCACTTTGACGTACACCCCCGCCATCGCGCAACCGGTAAAACGTTTAGGCGGTAGAGTGGTGGAAACCTGTAGGAGGTGACCCGCAATGCTGGAGCCACCGGCCTCAGCCGTCCTGGTGGAGGCGTTCGCCAACACGGTCGACGTGGAAGAGGCACATGATGAGATCGCCACCCCGGCCGGACTGGCCGACTGGCTGAAGGACCGCGGCCTGCTCGACGCACCCTGCGAGATCCCCACCGAAGTGCACGAGAACTATGTGACCCTTCGCGCAGGCATCCGCGAGGAGTTGGGCGCCCATGTCGGCGACACCCCCGACGCGGAACTGCTCGCCGCGGCGGACCGGGTGCTGGCCGAACACCCTGTGCTGGTCACGGTGCGCGGCTCACTGACCCCTGCGGCGGAGCTACCGGCGGAGTGTGGGCCGCTGGCCACGCTGGCGATCGCGTGGAGTGAGCTGGTCACGACCGGGGATGCTGCCCGACTTAAGCGCTGCGCAGAGCACACCTGCGGTTGGGCTTTCTGGGATGTGTCGAAGAACCGCAGCCGCCGCTGGTGCTCGATGAAGGTGTGCGGGAACCGCAACAAGAGCCGGTCCTACGCGTCCCGGCAACGGCAGACGATCTAGCCGTCGGTCGGCCGCGTTCCTGTGCTGGATATCCAACCTGCCCGCCGGCATCCCGGCCCGGGATCTGGTCCGCCTCGCGAAGTTACGGTGGCGCATCGAGCACGACTACCGCGAGCTGAAGACCACCCTCGGACTCGACCACTTCGAAGGCCGCTCATTCACCGGCTGGCACCGCCACGTCACCCTCGTCACCGCCGCCCACCTGTTCCCGACCGAACGGCGGACCTGCCCAAAAGTCCCTGCCAGGGCCTGACCCTCTACCAGGCCCTGGACCTCCTCCAACATCTGCTGGCCACCTGGACCGGAACCTGCCCCACCTGCCGACAACCCACCCCATGGCAGCCCTGCGACACCACCTAACAAAGCCCTACTAGCGAGCCGGGAAGGAGTCCAGAGCAAGATCCCATCGGTCGGCCTCGCGAAGCAGTGCTGCAGTATCCAGCCGCATCTCCACGAAGTGCTGGTAGATGTCCGCCCCGTCATCTCCCTGCTGCCATGGGGGCGCTGCCTCAAGGGAGAGGTGAACACGAATCACTGCCCCGCTGTCGCTTCGATCAGCGAGGCTCACGGCAAGGACCGGTTCGACGAACCATGTGTCCGGAGACAGCCAGCCTTCGGCATCGGGCCCCGTCACCGCCACCGTCCCGGCGGCCACCGCCCGCAGCCACGCGGACACCTGACGGGCTTCATGAGCCAGCAGACATGGATCAGCAAAGGACCAACTGCCCTCGGGAGTGGCCACCGACCCGCCAATGACCAGCCAGTTGTCGTCGTAGGAGTCGCCTCGGACCGCAGCAAACTGATAGCGCAACGGACGGAGCTCAACGCTGCTCGCGTGATCACTCAAAAGCACGGCCACAGGTTGTCACGGCCCCGCAGCTCAGTGCGGCTCATTAAATGATCACCTGGATCGGTCCGCTGTATCAGACGTCATGCCTTGCCCCGTCGAAGGCGTACGTCCGGACCGGGTCAAGGTGCAGCTCGTATGGCCCGGAGCAATCTGCGGCGAGAGTGGCGATCCGGACCCCACACGGGCAGGCTCGGTTGGGTCCTTCGGTTCCGTTCGGGCCGCAGCAACCGGTGCTGTTCTCCCACCCTGGCAGCGGCTGCAGGCCGGGGGCGTCATCAGGGTGGACAGCGACCGTGTCGCGGACGCCAGCCGAGACGACGAAGCCTTCCTCGGTGGCCATGAGCGGTCCCCGAGGATAGCCCGGTACCGGGTTGTCGTGGTCTTCCTGCCGGACGAAAGGCGCTCCCCACGGCTCGCGCTCGATCGCATAGTGACCCCGCGGCACAGTCGGAGACGCCTGGCGTGCTCCCTTGGGCCGAGCACTGTCGAGGTCCGGGACGATCGGAACGTCGGACAGCGCCGTCAAGTCGGGCGTGAGCGCAATGCCGCACTTGGAGCAGTAGAAGACCGTCATGGGACCCGTTGTAGTCGCAGATCCATAGGCTCCGCACCTCCAATTCGCCTCGGCCGCCTACCATTGCCGACAGCGAACCCGTCTGCATGACGACCTATCTGACTGCACGAGCGTGCGGGTTCACCGGCCTACCCCTTCACGATTCGGCGAACTCGCCCTCTTTGCCGCCGGCCGGCTGGAACGCACCGAATGGCATCCGGTGCCCCCGCCGCTGCGGGACGGCGGCATCGGCACCTCCGGCTGTGCCGACCCGGTCGAGCTGAGCCTGCGCGACCTCGTCCTGCTGATGCTGACGACGAGCGACAACGCCGCCACCGACGTCGTCCTGCACCGGGTCGGCCTCGACCGGGTCAACGCCCTGCTCGCCGGGCTCGGCCGCGACCGGACCCACCTGGTCGGCGGCTGCGCGGACCTCATCGGCTCACTGCTCGCCGACCTCGGCGCCGCCGACGAGGAGGAGGCACAGGCCAGGCTCGCCGCCCTCGCCCCCGCGCAGACGATGGCACTGTCGGTCTGCGTGCCCGAGCGCACCACCCGGGGCACCGCCCGCGACACGGCCGAACTCCTGGCCCAGATCTGGCGCGACGAGGCGGGCCCGGCCGAGGCCTGCGCCGAGGTCAGGTCGGTGATGGGCCGTCAGATCTGGCCGCACCGGCTCAGTTCGGGCTTCGAGGACGGCTACCGGATCGCCGGCAAGACGGGCACCCTGCCCGGCTGGCGCAACGAGGCCGGGGTGGTCGAGCACCCCGACGGCGGACGGTACGCGGTGGCGGTGTTCACCCGGGCCGAGACGCCCCGGCAGCGTGACCCCGGCGCGGACCGGGCGATCGGCCGGGCCGCCCGGATCGCGGTCGACGCACTGCGGGCGACGGCACCGTCCACCCCGGAGCCGTCGTCGGTGGTGAACCCGCCTACTGTGACCGCATGATCCCGACCGCGCGGGCCGTCCTCGGCCGCATCCTGACCGACCTGGGATCGACGCTGGTCGAGGTCGTGGCCGGGGACCCCGACCCGGTCCGACCGGTCGGCGGGGTGCTCATCCACGACCCGATGGACGAGCCCGCGCGGCTGCCCGGGGCCGTCGTCCTCGGCGTCGGCGTCGCCGGTGCGCCGGCCGTCGCCGCCCTGGTCGAGCGGGCGGCCGGCCTCGGCGCGGCCGCCGTGATCGTCCGCTCGCCGGTCGCCGTCGACGACACCGTCGCCGCCGCCGTCGCCGGGAGCGGCGTGCCCGTCCTCGGCCTCACCCCGGGCGCCTCCTGGGCCCAGGTCGCCGCCCTGCTGCGGGCCCTGCTGGCCGTCGACGAGTTCGCGGGCGAGGACCTGGCGGGCGCCGGGGAGGACGTCGGCGGCCCGCTCTCCGGCGATCTGTTCGCCCTCGCCAACGCGATCGCCGCCCTCCTCGACGGGCCGGTCACCGTCGAGGACCGCGGCGGCAAGGTACTCGCCTTCTCCAGCCGCCAGGACGAGGGCGACCCGGCCCGGATCGCGACCATCCTGGACCGCCAGGTCCCCGCCGAGAAACTCCGCGACCTGGAGGCCCGGGGCGCCTTCCACGCGCTCTACCGCAGCGAGGGCCCGCTCTACGTCGACGGCGTCGCCGACAAACCCCGGGTGGCGATCGCCGTCCGGGCGGGCGGGGAGATCCTCGGCTCCATCTGGGTGGTCGTCCAGGACCGCCTGGGCCCCGACGGCGAGCACGCCCTGACCGAGGCCGCGAAGGTCGCCGCCCTCCACCTGCTGCGCCGCCGGGCCGGCGAGGACGTCGGCCACCGGCTCCGCGCCGACCTGCTGGCCACCGTCCTCGAAGGCGGCGCCGCCGCACCGCAGGCCGCCGCCCGGCTCGGGCTGACGGCCCAGCCCGCCTGCGTCCTGGCCCTGACGGTGCTCGGCGACTCCTCCGCCCCCGACCTGCTCGCCGCCGGCCACCGCTCCGGCGAGGCGCTCGCCCTGCACCTGGCCGCCGTCCACCCGCGCGCCGCCACCGCCTCGCTCGGCGGTGTGACCTACGCCGTCCTGCCGAGCGGCTCCGACGAGGCGGCCGTCCGGGTCGCCGACACCTTCCTCTCCCGGATCGCCCCCCGCGTCCCGGCGGTCATCGGCCTCGGCCGGCTCGCCGCCCACCCCGGCGAGCTGCCCCGCTCACGGGCCGACGCCGACCGCGCCCTGCGGGTGCTCACCGCCGGCGGCACGCCGCACCGCGTCGCCCATCTCTCCGACGTCTACGTCGCGTCGCTCCTCCTCGAACTCGCCGACCGGGTCCACGCCGAGGACGACCTCCCCGACAACCCCGTCGCCCGCCTGCGGGCCTACGACGCCGAACACCACAGCGCGCTCACCGAGACCCTCGCGGCCTGGCTGGACACCTTCGGCGACGTCGTCGCGGCCGCCGCCGCCGTCCACATCCACCCCAACACCTTCCGCTACCGGCTCAAGCGCCTCGCCGAGGTGGCGGACCTCGACCTCGCCGACCCCGGGGCCCGCTTCGAGGCCATGCTCCACCTCCGCCTCACCCCGCCCACCCCCTGACCGGGGCGCGGCTCTGCGTACGGGCCGCAGGTCGCCGCCCGGGGAGCTTCGGGGCGGAGCCGGAGGGAGCGGCACCCTGGACTTGCTAGGACGTCCGACTATATGGTCGTGGACAAGGCCCGCAGTGCAGGGAAGCCGGTGTGAGTCCGGCACGGTCCCGCCACTGTGACCGGGGAGCGCGTCACCGCAGTACCAGCCACTGGCAGCCAGCCGGGAAGGCCGGGTGGCGCGCGCTGATCCGGGAGTCAGGATACCGACTGCGGGTGTTCCGTGTTGTCCACGAGGATGGAGCAAACACGCATGGCACCGGTCTGTGTCCTTCCTGGCCCTGGTGATCCTGCGACGGTCGCGGCACGCACGTCACCCTGACGGCTCGCCGCGCCCGGCAGCACCCGCGTCCCGCACACCTGCGTGTCGGGCGGGCGTGCCGCCGTGCCCCGGTTCTCTCGGATCCCACCTGACATCCTGACGAGAGCAGGCTTGTGATGGTCCGTGAACTCACCCGTTTCATCGGCGGTCGACACCCTGCTCGACGACCCCCGGGTGCAGGCCCTGGGATTCGTCGGGTCCACGCCGGTTGCCCAGTACGTGTACGCCACGGCGGCGGCCCGCGGAAAGCGGGCGCAGTGCTTCGGCGGTGCCAAGAACCACCTGATCGTCATGCCCGACGCCGATCTCGACCAGGCCGCCGACGCGCTGATCGGTGCGGGCTACGGCTCCGCCGGCGAGCGGTGCATGGCCATCTCCGTCGCGGTGCCGGTGGGGGAGGAGACCGCCTCCGCCCTGGTCGCCAGGCTCACCGAGCGGATCGCCGCGCTGAAGGTCGGCGCCGCCCACGATCCCGAGGCCGATTTCGGCCCGCTCGTCAGCCGGGACGCCCTGGAGCGGGTGCGCGGCCTCCTGGACCTCGGCGTCCAGGAGGGCGCCGAACTGGTGGTCGACGGACGCGAGTTGACCGTGCCCGGGTGTGAGGGTGGCTACTTCCTCGGCGCCACGCTCTTCGACCGCGTCACCCCCGGGATGCGGATCTACCAGGAGGAGATCTTCGGCCCGGTCCTGTGCGTGGTCCGCGCCGCGGACTACGAGGAGGCGCTGCGGCTGCCGAGCGAGCACGAGTACGGCAACGGGGTGGCGATCTTCACCCGGGACGGCGACACCACCCGGGACTTCTCCCGGCGGGTGAACACCGGTATGGTCGGTGTCAATGTGCCGATTCCGGTGCCGGTGGCGTACCACACCTTCGGCGGCTGGAAGCGCTCCGGGTTCGGCGACCTCAACCAGTACGGGCCGGACGCGATCCGCTTCTACACCCGGACCAAGACCGTCACCTCGTGCTGGCCCTCCGGGGTCAAGGAGGGCGCGAGTTTCACCATCCCCACGATGGGCTGAGGGCCGCTGTGCACAGGGAACTGACCGAGGATCAGCTCGCCATCGTCTCGACCACCAGGGACTTCGCGCAGGAGTGCCTTGCCCCGTACGCGGTGGAGTGGGACCAGAACAAGCACTTTCCCGTGGACGTCCTCGCCAGGGCGGCCGCTCTCGGGCTCGGCGGCGTCCACGTCCGCGAGGAGTGCGGCGGCTCCGGCCTGACCCGGCTGGACGCCGTCCTGGCCTTCGAAGCCCTCGCCACCGGCTGTCCCTCCATCGCCGGCTACACCTCCATCCACAACATGGTCGCCGGGATGATCGACCGCCACGGCACGCCCGGGCAGCGGGCCCGCTGGCTGCCGGGCCTCTGCTCGATGCGCGACCTGGCGAGCTACTGCCTCACCGAGCCGGGCGCCGGCTCGGACGCCGCCGCACTCACCACCCACGCCCGCCGCGACGGCGACCACTACGTCCTGGACGGCGTCAAGCAGTTCATCTCCGGCGCCGGGTCCTCGCAGGTGTACGTGGTGATGGCCCGCACCGGCGGCGAGGGACCGCACGGCATCTCCGCGTTCGTCGTCGAACGCGGGGATCCGGGACTCTTGTTCGGGCCCAACGAGCGCAAGATGGGCTGGAACGCCCAGCCCACCCGCCAGGTGGTCCTGGACGGCGTCCGGCTGCCCGCGGACCGCCTGCTCGGGGTGGAAGGCGGAGGTTTCCGGATCGCCATGAACGGCCTCGACGGCGGCCGGCTCGGCATCGCCGCCTGCTCCCTCGGCGGGGCCCAGGACGCACTGGAACGGGCCACCAAGTACCTCGCCGAACGGGAGGCGTTCGGCGCCAGGCTCCTGCACGCCCAGGCCCTGCAGTTCCAGCTCGCCGACATGGCAACCGAGCTGGAGGCCGCGAGGTCGCTGCTCTGGCGCGCCGCCACCGCGCTGGACGACGGCGACCCGCAGGCCCCCCACCTCTGCGCGATGGCCAAGCGCTTCGCCACCGACACCGGTTACGAGGTCGCCAACCGCGCCCTCCAACTGCACGGCGGCTACGGCTACCTCGCCGAGTACGGCGTCGAGAAGATCGTCCGCGACCTGCGGGTGCACCAGATCCTCGAAGGGACCAACGAGATCATGCGCGTCATCGTCGCCCGCAGCCTGACCGGGGCCGCCTGATGAACACCGGGACGGAACAGGAGGACGTCCTCCTCGAACGCGAGGGCCGGATCGGCCGGATCGTCCTCAACCGGCCGAAGGCACTCAACGCGCTGACCCACCCGATGGTCCGCCGGATCGACGAGGCCCTCGCCCGCTGGGAGCAGGACGAGACGGTGGCGGCCGTGGTCATCACCGGCGCGGGGGAGCGCGGCCTCTACGCGGGCGGGGACATCCGCGCCATCTACGAGGACGCCCGGGCCGGCGGCACCGCCTCCCTCGGCTTCTGGCGCGACGAGTACCGCCTCAACGCCAGGATCGCCCGCTACCCCAAGCCGTACATCGCCGTGATGGACGGCATCGTGATGGGCGGCGGAGTCGGAATCTCCGCCCACGGCCGCGTCCGCGTCGTCACCGAACGCACCAGGATCGCCATGCCCGAGACCGGCATCGGCTTCGTCCCCGACGTCGGCGGCACCTACCTGCTCGCCCTCGCCCCGGGCGAACTCGGCACCCACCTCGCACTCACCGCCGCGACCGCCGGACCGGGCGACGCGCTACTGTGCGGACTGGCCGACCTCCTCGTCCCCGCCGCGAAGCTGCCGTCGTTCCTCGCCGCGCTCACCGAGGAGGAGGTCACCGCCGCGGTGCACCGCCACGCCGCTCCCGTCCCCGCCGGCCCGCTCGCCGCACAGCTCGACTGGATCGACCACTGCTACGCCGCCGACACGGTCGAGGAGATCCTCGACCGCCTGCGCGCCAGCGGGGAGGGCGCGGCGAAGGAGGCCGCCGAGCAGATCGCCGCCAAGTCGCCCACCGCCCTCAAGGTGACCCTGCGCTCGCTGCGCCGGGCCCGCCGGCTCGGCCCGCTGGAGCAGGTCCTGGACCAGGAGTACCGGGTCTCCAGCGCGGCCCTGCGCTCGCCCGACCTGGTCGAGGGCGTCCGGGCCCAGGTGATCGACAAGGACCGCTCCCCACGCTGGTCGCCACCGGTCCTGGAGGCCGTGACCGAGGACGACGTGGACCGCTTCTTCACCCCGCTGGGCCCGCAGGAGCTGGGCCTCGGCACCACCACCGCATGGGAGGAACGCTGGTGACCATCCGCACGATCGCCTTCGTGGGACTGGGCAACATGGGCGGCCCGATGGCCGCGAACCTCGTCAGGGCCGGCCACCGGGTGACCGGCTTCGACCTCGACCCCGACGCCCTGCGCCGCGCCGAGGCGGCCGGCGTGCCGGCCGCCGCCTCCGCGCCGGCCGCCGTGGCCGACGCGCAGCTGGTGATCACCATGCTGCCCGCGGGCCGCCAGGTCCTCGACCTCTACCGGGACGGCGGACTGCTGGCCGCGGCCGAGCCCGGCACCCTGTTCGTCGACTGCTCGACCATCGACGTGGCCGACGCCCGCGAAGCGCACGCGGCGGCCCTCGCGGCGGGCCACCGGGCGCTGGACGCGCCGGTCTCCGGCGGTGTGACCGGTGCGAGCGCCGCGAGCCTCACCTTCATGGTCGGCGCGGCGGAGGCGGACTTCGCCGCCGTTCTGCCGGTCCTGGAGGCGATGGGCCGCAAGGTCGTGCACTGCGGCCCGTCCGGCGCCGGGCAGGCCGCGAAGATCTGCAACAACATGATCCTCGGGATCTCGATGATCGCCGTCAGCGAGGCCTTCGTCCTCGGCGAGCACCTCGGCCTGAGCCACCAGGCGCTGTTCGACGTGGTCTCGACCGCCTCCGGCCAGTGCTGGGCGCTCACCAGCAACTGTCCCGTGCCCGGTCCGGTGCCCGCCAGCCCCGCCAACCGGGACTACCGGCCCGGCTTCGCCGCCGCGCTGATGGCCAAGGACCTCGGCCTGGCCGCCGACGCCGCGAAGGCCGCCGGTGTTCCGGTGGAACTGGGCTCCCACGCGGCCGAGCTGTACGCCGGGTTCGCCGCGGACCAGGGTGCCGGGCTGGACTTCTCGGCGGTCATCAACACCATCAGGGAGAGCGCGAAGTGACGGGCCACGAGCCGGTCCTGGCGGAGGTGTTCTGACCCGTGAGGCCGGGGTCGGGGTCGGGGCCGGCGGGTGTCCGGCCCTTGACCCCTTCTCCGCACGACCGACATGATGAGCCGTCATGTACTGACTCCGCCGCTGGGGGAAGTCCGGTCCGAGTCCGGCGCTGACCCGCAACGGTAGGCCGCCGACGGCTGTCGGCGGCGAGCCCGAGGACCCGTCGGCGGAGGCGTGTGTTCCCTCCTCCCGTCGTGGTCTGCGGGCCGGAGTTCCCAGGGCTGCCCGGTTCCGCACCGGCGGCCGGGCGGGGACCCCGTGCGCCCGGGCCCGGAAAGGCGTCCCATGCCCACGCTCCGCCGCTCCCTCGGTCTGCTCGCGATACCCGCGCTCGTTCTGACCGCCGTGCTTCCGGCGTCCGCCGCCCAGGCGGCCCAGGCTCCGGCCCCGGCTCCGGCTCCGGTCTCGACGACCGTCCGTCCCGACGCCGCCGCGGCCGGCTGGCTCGCCCGCCAACTCGTCGACGGAGACCACTTCGAGACCGTCTTCGACGGCACCGCCTACCCCGACCAGGGGCTGACCATCGACGCCGTGCTGGCCTTCGCCGCCTCCCACAGCTCCGACCAGGCCGCCGCGAAGGCCACCGCCTGGCTCGCGCAGCCCGGGATCATCAGCGGCTACCTCGGCGACGGGACCACCGAGGCGTACGCCGGGGCCACCGCCAAGCTGCTGCTCGCCGCCGAGGTCCGTGGCGAGGACGTCCACGGCTTCGGCGGTGTCGACCTCCCGGCCCGGCTCCGCTCGCTCCAGAGCCCGAGCGGCCGCTTCTCCGACCGCTCCCAGTGGGGCGACTACAGCAACGCCTTCGGCCAGTCCCTGGCGGTGATCGCCCTCCAGCGCACCCCGGACGGCGCCCCGGCCGCCGCCGTCGACTTCCTCGCCGGCAGCCAGTGCGCGGACGGCGGCTTCCCCGTCGCCTTCGGCCAGACCACCTGCGCGGGCGACCCGGACGCCACCGCGCTCGCCGTCCAGGCCCTTGCCGCCACCGGCCGCACCGCCAAGGCGAACGCCGGACTCGGCCGGCTGACCGCCCACCAGAACACCGACGGGGGGTTCGCCGCAGCCGGCGCGACCACCTCCAACGCCAACACCACCGGACTGGCCACCCAGGCCCTGCTGTCCACCGGACGGCTCGGCGCGGGTCTCAAGGGCTGGAGCAGCCTGGTCAAGCTCCAGCAGGGCTGCGCCGCCGACGCCGCCGTCCGCGGCGCGGTCGCGTACGACGCGTCCGGGTTCAGCCAGGCCAACGGAGCCCGGGCCACCGCGCAGGCCGTCCTGGGTCTGTCCGGCACCCCGCTGGCCGCCCTCTCCGCCCACGGCGCGCGCCCGGCAGCCCCGGTCCTGGCCTGCCCGGCACCGGCCGGCCGCTGAAACCGCCGAAACCGCCGATCCCGTGAGGAGCCTTTCGATGACCCGCACCCCTGCCCCGGCCCCGGCCCGCCGGATCCGCCGCACCGTCGGTTCGGTCGCCGCCGTCGCGGCCCTGACCGCCGGCCTGCTCGGCGCCTCCGCCGCCCAGGCGCCGCGGGCGAGCGCCACCGCCTGCACCGGTACGACCGGCGTGACCGTCGTCGTCGACTTCGCCGCGCTCGGCGGCGGAATCGAGACCGGCTGCGCCCCCGGCGACCCGGCCAGCGGCCTGGCCGCACTGACCGGCGCCGGCTTCCCGTACGCCTTCCACCCGCGCTACCCGGGCTTCGTCTGCAAGATCAACGCTCTCCCCGCCACCTGCACCAACCCCACCGGCACCGCCTACTGGTCGTACTGGCACGCCCAGCACGGCGGCCCGTGGTCGTACAGCTCGCTGGGCGCCGGAAGCTACGACCCGGCCCCCGGGGACGTCGAGGGCTGGTCCTTCGGTGCCGGTGCCCAGCCGGGTATCACCGCGCCCTGATCCCCACCGGGCCGATCCGCCTCGGTGCTCCGGCGGGAACGGAGAAATCCGGCTGGAGCACCAGGAGGCCCGTCATGGCGCCGGCTCCACCCATTGGGCACGCCAGGCGGGCGGAGCGAACGGATCCGCGAAATACTGGGTCTCGCGGGCGACCTTTCCATCGCGGAATTCCATCACGCTGACGGTGGGTACCGGTTTTCCGTCGTAGTCGAGCACGTATTCGGTGATCCAGAGGTCCCCGCTGCCGAGAATCCGGCGGATGGTGAAGCCGAGCCTGGCCGGGTGGTGTGAGCGCAGCGCCTGCAGGTTGTGGCGGCCGTGGATGCGCTCACCCGACTGGGGATAATCAACGATGACGTCGTCGTGGTAGATCTCGTGCTCGGTGTCCTGGTCCCCTGCGGCGGACGCTGCCCAGTGCCGATCCAGCGCCGCTCGGGTCTCCTGGTGCCCCATCGTGTTCCCTCCGATCACAGCGGTGTCGGACGAGGCGCACATCCGGTGTGCCGGCCTCCTGCCGACCACCGTAACCCCGGCGGCGGTCCCGCCGCCGAGCATGGTTTCCGGACGGTCATCCCGGCGGCCCACGATGACAATGACAGACAGGGAGTGGTCCCATGACCGGGGCGACCGGCAGGGTGGCATTGGTGACAGGGGCCGACAGCGGAATCGGTGCGGCCACCGCGCGCGTTCTGGCCGCACGAGGGATGCGCGTGGTGGTCAACTACCTGCACAGCGGCACGGCAGCCGGGAAGGTCGTGGCCGGCATCGAGGCCGCGGGCGGCCAGGCCATGGCCGTGCAGGCCGACGTGCGCGAGGCAGCGGCGGTCGAGAGCATGATCGAGCAGGTCCGGGCGGCATGGGGCGGCACCGACGTGCTCGTGCACAACGCGCTCACCCCGTATGTGGTCAAGCCGTTCCAGGACATGACGTGGGAAGAGCTGGGCGGCAAGCTCGACGACGAGCTGCGTGCGGCGTTCGCGGTCACCAAGGCCGTCCTGCCCGCCATGACCGAACAGGGCTGGGGACGCATCGTCTATCTCGGCACCGTCCTCAGCCGCCAGCCCCGGGAGGGCATGATCGCACTGGGCACGGCCAAGGCCGCACTGGCGCAGTTCGCCCGGTACCTCGCCCAGGAGCTGGGCCCGCTGGGCATCACGGTCAACGTCGTCGAGCCCGGCCCGGTGGACGACACCCGCATGGCGGCGGATGTGCTCGACGAGGAGCACAGGCGTCGGCAGGTGGCCGCCACCCCCCTGGGCCGCCTGGCACACCCGGACGACGTCGCCCGGGCGGTCGCCTTCTACGCCGGCGAGGACAGCGCCGTCATGACCGGCACCACGGCCGCGGTCAACGGCGGGATGTCCATGTACTGACGCCCCGCCGTCCTGTGCGCACGGCGGCGGCACGATCAAGGAAAAACGTTCATGTACACGATCGATCTCGCCTACGTCGGGCGGGGCCTGCACGAGGAACTGGCCGCCTACATCGCCGACCAGCAGGGCTACTACGCCGACGAGGGCGTCCACGTCGCGCTGCACGACGGCTGCTCGTGGGACGAGGAGCGGCTGCGCCACGGCGCCACCATCGGGCTCGGCCGGGCACTGCTGTCCCGACTGGCCGACGGCACCCCCTGGGTCGCCCTCAGCGTCAACACCCACCGCCCGCTGTTCTGGTTCCTCGCCCGCCCCGGCCTGACCTCCCTGGCCGACCTGGCCGGCCGACGGCTGGCGGTGCACGCTCCCCACACCGCACCCGGGTGCTTCACCCGGATCGTGCTGCGCCGGGCCGGCCTCGACCCGGACCGCGACATCCACACCGTCGTCCGCCCGCCCGGCGACTACGGCATGGACCTGCGCAGGCTGCACGAGGGCAGGATCGACGCCGCCCTGGTCGGCAGCACCATGGCACCGGAAGCGGTAGCCGCCGAGTACGGCTGGCAGGTGCTGGCCTGGGTCGGCGACCACTTCAGGATCCCCACCGTAGGCGTGGCCGTCGACCCCACCCACCTCCACCCGGACGACCCCGCGGTCCAGGCCGTCGTACGAGCCCACCGGCGTGCCCTGCAGGTGATCCACAACGAACCCGACACCACGGTGCGCCACATCCGGACGTTCCTCGGCCGGCACACCGCGGACGAAGCCCGAGCCCACTACGAGACGTTCATCGCACCGCATTTCACCACCGACGGCCAAGCCGACCTCGCCGTCGGCGCCACCGCGATCACCGCCGTCGCCGCCGAACTCGGCGTCCCCGCCACCGTCACCGCAGCCGATTTCTACCGCACCGCGACCGCCGACGGGACCGGGTCACAGCGTGGCTGAGGCGGCCACCTGCCCGGAATCGGTCTCATCCGGCCATCCGGCATTCGGACGGACGGTGACGGCGGGCCCCGCGGGCCCTAGTCTGTGCGGTGCAGTCGGTTCGTCATGTCCTCCAGGCATGGCGTCGTAAGAGGGAACCCGGTGTGAATCCGGGACTGCCCCGCAGCGGTGAGTGGGAACGACCGCCGTCACATGCACTGGACCCCGATGGGGCCCGGGAAGCGACGGCCAGTAGGTGCCGGAGAAGGCCGACAGGCCCGGCGTGCCCGCGAGTCCGAAGACCTGCCACTGCCCGCGTGCACCCCGCACGCGGTGATCTCGGTGACCTCGAGGGCGGGTCGGCGGAGCGGGCGGGCACATCCTGGTGTCGCGCACCCCTGTCGTACCTTCGCCTCCTCGCGCTCTCCCGGGATCGCAGCGCGACTCGCGAAGGAGAGTTCCGTGTCAACGAGTTCCACCACCCCGCAGGCCACCGTGTACGGCTACCCGAGGCAGGGGCCGAACCGGGAGCTGAAGAAGGCGATCGAGGGCTACTGGGCCGGCCGGATCAGTGCCGAGGCCCTGTACGCCACCGCCGCGGACCTGCGGCGCGACACCTGGCGACGGCTCACCGACGCCGGTGTCACCGAGGTCCCCACCGGGGACTTCTCGCTCTACGACCATGTGCTGGACACCACGGTGGCGGTCGGCGCGATCCCCGCCCGGCACCGCGCCGCCGTCGACGCCGACCCGCTGGACGGCTACTTCGCCATGGCCCGCGGTACCCAGGAGGTGGCGCCGCTGGAGATGACCAAGTGGTTCGACACCAACTACCACTACCTCGTACCCGAGTTGGGACCGGACACGGTCTTCGCCGCCAACCCGGCCAAGGCGGTCGGCGAGCTGCGCGAGGCGATCGCCCTCGGCCACACCGCCCGCCCGGTCCTGGTCGGCCCGCTCACCTACCTGCTGCTCGCCAAGCCCGCACCCGGGGTCACCGCGGACTTCCAGCCGATCACCCTGCTGGACCGGCTGCTGCCCGTCTACGCCGAACTCCTCGCCGACCTGCGCGCCGCCGGAGCGGAGTGGGTCCAACTCGACGAGCCCGCCCTCGTCCAGGACCGCACACCGGCCGAACTCTCCGCCGCCGCCCGCGTCTACCGGGAGCTCGGCGGGCTCACCGACCGGCCCAAGCTGCTGGTCGCGACCTACTTCGACCGCGCCGGCGAGGCCCTGCCCGTCCTGGCCAAGGCCCCGATCGAGGGCGTCGGGCTCGACTTCACCGGCCCCGGCGCGGCCAACCTCGACGACCTCGCCGCCGCCGGCGGCCTGCCCGGCAAGCGCCTGGTCGCCGGCGTCGTCGACGGCCGCAACATCTGGCTCAACGACCTGGAGAAGTCGCTCTCCGTCCTCGGCACGCTCCTCGGCCTCGCCGACCGGGTGGACGTCGCCCCGTCCTGCTCGCTGCTGCACGTCCCGCTGGACGCCGCCGCCGAGCGCGACCTCGACCCGCAGGTCGCCCGCTGGCTCGCCTTCGCCCGCCAGAAGACCGGCGAGATCACCACCCTCGCCCGGGGCCTGCGCGAGGGCACCGACACCGTGGCGGCCCAACTCGCCGCCAACCGGGCCGACCTGGCCTCCCGCGCCGCCTCCGCGCTCACCCACGACCCCGCCGTCCGCGCCCGCGTCGCCGCCACCACCGCCGAGGACGCCCGCCGCGCCCAGGCCTACCCCGAGCGCGCCGAGGCCCAGCGCGCCCGCCTCGGCCTGCCGCTGCTGCCGACCACCACCATCGGCTCCTTCCCGCAGACCGCCGACCTGCGCACCGCCCGCGCCGACCTGCGCGCCGGCCGGATCGACGACGGCACCTACCAGGACCGGATGCGCGCCGAGGTCCGCGAGGTGATCGCCTACCAGGAGAAGGCGGGCATCGACGTCCTGGTCCACGGCGAGCCCGAACGCAACGACATGGTCCAGTACTTCGCCGAACAGCTCACCGGCTACCTGGCCACCCAGCACGGCTGGGTCCAGTCCTACGGCACCCGCTACGTCCGCCCGCCGGTGCTGGCCGGCGACATCTCCCGCCCCCACCCGATGACCGTCGACTGGTTCCGCTACGCCCAGGACCTGACGGACCGCCCGGTGAAGGGCATGCTCACCGGCCCGGTCACCATGCTCGCCTGGTCCTTCGTCCGCGACGACCAGCCGCTCGCCGACACCGCCCGCCAGGTCGCCCTCGCCCTGCGCGACGAGGTCACCGACCTGGAGGCGGCCGGCGCCGCCGTCGTCCAGGTCGACGAACCCGCCCTGCGCGAGACGCTGCCGCTGCGCGCGGCCGGCCGCCCCGTCTACCTGGCGTGGGCCACCGAGTCCTTCCGGCTCTCCACCTCCGGGGTGCGCGCGGACACCCAGATCCACACCCACATGTGCTACGCGGAGTTCGGCGCGATCATGACCGCGATCGACGACCTCGACGCCGACGTGATCTCCCTGGAGGCGGCCCGTTCGCACATGCAGGTCGCGCACGAGCTGGCCGAGGCCGGCTACCCGCGTGAGGTCGGCCCCGGCGTCTACGACATCCACTCGCCCCGGGTGCCGAGCACCGAGGAGGCCGCGGCCCTGCTCAGGGCCGGACTGGCGGCCATCCCCGCCGAGCGGCTATGGGTCAACCCCGACTGCGGCCTGAAGACCCGTGGCTGGCCCGAGACCCGCGCCTCGCTCGACCACCTCGTCGAGGCCGCACGCCTGGTCCGTGCCGAGCTGAAGGGCTGACCCGAGCCGAAGAGCCGACCCCGGTGCCGGGGTGGGGACGGGGGCGACCGTCCCCGCACCCACCCCGTACCGGCTGTCGGCCGGTTCCCCGGATGCGACAGGAGGGGAGCGGTGGGAAGGAAGTTCGAGGCTCGTCGCATCCGTGTGGACGGGCAGGTGATGATCGCCATTCCCGAGAAGGAGTACGCGATCCTGCTGGCCGGCCGTCGGCAGGTCGGAGCACAGGGAGCCCGGATCCGGGTGCTGCAGCACGCCCTCGGCAATGCCCTGGCCAGGCTGGCGGCGGCCCAGCCCCGGACCTCGCCTGTTGCGGGACCGCCGCTTCCGGGCGGGTCGTCGGCGTCGGACAGCGCGAGCCCTCCGGCGACAGGGGAGACGTGATCGCCTCGCCGCCCGGACCGGTGACGTGGCGGCCGGTGACGTGGTGGCCGGTGACGTGGCGGCCGGTGGCCCTCCGCCGGGGATCGGGCGGGGGCCACCGGCCACCGGTGTCAGTTCCGGTTGTGCAGGCCGAGATTCTGGTAGATCTCCGTCGTGACCGTGGAGAAGTTCATCGTCATGAAATGGAGCCCGGGAGTGCCCTCGGAAATCAGCCGGCGGCACATCTCGGTGGCGAAGTCGATACCGATGGAGCGGACCTGCTCGGCGTCGTCCTGCGCGTTGGTCATTCTTTCGACGAATGACGGAGGAATGATCGCGGTGCTGAGCTCGGGAATGCGCCGGAGTGACCGGATCGTGGTAATCGGCATGATTTCCGGGATGATCGGGACGGTGCACCCGGCCTTCTCCGCCCGGTCGCGGAACCGGAGATATCCGTCCACGTCGAAGAACATCTGGGTGATCGCGTAGTCGGCCCCGGCCCGGCACTTCTCCACGAAATGCCGGATATCGCTGTCGCGGTCGTGCGAGCGGGGGTGCGTCTCGGGGAACGCCGCGACGCCGACACAGAACTCGCCGGACTCCTTGATCAGCTCGACCAGCTCCGTCGCGTACGTCACGCCCTCGGGGTGGCGCACCCAGTCGCCCAGCGGGTCGCCGGGCGGATCGCCCCGGAGGGCGAGGATGTTGCGAACGCCCTGGTCAGCGTAGTGGCCGAGGATGTTGCGCAGCTCGGCGACGCTGTGGTTCACCGCGGTCAAATGGGCGACCGGGGTCAGCGTGGTCTCCTGGGCGATCCGCCCGGTGATGCCGACGGTGCGTCCGCGCGTCGATCCACCCGCGCCGTAGGTCACGGAGACGAAGGTGGGTGACAGTGCCTCCAGCCTGCGGATCGCATTCCACAGACCGGCCTCCGCCCGCGCACTGCGGGGAGGCATGAACTCGAACGAGTAGGAGCATTCCCCGGCCGCCAGGAGCTCGCGGATCGGGACTGCCCGGTCGGTCCTCGTACTGGGGGTTCCGAGAGTCATGCGGGATATTATCGACCGGTGCCGGGAATTCCCATGCGGGTGTCCACCTAGTGATACGCGGGCCCGCCGGACGCCCGTTCCGGAGGGAGCTCCCGGGCTTCGGACCGGCTGTTCGGGAGTGCGGTGCGGAATTTGTGCGAGGGTGCTGCGGACAGTGGGTTCCGGGCACGGCACAATGACCTCATGAACGCGTACGAGTACTCGCTCACCGGTGTGGAGAACTGGGGTCGCTGCGGGGTGATGGGCATCGTCAATGTCACCCCGGATTCCTTTTCCGACGGTGGTCTGTGGCTGGATCCCGGCAAGGCGGTCGCCCACGGCCTGGAACTGGCCGCCGGGGGAGCCGACGTGGTGGACGTCGGTGGTGAGTCGACCCGTCCCGGGGCGGCCAGGGTGCCCCTGGAGGAGGAACTGCGCCGCGTGCTGCCCGTCGTCCGGGAGCTGGCGGCGCGGGGAGTGACCGTCAGCGTGGACACGATGCGGGCCGCTGTGGCCGAGGCGGCGGTGGAGGCCGGCGCGCGGATCATCAACGATGTCAGCGGGGGTCGCGCGGACGCCCTGATGGTGTCCGTCGCGGCGAGGACGGGGGTTCCCTTCGTGGTGATGCACTGGCGCGGGCACTCCGCCGCGATGGACGGCCTGGCCGACTACGAGGACGTGGTCGACGAGGTGGTCGGTGAGGTGGCGCGGCAGCTGGACGCCATGGTGTCGGCCGGAGCGGACCCCGCCCAGCT
Source organism: Kitasatospora sp. NPDC088351 (assembly GCF_040685575.1). Classification (NCBI taxonomy): domain Bacteria; kingdom Bacillati; phylum Actinomycetota; class Actinomycetes; order Kitasatosporales; family Streptomycetaceae; genus Kitasatospora; species Kitasatospora sp. NPDC088351. The sequence continues at coordinate 115,430 of NZ_JBFBIL010000016.1, read as the reverse complement.
GATCGTCGATCCCGGGCTCGGCTTTGCGAAGGGACGGGAGGACGACTGGGCGCTGCTCGCCCGCCTGGACGCCTGGGCCCGGCTCGGCCGTCCCGTCCTGGTGGCGGCCTCGCGCAAGCGCTTCCTCGGGACGCTGCTCGCCGACCCGTCGACCGGCGAGCCCCGGCCCGCCCGGGAGCGCGACGCCGCTACGGCAGCCGTCTCGGCCCTCGCCGCCGCGAAGGGTGCCTGGGCGGTTCGGGTCCATGACGTGTCGGCGAGTGCGGACGCGGTCCGCGTCGAGGCGGCGTTGCGCCGGGCGCTCGCCGGCATGCCCGTCCGGGCCGGTGCGCCGACCCGGTGACGAGCCGCCCGGGCCCGGTGCACGCGGGCCCGGCGCCGCCGCGCACCCGGGCGGTCGGTACTCTTGTCGCCCGGTTTCCGGTCGGCCGGACGGCTCGCGCTGCCCGCCCGCGTGACGCCGCCGGCGGCTCCGGCCCAGCCAGGCCCGGCTCACTCTCACCCGAACTCACCCGAAGGCGGCCCGTTCCATGGCGTTCCCGCAGCAGAAGGCGGCCTTCACCGAACCGGTCGGCCGGACCGGCGGGGCGGTGGAGGTCGAGCGGTCCTGCCGGTTCGAGGACGGTGAGTGCCGGCACCTTCTGCTGTGGCGGGCCGGTCCAGGCTGGCGGATGCTCAGCAGCGCGGTGCTCGGGGGCGGCCTCGGCGAGCGGGAGTGGGTGGTCAACGCACAGGTCAGGCCCGGGTGCGGCCGGATGGACCCGGACCGCCACCTCGCCGGGCTGGCCACCGGGCTGGGGCTGAGCGGCCCCGGCGCCGGGCTGATGACCGCCGCGCGGGTGGACGACTTCACCTGGGCCTGCGACGGCGGGGTCACCGCGGTGGTGACGACGGGGATCGGGGTGCCGGCCTGGGCGGCCGCCCCCGACCCGGCCGCGGAGGCCGGGGCCGGATTCCCGGGCACGATCAACATCCTGGTGGTGGTGCCCGCCGCGGTGTCGGACGCCGGTCTGGTCAACCTGCTGGCGACGGCGACCGAGGCGAAGGTCCAGGCGCTGGTGGAGGCCGGGTACGACTGTTCCGGGACGCCGTCGGACGCGGTGTGCGTGGCGGTCCGCCGAGCCGGTCCGGGCCAGGTGCCCGAGCCGTTCGGCGGCCCGCGCTCCCGGTGGGGCGCCCGGGCCGCCCGCGCCGTCCACGAGGCCGTCACGCTGGGCGCCGAGCGGGACCGCACAGGCCGGGCACGGGGGGCCGTGCCCGGCCATGCGCGGTCGACTCCGGAGTGCGCCAGGACCTTTGTGCTGTCCGGCGCGCGGTGATCAGCTGCCGAAGCGCAGCGAGACGGTGTCGCCGACGCTGATCACGGTGCTGCGGGCGGCGCCGGTGGCGGCGGCGCCGTCGATGCTCACCTTCCAGCTGGAAGTCCCGCTGTTGGCGGTGCCGTTGACGGCGGTGACGGTGCCGCTGCCGGAGGACGGCGTGACGGCGGTGACGCAGCCGCTCGGGGTCGCCGCCCCGGCGGCGTCGAGGACGGCGCCGAGCGTCGTGGTGGTGCCGGTCGGGGTGACGGTGACCGCGCAGACCCTGGGCGAGCCGGTGCCGTCGTCGACGACCAGGGCGAGCCGGGCGGCGGTGCCGGCGGTGAAGGAACCGGTGGTGGCCCAGGTCGGCTCCCCGGCGGTGGTCGGGGTGGGCGGGGTGGCGGTGAAGCCCGCCCCGGCGACCGCACGCAGCCCGTCGACGGAGGCGTAGGGGGAGGGGGCGGTGTCGGTGGGCAGGTACTTGAAGCCGCCACCGGGCTTGAACTGCTGGGAGATCAGGAAGTCGACCGGGGTCTTGCCGGTGCCGCTGGTGAAGTCGGCGCCCTGGGGGTTGATGCCGCAGGCGTTGAGACCGGAGACGGCCCAGCCGTTGGAGTCGGTGTTGGCGCCGAACATCGAGTTGAAGGCGCCGGAGGCGACGAGCTTGCCCTTGAGGAAGTTCTTGGCGGCGACGATCGCGGGGTCGGTGCCGGGCACGCCGCTGCTGCACAGCGAGGCCATGGCGGCGCCGGTCATGTCGATGTCACCGGCCTGGGCGAGTGCGGCCGGATCGCCGGCGGCCTTGCCGAAGTTCCAGCCCCCGTCGTTGTGCTGGTTGGCGCGGACCGCCGTGACCGAGGCGTCGAGCAGGGCCTGCGGCACCCGCTGGGCGCCGCTCTGCGTCCTGGCGCCGCCGAGGGCGAGCAGGCCGAACACGGTGCCGTTGAAGTTGGCGGACGGGCCGTAGTAACCGGGCTCGGCGGTCTGCCAGTAGGCGGCGACGTCCGCGATGAGGTTGCGGCCGGGGCCGACGCGCGCGGGGTCGATCCCGGCGGCGTAGGCGTTGAGGACGCCCCGCTCGTAGTCGGTGACGACGGGCGCGGCGCTCGGCCAGGTGGTGGCGGCGAGCTGGTTGCGGTACACCAGGCGGGCGTTCCTGGTGGCGTCGCCGCCCGGGGCCACGTCCGCCGCGGCGGTGCCGGCGGCCGCCAGCGCGCTGAACGCCCACTCGTCGGAGAGGCCCCCGCCGGTGACGTAGCTGCCGTCGGCGGCCTGGAGGGACTTCAGATAGGTGACGCCGGTGCTCTTCGAGGTGGCTGTCTGGGCCGGGGTGGCGGTCGCGTGGGCGGGGACGGCGGAGAGCAGCAGGGCGCCGGCCGTTATCGGGACGGCCACCGCGGAGGAGACGCGCGAGGAGGAGAGGAGGGACGACACGGGGCGGGCTCCTTGGAGTGACGGGCGCCGACCCGGCTCCGGGCCCCGGGGCTCCCTCGGGAGTTCGGCGGCCGGAGCGGCCGCCGCCCGGATCGCGTGGGCAGGCTTTCGCCGGTGGTACGTGGCCGGGCGGGCATTCGGGCTCGGGACGGCGGAACCGCCCCATACCGTTGCGCGTCAGCCCTGGAATCGCACCAGGTTCCCCCGCTCGGCCACCGGGGACGCTACCGCACGGTGCTGCCACCGGCGAGGTGTCCAAGACGACATGACGACTCATTGACGGCCGACGCGGGAGCGTGGTCTGATGAACCGTTTTTCATCCTCGGCAGTAGGGGAAGCCGGTCCAACTCCGGCGCTGACCCGCAACCGTAGATCCGCCCCTCCGGGCGGATGAGCCGGACTGCCTGCGCCGAGGGCCTGTTCAGAAGCACTTGCGTCGTCGAGGACTACGACGCGGTCGGGACGGTCCCCATGCCGGGGAGCCGTCGGCTGCGCCGTGACACCCCGTCGACCGATCAGGGAGTCGCCGGTGAGGGTCAACAGCACGCGCACACGTCACAGAGCCCGGGGTCTGACGTCCCTGCTGGCCACCGGCGCCGTCGCTGCCGCCGCGGGCGGTACGGTCCTGCTCGGCCACCCCGGTACCGCGGCCGCCGACCCGATCGAGGAGTGCACCGCCACCACCGGCGCGATCGTCGCCGTCGACTTCGGCCACTGGGGCGGCGGGGTCGTCCGCGGCTGCGACGCCCACCCCACCACCGGGATGAACCTGCTGCACAACGCCGGCTTCACCACCACCGGCACCGAGCACGACGGCCCGGCGTTCATCTGCCGGCTCGGCAACGGCACCTTCAACAGCGGCACCCAGTACCCGACAGCCGCCGAGGAGCTCTGCGTCAACACCCCGCAGGCTACCGCGTACTGGTCGTACTGGATCGCCGAACCCGGTCGGCAGACCTGGTCCTACAGCCAGTTCGGCGCCGCCACCCAGAAGCCGAAGCCCGGCGAGGTCGAGGCCTGGGTGTACGGCGGCACCGACATCGGCGGCACCAGCGGGGCACCCTCCTTCACCCCGGACTCCGTCCGCGCCGAGAACGGCGCCGGTCCGTCCCCCTCGGCCTCCGCCTCCCCCTCGGCGTCCATCTCCCCCTCGGCGTCCATCTCCCCCTCGACGTCCCCGAGCCCGACCGGCCCGTCGTCCGCCGCGGGCGACCCCGTCGCGGCGGCCGCCTGGCTGGCCGGCCGGCTCGTCGACGGCGACCACATGGAGAACTGGGCCTTCGAGGGCCCCGACCTCCCCCGGACGTCCCTCACCGCGATCGCCCTGGCCGCCGCCGGGACGGAGGACCCGGTCCTGCGCAAGGTCCTCGCCTACCTCGCCGCCCACACCGACGCGTTCCTCCTCCCGGACGGGCCGTCCGCCGAGCCCGACGCCAGGGCCGCCGCGCTGCTGGCCCTGGTCGCCGAGAGCACCGGCGGCAACCCCCGTGCCTTCGGCGGCCGCGACCTGATCGCCGCGCTCACCGACCACGTCTGTGCCTCGGCCGGCGAGAACGGCAAGTGCACCGCCGCCGGGGACTTCCACGGTGCGGCCTCGCCCTGGGTCCAGGCCCTGGGCGTCATCGCCCTGCAGCGGGCCGAGGTCGCTCCGCCCGCCTCGGCGCTCACCCGGTTCACGGCGCTCCAGTGCGCCGACGGCGGCATCGCCGGAGCGATGATCGTGGCGGGCGACTACTGCGAGTCCGATCCGTCCGGCACCGCTCTCGCCGTTCTCGCCCTGCGCAAGGCCGGCGGCTTCGAGCAGACGGCGAAGAAGGCCGCCGACCAACTGGCCGCGAGCCAGCAGGCCGACGGCTCCTACCTCCCCTACACCGGCGCCGCGGGCGGCGACACCGGCAGCACCGCCCGCGTGGCCCAGGCTCTCAAGGCCACCGGCCGGAGCGCCGGACAGACCGCCGCCAGGACCTGGCTCGCCGCCCGGCAGGGCCAGGACGGCGGCTTCGGCACCGACGAGTCGACCACCGAGTCCGACCCGGACGCCACCGAACAGGCCATCCTCGCCCTGACCGGCACCGACCCGACCGGCGTCCGGCACGACCCGAACGCGGCCACGACCGCGCCGCCCGGCCCGCACCCCGGGAAGACCCCCGATCTCGGCAAGGGCAGCGCCTACCTGACCGACCCGGCACGCCTGATCGACGGTCACTACTACGAGGCCTTCCCGGCCTTCGCCGACTTCGGCCTCACCATCGACGGCGCCTACGCCCTCGCCGCCACCGGCGCGGACGACGCGGCCCTGCGCAGGATCGTCGACTTCCTGGACCAGCAGGGCAAGGACGCCGGCGACCGAACCGTCAACGACTGGACGGGCATCGGCACCGAGTACGCCGGCGGCGGCTCGATCGGCAAGGAGGCGCTGCTCGCCGAGATCACCGGCCGCGACCCGCGCGCCTTCGGCGGCCACGACCTGATCGCCGCCCTCGCCACGGCGGTCTGCGCCCAGACGAACCCGGACACCGGCTGCGCGGCGCCCGGCAACTACACCTACGCCACCTCGGTCTTCTCCCAGGCGCTCGGCATCATGGCCCAGCTGCGCGCCGGGGAGACCGGGCCGGCCGCCGCGCCGGTCGCCTACCTGAAGAGCCTCCAGCACGCCGACGGCTCCTGGCCGAGCCTGATCCCCGCCACCGGGGACTCCGACGTGGACAGCACCGCCATGGCGGCCATGGCCCTCGCCCTCGCTCCCGGGGACGACGGCGCCCAGGCCGTGGACAAGGCCCTCGGCTGGCTGGCCGGCAAGCAGGAGGCCGACGGCGGCTTCCCCGGCGCGGCCGGTGACTCCACCAACTCGGCCGCCCTCGCGATCCAGGGGATGACGCTGCGTCAGAGCGCCTACGCCGGCCCGATCGCCAAGGCGCTGGACTTCCTCGCCGGCCAGCAGAACAGCGACGGCGGCTTCAACGTCGCCACGAGCGGACAGCGCGGCTCGGACGTCCGGGCCTCCACCCAGGCGGTGGGCGGCGCCACCGGAATCTCCTTCGGCACCCTCCGGCGGGACCTCGGCAGCACGCCCACTCCGACCGGTTCGCCGACGGCGACGCCGAGTCCGACGCCGAGTTCGACGCCGACGGGCTCCCCGACGGAGACCGGATCCCCGGCCCCGACCGGCTCACCCACGACCGCCCCGACCGCCCCGGCCACCGCGGACACCGGGACGCCCGGTGTGTCCGGCGGGCCCGTCCCGGGCGACCCCGGATACCCGGCCCAGCCCGGCGTACCCGGAAACCGCGTGCCCGGCACGGCCGACGGCGGCAGCCTCGCCCGCACCGGGACGGACACACCGGCCCTGATGGCAGCCGCCGGGCTGCTGGTCGGCGCCGGAGCCGCAGCCGTCCTCGCCGCCCGCCGCCGCGCGGCCTCCGCACCCGGGCGCCACCGGTGATCCGGCGGACCGGCCGGCTGCTCGGGGCCGTTGCCACGACGCTCGCCCTCGCCTTCGGCGGGCTCGGGGTGGCGGCTGCCCCGGCGGTGGCGGCCCCGCTGCCGATCGAACAGTGCACCACCACCTCCGGCGTGGTGCTCGCCGTCGACTTCGGCAAGTGGGGCGGCCCGCTGCTGCGCTCCTGCGGCACCACCCCCACCACCGGCTACACCCTGCTCAACCAGGGGGGCTGGAAGACCACCGGGACGGGGCACGACGGCCCGGCGTTCATCTGCCGGATCGGTTACAGCGGCTACCAGGGCGGCAAGCAGTTCCCCACCCCGGATCAGGAGAAGTGCGTCCTCACACCGCCCGCCACGGCCTACTGGTCGTACTGGCACGCGGACCCGGGTGAGAACACCTGGTCGTACAGCCAGCTCGGCGCGATGAGCTATCGGCCGAAGCCCGGCAGCGTCGACCTGTGGATCTTCGGCGGGACCAACATCGAGGGCACCGAAGGACGTCCCGCCTTCTCGCCCGACACCGTCCGCGCGCACAACACCGCACCGGACGGCGGAGCGGCCGCCACCCCGGAGCCGCCCAGGCCGCCGGCCGGTGCCGGTTCGGCCGGCGGCAGTGGCTCCGGTAGTGGCGGCACCGCCGGCGGTGGCGGCACCGGCGGCGGCACCGGGGGGACGTCCGGCGGTTCGGTCACCGGCGGCACCGGAGGCACCGGTGGCGGCGGCACGAAACGTCCGCCCGCCGCCGGGACCCCGGGAGGCACGGGCCGTACCGAACCGGCGATCCCGCCGGCCGGGCTGCCCGAGCAGACCACCCCCGCACCCGATCCGGCCGCGTCCGTGCCCGCGCCCGACGAGACCCCTGCCCAGGTTCCGTCCGACACCCCGTCGGCCACCGACACCGCACCACCGCCGTCCACGGACCCGGCGACCCCGGCCCCGTCCGCCGACGCCGGCGGTCCGGCCGTGGTGAACGCCGCCCCGGTCGCCGACGCCCCGCACGACGCGGGCCCGATCGCGCCCGTGGTCGCCGGAGTCGTGCTCGTGGCCGCCCTCGGCACCGCCACCGTCATCGCCGCGCGCCGCCGCCGACGGGCCGAGTGATTCCGTGACCGTGCTCGACCGACCCGGCACCGGGTCCCCGCAGTCCGCCCCCGGGCGGGCCGCGGGGGCCGGGCGACTCCCGCGCAACCTGCACCCGCTGGCCTGGTGGGCCTGGGCCCTGGCCCTGGCCACCGCGGCCAGCCGCACCACCAATCCGCTGCTCCTGTTCCTGGTGCTCGCCGTCCTCGGCTACGTGGTCACCGCCCGCCGTACCGAGGCCCCGTGGGCCCGCGGCTTCAAGTACTACCTGTGGCTCGCCCTGACCGTGGTGGCGATCCGGGTGGTCTTCCGGTGCGTCTTCGCCACCGGCATCACCCCCCACGACCACCTGCTCTTCTCGCTCCCGCACATCCCCACCCCCGACTGGTACGCGGGCATCCGGATCGGCGGCCCGGTCTCCCTGGAGGCCACCCTCTCGGCCGCCACCGACGGCCTGCGGCTCGCCTGCCTGCTCTGCTGCATCGGCGCGGCGAACACCCTGGCCAATCCCAAACGGGCCCTGCGCGTGCTCCCCGGCGCCCTCTACGAGCTGGGCGTGGCCGTGACGGTCTCGATCAGCGTCGCCCCGCAGCTGGTGCAGAGCGTCCAACGGGTGGTTCGCGCGAGGCGGTTGCGCGCCGGGCGGAGCAAGGGCATCCGGGCTCTGCGCAGCATCGTCGTCCCGGTGCTGGAGGACGCGCTGGAACGCTCGCTGCACCTGGCCGCAGCGATGGACTCCCGGGGCTACGGCCGCTCCGGCACCGCCACCCGCGCGTCCCGCCGGGCCACCGGCGCGCTGATGCTGCTCGGCATGATCGGTCTCTGCGCGGGCGTGTACGGGCTGCTGGACGGAACCGCCCCCGCCGCGCTGGGGCTGCCGGCCCTGCTCGCGGGCTCGCTGCTGTGCGCGGCCGGCCTGGCGCTCGGCGGCCGACGGGTATGCCGCACCACCTACCGGCCGGACCCGTGGCGGTCCGCCGAGTGGGGCGTCGCCGGCTGCGGAGTGGCGGCCGCGACCCTGCTGTTCGTCACCGTGGGGTACGACGCCACCGACCTCAACCCGTCGCTCTACCCGCTGAGCTGGCCGAGCCTGCCGGTCGTCCCCGTGCTGGCCCTGCTGCTGGCCGGTGCCGCCGGGGTCATCGCCCCGCCCCCGGGCCGCACACCCGAACCCCCGGCCGTGCCCCGGCAGCGGGCCGCCGACCGTACCACCGGGGACCGCCGTACCGGCGGCCGCACGCACACCGAGGTGACCAAGTGATCCGTTTCGACCAGGTCGGCGTGGTGTACGAGGGCGCGGCCGCACCGACACTGCGCGACGTCGACCTGCACATCCCGGAGGGCGAACTCTGCCTGGTGGTCGGGCGCACCGGCGCCGGCAAGTCCACCCTGCTCGGCGCGGTCAACGGCCTCGTCCCGCACTTCACCGGCGGCACCCTGTCGGGCCGGGTCACCGTCGACGGCCGGGACACCGCCCACCACCCGCCGCGCGAACTCGCCGACGTGGTCGGCGTGGTCGGACAGGACCCGCTGGCCGGCTTCGTCACCGACACCGTCGAGGAGGAACTCGCCTACGCCATGGAGCAGTTGGCGATCCCCCCGGAGACGATGCGCAAACGCGTCGAGGAGACCCTCGACCTGCTCGGCCTCGCCGACCTGCGGTACCGCGCGCTGCACGAGCTCTCCGGCGGACAGCAGCAGCGCGTCGCCATCGGTTCCGTGCTCACCGCCCACCCCCGGGTCCTGGTCCTGGACGAGCCCACCTCCGCACTCGACCCGACCGCAGCCGAAGAGGTCCTGGCGGCCGTCACCCGGCTGGTGCACGACCTCGGCGTCACCGTCCTGCTCGCCGAACACCGCCTGGAACGGGTCGTCCAGTACGCCGACCGCGTCGCCTACCTCCCCGGTGACGGCACCGTCGCCCACGGACCGCCCGCCGAGATCTTCACCGGCACGGCGATCGCGCCACCGGTCGTCGACCTCGGCCGGCTGGCCGGCTGGCACCCGCTGCCGCTGTCCGTCCGCGACGCCCGCCGGGCCGCCGCACCGCTCAGGGAACGCCTCTCCGGCCACCCCGCCCCGCCGCCGCGCCGCGAACCCGCCGGAGGACGGACGGTGCTGACCGCCGAGCGGATCGTCGTGCGCTACGGCCAGGTGGCCGCCGTCCGGGAGGTGGACCTGGAGCTGCGGGCCGGCCAGGTCACCGCGCTGATGGGCCGCAACGGCTCCGGCAAGTCCTCCCTGCTCTGGGCCCTGCAGGGCTCCGGCCCGCGGCAGGGCGGCACCGTCAAGGTCGCCCGGGCCGAAGGCGGACCGGCCAGGGACCCGAAACGGCTCCCGGCCGTCGAGGCCCGCCAACTCGTCGGGCTGGTCCCGCAGACCCCGACGGACCTGCTCTACCTGGAGTCGGTGGCCCAGGAACTGGCCCAGGCGGACCAGGACGCCGCGGGCCGGCCGGCGCCGGCCGGCCGGCGGATCCTGGACCGGCTGGCCCCCGGCATCCCCGACGGCACCCACCCCCGCGACCTCTCCGAGGGGCAGAAGCTGGCCCTGGTCCTGGCGGTCCAGCTGGCCGCCGCGCCGGAGGTGGTCCTGCTGGACGAACCCACCCGAGGACTGGACTACCACGCGAAGGAGGCGCTGATCGGCATCGTCGACGGGATCGCCGCCGACGGGCACACCGTCGTCGTCTCCACCCACGACGTCGAGTTCGTCGCCGCGGCCGCGGACCGGGTGGTGGTGATGGCCGAGGGCGAGACCGTCGCCGACGGCCCGACCGCCGAAGTGATCGTCGCCTCACCCACCTTCGCCCCCCAGACCGCCAAGATCCTCGCCCCGCTGCCCTATCTGACCAGCCGTCAGGTCGCCCGGGCCCTGGGCGGGCTGGAGGCCGGCCGGTGACCGCCCCCACCCGGGCGGCCGTCCGGATCCCCGGCCGGGCCCGCATCGTCGTGGCCCTCGCCGCGTTCATCGGCCTGACCGCCTTCACCTGGCCGTTCGTCGTCGCCCCGGGAACGTTCGGCTCCTCCTACGCGCCGCCGCTCATCTTCGGCGCCCTGCTGATCCTGGTCCTCGCCGTCGTCATCGCCGAGATCTCCGCCGGCGGCATCGACGCCAAGGCGCTCGCCATGCTCGGCGTCCTGTCCGCCGTCAACGCGGGCCTGCGGCCGCTAGGCGCGGGCACGGCGGGAGTCGAGACGGTCTTCTTCATCCTCGTCCTCGCCGGCCGCGTCTTCGGCCCCGGCTTCGGCTTCACCCTCGGCTGCACCTCGCTCTTCGCCTCCGCCCTCATCACCGGCGGAGTCGGCCCCTGGATGCCCTACCAGATGTTCGGCTGCGCCTTCGTCGGCATGCTCGCCGGGCTGCTGCCGAAGCTCCGGCGGAGGTGGGAGGTGCTGATGCTGGCCGGCTACGGCGCCGTCTCCGGTTATCTCTTCGGCTTTCTGCTCAACCTCTCCTTCTGGCCGTTCTCCACCGACCCGAACAGCTCGATCGCCTACCTGCCCGGGCTTCCCTTCACCGAACAGTGGCACCGCTACCTGCTCTTCGACCTCGCCACCTCGCTCGGCTGGGACACCGGCCGCGCCGTCACCACCGGCCTGTGCGTCCTCATCGTCGGCCCGGCCGTCCTCACCGTCTTCCGCCGCGCGGCCCGTCGCGCCAACTTCGAGCCGACCGTGCGCTTCGCGGGCCTGCCCGACTCCCGCGACCGACCCGGACCCACCGGTACTCCGGCCGGTGTCTGACCTTCTTGTGCCCGGGCCGTCCGCAGGGTGCGCGGAGGGCCTTGAGGCGGAGCCCGAGCGGAGGGCGAGCAGCAGGTTGCGGGGGCGGGCGAGGGTGGCTGGGCCGGTGAGCATGTTGGCGACCCTGATGTAGTCGGTGTACATCGCGGGGTGGTCGGGGATGAGGTCCTGCCAGGCGCGAAGGTAGCGTTGCGCGGCGCGGGCCGCCAGTGGCGTGTGCTGGTCGGGTTGCCAGGCGCGGTCGCTGAGGGTGGCCATGGCCCAGGGCCAGCGGGTGGTGCGGTTGAGGTGCCGTTGGAAGTGGCGGGCGAAGTCGTGTGGTCCGCCGGGCGGCTGGTTGGCCAGCAGGTGTCGTAGAAGGTGGGCTTCGAGGGCGGCGACGGTCATGCCCTGGGCGTAGAGGGGGTTGAAGACGCAGGCGGCGTCTCCCAGCGCGATGAGTCCGTCGGGCCATGGGCGCAGGCGGTGGTAGTGCATGCGCCGGTTGGCGGTGTGGCGGTAGCGTGCGATTCCCGAGGTGGGTTCCATGCTGTTCAGGGCGTCGTCGAGGCCGCAGTTGAGCGATGCCGCGAAGGCTTCGAACCCGGCTGTGTCGTTTGGCGGGTGGTGTCCGGAGGCCCCTTGGAGGGTGATCAGGTATCGGTCGTGCTCGATATGCAGGGCGAAGCAGCCGCGGGGTGTGTCGGGGGCACGCAGCGGCACGAGGAGGGCCTGCCACGGCGGGTGCGAGCCCGGGGGCGCCCGAAAGAGGCGGCTGGCGTAGCCGATACCGGGATCGATCACCGTCTGCGAGGGGCGCGGCCGGAGGCCGTCGGCGGTGAGCCAGTCGGGCAGACGCGAGGTACGGCCGGAGGCGTCGACGACCAGGTCCGCATCCAGGAGCCGGGTGGCAGTTCCGGGCGGCTGCCGTGGTCGGAGGAGGACGCCGTTCACCCGGAGCGGTCTGTCGAAGTGCAGTCCGGTGATGGTGTGGCGGTCCAGAATCCGCAGGCCGGGCAGGGCGGCGGCGCGGGAGCGGATGGTGGTTTCGAGCAGGGGCCGGCTGACGGGCTGGACGAGGATGCCGGAGGTGACCGGCTCGGGTCGCCCGGCGGGGAGGTGGAGCCGGGCCTGCCGGCAGAAGTCGAAGACGGGGGCGCCCTCGGCGGTGAGTTCGTCGCGGATGCCGGGGAACAGCTCCTCGATGGCCTGGGCGCCGCGGGTGGTCAGCGCGTGGGCGTGTCTGCCCTGGGGAACCCCGGGCCGGGGGGTGGGCGCGTCGGTGAGCCGGTCCCGTTCGACAACGGTGACGTGTTCGAACGTCTCGGCCAGGACGCGGGCCGCGAGCAGCCCGGCGATGCCCGCCCCGATCACGACGGCGTGCCCGCGGCGTCGGGCGCGGCCTACGGCCGGGGAAGGTCGAACCATGAGGGAAGCACGATCGGGTGGCTGACCAAGGAGGCCAGGAGCATGACGAGCTGGAGCGCGAGCATGCAGACGGTGGCGAAGCCGACGCCGGCGAGCAGCCGGATCCACGGCTGGGCGCGTGGCGGGAGGGACAGGGAGCCTTCCAGCAGCCAGGCTTCCCGGCCGGGTCCCGCGTACAAGGTCATCAGCAGCACCGGCAGTGCGGCGAGGAGGACCAGGCACAGTGGTGAGGTGAGGGGGAGCTGGTACCAGTGGCCTTCGAAGAGCGTGAGATACGGCAGTGCGCGGGGGTAGCCGTAGCCACCGAAGCGCATGTAGGCGTGCTCCATGGGGATGTCGCAGATCAGGCTGATCACGACGGTCGCCGCTGCGGTGCGGGCCCGTGACCAGCGGGGCCTGTACCGACGCAGGAGCGCGGCGATGCCCAGGGCCATGAAGATCCAGAAAACGACCCAGGGGTAGGCGCCGTTTTCCAGGAAGGTCTCGGTCTGCGGGGTCGGGCCGTGCCATCCGGGCAGGTAGGGGCCCCAGGAGACGAGGTTGACGTCGTACCGGTTCGCGCTGACCGTGTGGTGGAAGCTGCCGGAATAGGGGTCGGTCCACCAGACCAGGAAGTAGCCCGTGACGAGTGCGGCGGACAGCGTGATGTGTCCGGCCTTGCGGGACTGCCGCCAGGCCACCACGATCAGCAGGACAGAGCCCGCCAGGGCCACGGCGTCCTCGATCCGGGTGGCGAGCTTCATCCCCGCCGACATCGTGTAGCCGCCTGAGGAACAGGCGTGCAGGTTGCCGTCGGCTGCCCAGCGGGCGAGCACCCAGATCTGGAAGAGAACGCACAGGAGGCCGAACGCTGCCCAGCACACGGGCGGGCGGCGCCAACGGCTGTGCCGTCCCCCGGCGGGGGCGGCAGGCTCTTTGGCCCGACGGGCCGGGAAGGTGCTCTCGTACGGCATGTGCTGTCACCCCTGTGTGAGGTGGTGAGGCGGCTCAGGACCGGGGGCGGTCGCGGATCGCTCTTCCGCGTCGCTGTCAGGCCCGCCGGTGCCGAGGCCCAGGTGTCCCATGAGCCAGTGAGCGAGGCCCGCGGGGGTGGGGTTGACCCAGATCACCCCGGGTTTGACGGTGATGCTGAGGGCTCGCTGGATGCGCTGTTGCAGCTGGACGGCGCCGAGGGAGTCCATACCGAGGACGACCATGCTGGTGTGGGGGCCGATGTGATGGGTGGTGCCGCCGAGGAGCTCGCGTACGCAGTCGATGATGAAGGACTCCAGCAGCTCCCGGCGCGCTCCTTCGCCCTCGGCGGTCAGGAGTTCCTCGCGCACCGGCGCCTGCCCGCCGTCGTCCTGGCCGGAGGTCAGGAGTGGGGTGAGCAGGGTGGAGTGGCGCAGGGCAGGGTAGGGGGCGGTCCACTGGTCGAGGTCGAGCGGGGAGTAGGCGATCTGCCGGAATCCTGCGGTCAGGATGCGTTCGAGGGCGTCGATGCCGTCGACGGGGGTGATGGTGATCAGTCCCCGGTCGGCGAGGTGTTGTCCGCGTCCGACTTCGCTCCAGGCACCCCAGTGGATGCCGGTGGCGGGCAGGTCCCGGGCGCGGCGCCAGGCCGTCAGCTGGTCGAGGAAGGCGTTGGCGGCCGCGTAGGCGCCCTGCCCGGGTGAGCCGATCAGCGAGGCGACCGACGAGTAGAGAACGAAGAAGTCCAGCTCGATGTCGGCGGTGGCCCGGTGCAGGGCCCAGGCTCCTTCGGCTTTGCCGCGCCATACCCGCTGAAGCAGGTCGGGACGGAGGTTGCCGAGGGCGGCGTCCTCGACGACGCCGGCGGCGTGCAGGACGCCGCGCAGCGTCATCCGGCCCTGGGTGGCGGCGACGACGCACCGCTCGGCCGTGCGGGGGTCGGCGATGTCACCGCGCACGACGCGGATGTCGGTGCCACCGGTACGCAGGGCGGCGAGGGCGGCCCGTGCCCGGGTGCCGGGGGCGGAGCGGCCGCTGATCACCACGCGGCCGGCGCCACGCCGGGCGAGCCAGGTGACGGTCAGCAGGCCGAGGCCGCCCAGGCCGCCGGTGACCAGGTAGGCGGCACCGGGGCGTACCGGGCCGGCGGGCGGGTCGGCCGGGAGCGTGGGGGTGTCGGCGCCCGCGTGGAGGCGGGCGACGTGTCGCCGGCCGCCGTGGTAAGCGAGTTCGGTGACCGGCTGGGCGGAGTCGAGCAGTTCGTCGATGAGCCGGTCCCAAGGGGTGCCGGTGTCGAAGGTGATACTGCTGGGGGCGAGTTCGGGGTGTTCGTAGGCGGCCGTGCGCAGCAGTCCGGGTAGCCCGGCCCCGGTCAGCGATGTCCGGTCCGGTGCCTGTGGGCCGGTGAGGATCCACAGCCGTGGCGGGTGGTCCAGGGCGGTGAGTTGCTGGATCACCGTGATGGCGCGGGCGACCTGCTCACGGGCCGCACCGGCTGGATCGGCTGTCGTGGCTCCGGTGCCGACGGCGAGGACGACGCCGGTGCACGGCGAGGGAAGCGCTGCCGCCAGCGGACCGGTGTCGTGGGGCAGCAGGCGGCACGCGATACCCCGTCGCGTCATCGCCCGGGCGAGTTCGGCGGGCCGGCCTTCCCCGTCGGCCGCGAGCACGGCCCAGCCCGCCTGGCCCGTCTGCCCCAGCGGGGTGGCCGACGGGACGGCGGGTTCGGGCTGCCAGGTCAGATGGGCCAGGCGGGTGGCGAAGCGTTCGGCTGAGGGTGTGATGTTGGACAGGCGCAGGCCGCGGACTTCGGCGACCACGGTGCCGTCGGCGGTGGCCAGTTTTCCGGAGGAGGTGCAGGTCAGATCGTCGGCGTGGTGCAGTTCGACCAGGGCGGTCCGGACGTGGGCGGTGGGCCCGTAGACGCGGACCTCGTCGAAGCCGGCGACGACGACGGGGCCGGGGCTGGTGGCCCGGTGGGCCAGCCACAGCGATACCACCGTCTGGACGAGTTCGTCGTGCAGGGCCGGGTGCAGGGACATCATCCAGGCCGAGACACGGGCACTGGCGTGGGTGCGCAGTGAGGAGGTGGCCCGGTCTTCGGTGGGGTGGATCCTGATGTGTTCGATGGCGGTGAAGGCCGGGCCGTGGTGGACGTTGTGGCGCTCGCGGAAAACGCGGTACAGGTCGGCCGGATCGCTGTCCTGCCACCCCTGCACGGCCGGACCGAGGGTGATGGGCGGCGGGGCGCCTTCGGCGCCGTCGAGAGGACGCACGGTGCCATGGGCGTGGACCACCGTGGCCCCGTCCTCGGTCCGGGAGAGGATTTCGACGTGCGCGCTGTCGCCGTCGTGGACCAGACGGGTGGTGACCAGGGGTTCGGGGTCCAGGATCAGCGGGCTTTTTATGGTCACGTCGTGGACGCTGACGCGGTCGGTGGCGAAGACGCGGGCTGCGGCGGCGAGCATCATCTCCACCATGCCGGTACCGGGCAGCACCGGTACGTCCGCGACCTTGTGGTCGTCCAGCCAGGGCAGCCGGGCCGGGCCGAGGGGGGTCTGCCACAGGAACCGTTCCGGGTGGTCGGGGTCGTGGACGGAGCCGCCGAGCAACGGGTGCTGTGCTGCGCCGACCAGGTACGGGGCGACGAGCCGGTAGGGGGTGGTGTCACCGCCGCGGCGGGTGCGGTGCCAGGCCGTGCCGGGCACCTCGGCGAGTTGGCCGTGGCCGTAGTGGGAGGAGAAGTCGATGCCGTCGTAGCCGGCCGCGTGCAGCCGGCCGAGGTGGGTGAGGAAGGCGTCCTGGTCGTCGCTGCCCTGACGCAGGCTTCCCAGGGCGACGGCATCGTGGATGCCGTGGTGGCGGGCGGTGTCCAGGATGGGCCGGACCGCCAGGGGATGGGCCGTGCACTCGATGAACAGCCGGTGGCCATCGGCCAGAGCGGCTGAGACGGCGGCGTGGAAGCGTACCGTTTCGCGCTGGTTGCGCACCCAGTACTCCCCTCCCAGCTCCCCGGGCACCCGTGGATCGTCAGTGACGGTGGAGTAGAAGGTGGCCGCGGGCCGTGCCTGCGGGAGATCGGCCAGGGCGGTGCGCAGCCGGTCCAGGATGGGGTCGACCTCGGGCGAGTGGGACGCCACGTCCACGTCGATCGGCTTCACCACGACGTCGGCGGCCTCCCACCGTGCGGCCAGGGCGGCGATCTGGGCGGCATCGCCGGAGACGACCGTGCTGTCCGGGGAGGTGAGCACCCCCAACGTGACCCCGTCGGCGCCGGCGTCGTCGATGGCGGCCTGCACCTCCGGTGCGCCGAGCATCACCGAGGCCATCGCCCCGCCGGAGATGGTGGCCAGCAGTGCGGAGCGCCGGCAGATGATTTCCACCCCCTCGGCCAGGCCCAGCCCGCCCGCCACCACCATCGCCGCGACCTCGCCGAGCGACTGCCCGATCACCGCGACCGGTTCGACTCCCCAGGACCGCCACAGCCCGGCGAGGGCGACCTGGACGGCGAAGAGGGTGGGCTGGATACGCGCCAGACCCACCAACTCCTCAGGGCGGGTGAGCACTTCACACAGGGAGAATCCTGCTTCCCGGGTGACCAGCGGTTCCATCTCCTCGATCGCGGCCCGGAACACCGGCTCACCGCGCAGCAGGCCCTGGCACATCCCGGCCCGCTGCGAACCCTGCCCGGTGAACACGAACACCGGCCCCGGATGCGAAGGCGGCAGCACCGGCACACCCGAGACCACCCCCTCGGCCTCCCGGCCTGAGGCGAAGGCGCGGGCCCGCACCGCCAGTTCACGGTGGTCGCGGGCGACGATGCCCAGGCGGTGGTCCGCCGGCGAACGGCGCAACGCCAGGGTGTGTGCGACGTCGAGCAGGCCGGTGCCGGCACCCTCGCCCTCCGCCCAGTCGGCCAGCCGGGCCGCCGCCAGCGCAAGGGACTGTGGTGAACCGCCCGACACCGCCAGCAAGAAGGACTCTTCAGCGCTCTGCGGCGACGCCGGGCGCGGGCGACGGGGCCGCAGGCGTGCGGGGGCGGCCTCCAACACCAGGTGCGCGTTGGTACCGGTCACCCCGTAGGAGCACACGGCGGCCAGCCGTGTGCGCGTGTCGACCGGCCACGGTGTCAGGGCGGTCGGCACGAACAGCCGGGATTCCCGGTCGCGCGGGATCGAGGGGTTCCACTGGTCGAAGTTGAGGTTGGGCGGGATCACGCCACGCCGCAGACACTCGACCGCCTTGATGGTTCCGGCGATCCCGGAGACCGGCTCCGAGTGCCCGATGTTGGTCTTCACCGAACCCAGCGCGCACCGGCCCTTTCCCCGGCCGTAGACGGCGTCGATCGAGCTGTACTCGATCGGGTCGCCGACCGCGGTCCCCGGGCCGTGCGCCTCCACCAGCCCCACCTCACCAGGATCGACCGCGGCCTTGCCGACGGCGTCTCTGAAGAGCTGCTGTTGCATCAGCGTGGACGGCGCGGTCAGCCGGCTGGACTGCCCGTCGTTGTTGACCGCGCTGCCGCGGATCACCGCCAGCACCCGGTCCCCCTCCCGCCGCGCGTCCACCAGCCGCTTGAGGAGCAGCACTCCCGCCCCCTCACCGCGCACGTATCCGTCGGCCCGCGCGTCGAAGGCATGGCAGGCACCGCGCCGCGACAGCAGCAGCGGGGCCTCGTAGTACTGCGTCTCCGGCGAGATCATCAGCAGCACCGCACCCGCGAGCGCCGTATCGCACTCGCCCAGCGTCAGTGCCCCGCACGCCGTATCCACCGCCACCAGCCCGGACGAACAGTGCGTGCTGACCACCATGACCGGGCCGCGCAGGTCCATCGCGAACGCCACCCGCCCGGCGGCCCCTGCTGTGAAATTGCCGAACAAGTACGGGCTGTTCGGGGCGTCCTCGACCGGCCGCGCCTCACGGAACAGATTGTCCGGCGCATAGGTGCCCACATACACGCCTGTTCGCGACCCCCGCAACCGTGCAAGCGGAATTCCGGCGTGCTCCACCGCCTCCCAGGCCACCTCCGCCAGCAGCCGGAACTGCGGATCCACCCAGTCCTGCTCCGCCGGCGCCACCGACAGCGCCACCGGATCCCACGCCCAGACATCCCCCTCCACAAAGCAGCCCAGCCCGGCCCGCACCGCGTCATCCGGATCGTGGACAGCCGCCAGCCGCGCGGCGTCCCAGCGGTCGACAGGTACCGGGCCCACCGTCCGCCGTCCGGCGGCCGCGAGCCTCCACAGGCCGGCAGCTGACTCCACACCGCCCGGGAACCGGCACCCGATACCCACGATGGCAATCGGTTCAGCATTCGATGCCGACATGGCCGTACCTCCGCCTGAAACCACCGCTCCGGCTCAAGGCCCGGGCCTGAGATATGACCGGAAGGCGATGCTCAGTACTCAGTGAGCGCCCGACCAACAGATTCGGCAAGGGCGAAGGAGGGGGCGCTCGGTGCATACGGCGCACATGTATCGGCTGCTCACGCCCCGGCTTGTACGCCGGATCGGGTTCCGGTCTGTGATGCAAGGCCCCAGGCTTCTTGACAGTGGCGGAAAGTCAGGAAACCCACTAACTGACGGTAATGCGTTGCGCCTTGCAGGAGAACGAACATGACGTCGCGCCGGACACCCGGGCCGCGCCGCCGAACCGGGCTCGCCGCCTCGGCCGTTCTGGCCGCCACCCCGCTGACCACCGGTACGGCAGGTGCGGCGCGCGCCGGCGCTCCGGCCTGGGGCGGGCAGTGCACGGGGTACGGCACCGCGGCCTGGCGGGCCGTCCGGGGTGCCGCCGCCGGGTCCTGGGGCGGTGCGCAGCTGAGCGCCGTCACCTCCCCGGGCGGGCCGGGCGACGGCTCCGCGCTCCGGGTGACGTACGGCGCCGGTTCGTCCGCCAGCTCGTGCACGGACTGCCCGAATCCCGGCGGCGGGCAGTTCCACACCGGCCTCAAGGCCCTGGGCCTGGCCGGTCTGGCCAAGTCGGCGACCCTCGACCTGAAGTACTCCCTCAAGTTCCCCGCCGGGCAGGACTGGGGCAAGGCCGGCAAGCTGCCCGGCCTGTACGGCGGCACCATCGGCGACGAGTCCGGCGGCAACCACGGGAACGGCTGGTCCACCCGGTACATGTGGCGGGGCAACTCCTCCGCGCCGGACAACGGTGAGGTCTACTTCTGATCTTGGCCAGTGTTCCGCCCTTCGGGCTGGGGTGAAGGCCGTCCTTGGACCGGGGGCGCGAAGCGGCGGAGGGTTCTGCGCCTCCGTGGTGACGGTCGGGCGGGGCGCTGCTGGTTCTCGATGTACTGCTTGACGAGGGTCAGGGGTGTCCCGCCGCACGATCCGGCGAAGTGTGAGCCGGACCGGAAGTGTCCGTCCCGTTCGGCGGGGTGTTCTTCTCGACCTTCTACGGCGGCCACGACACCACCTGGGGCCCGACGAGCACCCAGCACGCGTACTTCGCCGACTTCTCGCTCTTGACGACCGTCCAGCACTGACCGCCCCGGGCCTTCCAGGGCCTTCCCGGGCCGCCACCGGGTGAGGGCGCGAACGGGTTTTCACCAGCCGTGCGGCACTCGTTCCAGCACGCCGCCCGCGAAGACGTCGTACAGCGGCAGCGTCTCCAGGTGCACATAGCCGATGTGGCAGTCGCAGACCGGCAACGGGCAGCCGCGGGCACGCAGTTGGGTGCGGTACGAGCCGTCGTAGAGATTTCCCAGTTCGTCGCGGACGAAGTGGCAGCGGCGGACGGTACCGTCGCCGTCCACCGAGAGCACGGACTCGCCGGTGCGGCAGGGCAGGCCCGCGCTGGGGTGGGCGTGCCGGCTGTAGCCGAAGTGCGGGTCCAGGGCCGTCCAGTCGGCGGCCTCGGCGTCGGTGTAGGTCCGGCCCTCGGCGGCGTTGATCCACAGGTAGACGGCCGGGGCGAGCGCGGCGCGGAGCCGGCGGGCCTCGGCCAGGTGCTCCGGCTGCCCGACCACGCCGACGCTGTACCGCACTCCCAGGGCGTCGAGTTCGCGGCACTTGGCGAGGAAGCGGTCGTGCCCGACCTGCCCGGGGTGGTACGTCACCCAGAGCGCCAGGGTGGCGAGGTCGGCCTCGGCCAGCCAGTCGGTGCGGCAGCTGAGGTTGGTCTGGATCGCCACTCGCCGGACGTGCGGCAGGCGGCTCAGCTCGGCCAGCGCCCGCCGGTACCAGGACCGCACCAGCCCCTCGCCCCACGGCGTGAACAGCAGCGCCAGGGTGTCTCCGGTCCCCGCGCGCTCCGCGGCCCACCCGGTGAACCGTTCCAGCGCGGCGCGGTCGGCGCGCAGTTGCCCGGGCGTGTCACGCCGCTTGGCGAACGGGCAGTACGGGCAGTCGTAGTCGCAGGAGGACAGCGGGCCCCGGTAGAGCAGGGTCAGATCGAGGCCGGCGCCGGTACCGGCCTCGGTGCCGGGCTCCGGCGCGGTGGTGGGCATGCCGAGGAAGGTCATTTCACCTCGTAGTCGGCCATCAGCGCCCGGACCTCGGGCGAGAACAGCATCGGACCGGCCGCGTCCGAGTGCGCCAGCCCCTCCGGCGAGAGCATCAGCCGCAGCGGGTCGTCCGCCAGCCAGCCGCGGGCCCCGAACGCGGCCAGCTCGGCCGGGAAGTCCTCGGCCGGCGTGCCGCCGAAGCGGGCCCGGTACTCGGCCAGCGGCATGCCCTCGGCCTGGAGCAGCGACTGGACGAGATGCCGCCGACGCGCCTCCTCGGCGGTCATGGACCGGCCGACCTCGGCCCGTCCGAAGTCCTCGGTGGCCACGTAGTCGTCGATGATGCCGCGCACCTCGGTGGCGTTCACCGCGTAGTCGAAGGAGTAGTGCAGCCGCGAGGTGTAGGAGCGGGCTCCGCAGCCGAGGCCGACCATGCCGTCCGTCTGGCAGGCGTACTCGCCGCTCCCGGCCTGCGGGGAGGCCGCGCGGCGGAACATCCGCATCGACACCTGCTGGTAGCCGTGGGCGAGCAGGTGGTCGCGGCCGGTGCGGTAGAGGGCGAGCCGACGGGTGTCCCAGGCGGTCCGGCTCTCCTGCTCGCTGCGCCGGGCCAGGCCGGTCAGCGGCCGGACGTACAGCGGGTAGAGGTACAGCTCCTCGGGCTGCCAGGCGAGTGCGGCGTCCAGTGAGCGGAGCCAGCCGGCCTCGTCCTGGCCGTCGATGCCGTAGATGAGGTCGATGTTGAGAACCGGG
The DNA here is from genome assembly GCF_040685575.1 of Kitasatospora sp. NPDC088351. Classification (NCBI taxonomy): domain Bacteria; kingdom Bacillati; phylum Actinomycetota; class Actinomycetes; order Kitasatosporales; family Streptomycetaceae; genus Kitasatospora; species Kitasatospora sp. NPDC088351. The sequence goes on along the minus strand of NZ_JBFBIL010000016.1, from coordinate 93,861 downwards.
AAGCCGGCCGCGCGGATCTGCCCGAGGGCGGCCTCGACGTCGGCGCGCTTCTGCGGGCGGACGGCCGAGCGGGCCTCCGCGTCGACGAAGGACTGCACGCCCAGGCTCAGCCGCGTGGTGCCCCGGGCGGCCAGGACCTCCAGGCGGTCGGTGGTGGCGGTGGCGGGGGAGGCCTCCACGGAGAGCGGTATCGCCCGTAGGTCGGCGCCCATCCGCCGCTCGGCGATGTCGCAGAGCCGCTCCAGCTCGGCGGCCGTCAGATAGGTCGGCGTGCCGCCGCCGAACGCGGCCAGGGCGAACCGGGCGTCGTCGGCCAGGGCCTCGCGGACGGCGCCGGCCTGGCGGTCCAGCGCGTCCAGGTAGGCGGTGGTCAGGCCCTCGGGGCTGCCGATCCGGGTGAACAGGTTGCAGAAGCCGCAGCGCACCTCGCAGAACGGGATGTGCAGGTAGAGCGAGAGCGCGTGCTGCGGCTCGCCGGCCCACAGCTCGCGCAGCGCCGGGCGGTCCGGCAGCGGCCGGTACGCGGTCTTGTGCGGGTAGGCGTAGACGTAGGACTGGTAGGGCGACTGCTCGGCCGCCCGGTCAGCCGTCAGGCCGGGTGGCCGCGCGGTCGTCGGGTCGAGTGGGTGGCCGGTCGGCGCCGGTGCCGTGGTCATGAGGTCTCCTCGGCGGTGGCCGTCGGGCGGGCGGGGATGGTGAAGTGCGCGTACGGGACCGTCCAGACCACCTCGTGGCCGATCCGGTGGCCGGTGTAGCCGTCCTCGCCGTACGCGGTGCCGTGGTCGGAGCAGACGATCGCGAAGCACGGGCGGCGGGCGCTCATCGCCGCGAACAGTCGGCCGATGTGGGCGTCCACGTACTCCAGGGCGGCGGCGTGGCTCTCCCGGGAGTCTCCGTGCTCGCGGTCGGCGCCGGGCAGGTGGAACCAGTTGGGCTGGTGCAGCGCCGAGACGTTCAGGAAGAGGAAGAGCGGCTGTCCGTCCGGCTGTTCGGCGGCGACCTGTTCGGCCCGGGCGACCTGCGCCTCGAACGAGGTGGGGGAGGGGACACCCATCGAGGGCTCCCAGTGGCTCTCCTGGAAGAGGCCGGGCAGGACGGAGCCCAGCGGTCCCTGCTTGTTGAAGAAACCGACGCCGCCGATGCAGACCGTCCGGTACCCGGCCGTGGCGAGCGCCCCCGGCAGATCGGGCGCGTCGAAGACCCAGGTGCGCGGCGCGGTGCTCTCCGACCCGGCGAAGCGGGCGGCGAACAGACGCGGGTGCGGTCCGTCCGGAGAGGCCGGGGTGGGCAGGAAACCGGCCAGGATCGCCTGGTGGGAGGCGTAGGTGAAGCTGCCGGGCGAGTGCCGGCGCTCCCAGCGGCCGCCGGGCAGGAACGCGGCGAGGTTCGGGATCCGCCCGGCGGCGGCCAGTTCCTCCGCGACGTCGAAGCGCAGCGTGTCCAGGGTGACGAGGAGCAGGTCGTGGCTGCCCACGACGGCGTTCATGTCGGGGGCGGGGCGGTTCGCCGGGTCGGGCGTCCGGTCGGTGGTTCGGTGGGGTGTGTGCTGGTTCATCGGGTCGGTTCCATGATCTGGTGGTTCGTCGGTGCCGGGCGGGTGTCCGGCCGCAGGCCGGGTGGTCCGGTCCGGGCGTCGGGTCGTGCCAGGAGGGCGGCGAGCTGGGCGCCGTAGGTGTCGAGGCCCTCGGCCGGGCCGCCGGGCAGTCCGGTGAGGTTGGGCAGCAGGTCGCCGAAGGCGTTGACCTCGCAGACCAGCGCCCGCCGCCAGCCCGAGGCGGGCAGCACGTCCACGCCGACCATCGGGGAGTCCGGGAAGCAGGCGGCCGCTCGCTCCGCCGTCTCCAGCAGGGCCGGCCAGGCGGCCCCGGCGGCCTCCCGGGCCAGGTCGAGGCTGCCCCGGGCGCCGCCGAGGTGCAGATTGGTCATCGGCTGGGAACTGGTCCGCACCACCGCGTGGGTGGCCCGTCCGGCGACCACCACCACCCGCAGGTCTGCCGAGCGGCCGGACTGCGAGGCCTTCGGGATCCACTGCTCGACGTGCAGCCGGTCCGGCGCCAGCCGGTCGACCAGCCCGGCGACCTGCCGCTCGTCCCGGTAGCGCCGGACCCGCAGCGAGTTGTGCAACTGCCCGCCCGCCAGCTCGACCGAGGTGGTGGCCAGGACCTGCCCGCGCGGGCCGAATTCCAGCGCCACCACCCCCGAGGCGGAGGAACCGTGCGCGGGCTTGACGAAGACCCGGCGCAGTCCGGCGGCGCGCAGCCGCTCGCGCAGCTCCTCCCAGCCGGTGACGTCCGCGCCGAGCGTGTCGAGCGCGCGGGGCACCGGCACCCCGGCGGCGGCCAGCACCGTGTGCGCCCGCCGCTTGTCGAACATCACGGCGATCTCCTCCGGATCGCCGAGCAGCCGTACCCCCGGCAGCCGGGCCAGCCCGCGCAGGGCGGTCATCACCCCGGCGTACCAGGCGGCCCCGCCCTCCACCCTGGTCGGCGCGTAGCCCGGGCCGAGCGCCGGCCCGCGCAGCAGCTCGTCGACCGCGGGCTCCTCGCCGGGCGACTCGATCCGCAGCAGAGCGCCGTCGGGCAGCCGGTACTCGCCGCGCAGCAGGTCGAGCCAGGGCAGTACGGAGGGCTCCGGCAGGCCGGCGGCCCGGGCCGCGGCGGCGAACAGCGTCACCCGCCGGTGGCCCGGATTGCCGAGGACGGTCAGCCGCGTGGTCATCCGAACGCCACCCGCCTATTCGGCGACCGCGACATAGCGGTCCTCGGGATCGTCCTCGTACTCGGCCTCGGCGTCGGAGAGGTCGAGCGTCACACCGGGCAGGCTCTGGCGGAGCCGCTCCTGGAACGCGTCGGAGAGGTAGTGGTGGTGCAGGTCGAGCGCGCGCAGGTGGGTGAGCGGCTGGCCTTCCAGCAGCGCGGTGGCGCCCTCGTCGGTGAGCACGCCCATCGACAGGTCGAGCGATTCCAGCCGGGCGACGACCGGCGCGTGGGCCACGGCGGCGGCGATCTCGTCCTCGAACTCGCTGTTGGCCAGGGCGAGGTGGCGCAGCGCCGGGAGGCGCGACCCGTCCAGGAACGGCGCGAGGTCGTCGATGGTGCTGTCGCCGCCGTACTCGTCCACGCCGAGCCAGAGCTCCAGCCGCTCCAGCGCCGGGAGTTCGGAGCCGGCCACCGCCCGCACCACGGTGGCCGGCAGGCCGCCGGCCTCGAAGCGCAGGGCGGTCAGCCGGTCGTGCCGGACGGGCTTCAGCTCCAGGCCCCCGCCGCCGCGCACGACCAGCTCGGTCAGCCGGGGGAACGCCGTCAGCACCGGCGTGACGTCGCACATCTCCAGCCAGGAGATCTCGCACTCGTCGGACGCCACATCGGCGATGAACAGCGCCTCCAGCGCCGGGAAGCGCCCGGCGTCCCGGACGATCGCGGCGAGCGTGTCGTCCACCGGTCCGTAGTCCTCGGCCCACCAGGGGCCGACTATCAGGGCCCGCACCCCGGCCGGGTCGATCGCGGCGAGGAACGCCTGCCAGCGCTCGTCGAAGTCGGTGCCCGAGCCGTAGTCCACCGAGAGCCGCCAGGCGACGGCGCCCGGGGCGGGCTGCTTCCGGGAGGCGTCGGGGCCGATGGGGAACTCGAAGACGGGCAGCCCGTGGAACTGCTCGGGGTGGTTGACGGACACGGATGCTCCTGCGGCGCTCTGCCGGTCGGTGGTGGGAGTGCTGGTGCTGGGTGTTGCGTGCTGGTCCGGTGGCTCGCGTGCTGCCGGCGCCGCTACTCGGCGACGGCGACGTAGCGCCACTGGTCGTCCGGCTTCCCGGCCTCGGAGAGGTCGAGCGCCACGCCGGGCAGGGCCTGGCGGAGCCGCTCCTGCATCGCGTCGGAGAGGTAGTGGTGGTGCAGGTCGAGCGCGCGCAGGTGGGTGAGCGGCTGGCCCTCCAGCAGCGCGGTGGCGCCCTCGTCGGTGAGCACGCCCATGGAGAGGGTCAGTGCTTCGAGCCGGGCGACGACCGGGGCGTGGGCCACGGTGGCGGCGATGGCGTCCTGGAACTCGCTGTTCTGCAGGCCGAGGTGGCGCAGCGCCGGGAAGCGCGACCCGTCCAGGAAGGGCGTGAGGTCGTCGAGGGCGGCGTCACCGCCGTACTGGTCCACCCCGAGCCAGAGCGCCAGGCTTTCGAGGGCGGGGAAGTCGCACGCGGCGACCGAGCGCACCACGGAGACCGGCAGGCCGCCCGACTCGAAGCGCAGTGCGCGCAGCCGCTCGTGCCGGACCTGCTGGAGCGCCAGGCCGCTCCCGCCCTCCCAGTCCTCGCCGGAGCCGCGCACCACCAGCTCGGTCAGCTGCGGGAACGACGTCAGCAGCGGGGTCACGTCCACCAGCTGGAGCCAGGAGATCTCGCACTCCTCGAAGGTGATGTCGCCGACGAAGAGCGCGCGCAGCGCCGGGAGACGCCCGGCCGCGCCGACGATCGCCCGCAGCGGCTCGGCGAAGCTGTCCGGCTCCTCCTGCGACCAGAGGCCGATCACCACGGCGCTCACCCGGTCCGCCTCGACCGTGTCGAGGAACTGCTGCCAGCACTCGGTGAACGTCCGCGGGGACTCGTACTCCAGGCCGATCTTCCAGGCGACCGCTGCCGCGTCCGGCAGTTGGGCGCCCTTCTCCACGGCCTGGACGAAGTCGAAGACCGGGAGGCCGTGGAACTCTTCGATGTGCCTGCTGACCGTCATGCGCTGCTCCTCGGGGGTTGGGGCCGAACAAATGTCTACCAGCCAGGTCCGACAATCCGGTGGCTGGGGCGTCGCCCGGGCGCGTTGTCGGACCCCTCCTCTACGTTTCGGGGCGTGAGAGGTCCGGCGCCCGCCGGACCGGTCAGGAGGGCTGATGTACCGCCAGGGTGATGTGCTGATCGCGCCGGTCGAGGAGGCCGCGGTGCCGCCGCGGGTGGGCGCGCTGGCCGCGCAGCCGAGGGACGGACGGGGCCGGATGGTCCTCGCGCTCGGCGAGGTCACCGGCCACGCCCACGCCGTGGTCGGCCCGGGCGAACTGCGCAGGGAGGCCGGTCCGTTCGGTGCGGCCTGGCTGCACCTGCCCGAGGGCGGCCGGGTGGTGCACGAGGAGCACGCGGCGATACCGCTGCCCAGGGGCTGGTACCGGGTGGTGCGCCAGCGCGAGTACATGCCGGGCGCGGTCCGCGTCGTCGCCGACTGAGGCCCCGGCGGCGGTTCACAGCGGGGCCGCCGCCGCGCGGATGGTGCGGCGGCGTCGAACGGATCGAGCAGTTGAACAGATCGAGTACCAGTGGCCGGGCAGGGCTCCCGGCCGGGAGCGGAGTGCGTGATGGTGACGGAGCAGACGGTCGGGCCCGGTGCGGTGACGGCCCGCTGGCGGGCGAGCGCGGCGGCCACTGGGCCGGCCGACCGGGCCGGGGTCGAGCGCGCGCTGCGCGCCGCCTACCGGGCGGCCGGACTGGCGGAGCCGGCGGTCGTCCGCTGGTTCGGCTCGCCGCGGGCGGCGGCGGAGGCCGCGCTGGATCTGCGGGCCGGCGGCGCGGTGAGCGTCCGTGAGGCCGTTCGCACCCGGCCGTGGGAGGCGGCCCGCCGCCGGGCCGTCGAGCGGGTCGGCCCGGCCGGCTGGGCGCCGCTCTGGGCGCTCACCGGCGGGGAACTCGGCCCGGTGACCAACTCCCTGGCCGGGCGGGTCCGCGACGCCGTCCTCGACCGGCTCGCCCCGGAGGCCGATGCGGAGGAGGATCCGCAGGACGTCGTCGAGGCCGCCCGCGCCCGCCGCACGGCCGTCCGGCTCGCCCTGCTGGACGCCGTCCGGGGCCAGCACGACGCGCCGTGGTTCGCCGCCTTCGAGGCGGCGGGGGAGCCGACCGGCGCGGCCGACAGCGCTGAGGAGGCCGACGGGGGTGCCGAGAAGGCCGACGGGATCGACGCGCTCGCCCGGGTCGCGCGCGAGGCCGGCTGGTGGTGGCCGTACGAGGGCGTGGCCCTGGTCAGCGAGCGGCCCGTCGCCCTGCACCGCGACGAGGCGGGCCGGCTCGACCGCGCCGACGGCCCGGCCCTGGAGTACGCCGATGGCTTCGCGCTGCACGCCTGGCGCGGCATGCCCGTCCCGCCCGGCTTCCTGGCCGGCCTCGGCACCGTCACCGTCGAGCGGATCCGCACCGAGGAGAACGCCGAGCTGCGCCGCGTCCTGCTGGAGCACTACGGCTACGAGCGCTACCTGGCGGACTCCGGCGCCGAGCCGTTGCACCGGGACGAGACCGGGGTGCTCTGGCGGATCCAGCTGCCGGCCGACGAGCCGGTGGTGATGGTCGAGGTGGTGAACTCCACCGCCGAGCCCGACGGCACCTTCCGCACCTACTGGCTGCGCGTCCCGCCCGGCACCCGCACCGCCCGGGCCGGGGTGGCCTGGACCTTCGGCCTGACGGAGGCGGAGTACCACCCGCAGCGCGAGACCTGAGGGCCCGGAGGACCCCGGCGGCCCGCGCCGCGGGGTACGCCCCGCCGCCGGCCCGCCGGGAGTGCGGCGGCCGACCGAGTAGGGGCTCGATACCGGTGAGGTCGGGTATCCAACTGCCGCCGGCTCAGCTCGGCGATCCAGTTGAAGGCCACGGACGACCAGCGTCCTGATGTGCTCCGGGCACTGCGGGAGAAGCTCGCGGGCGAGGGCTTCAAGATCACCTCGAACGAGTCCGCTTCGGCCACCCGGTCCACCTCGCCCACCTGGGACTTCGAGGCCGTCCACGAGCCCGACCGCTACACCGTTTCGGTGGGCGGGGCGAAGTCCGGCCAGGGTGTGGGCGTCATCGTCACCCTGCCCTGTCAGGCCCCGCCCACCGGCGCGGCTTCGCCCGCTCCGACGGCCACCGCCTGAGGCCGGCGCGGCAGTTCGGGTACGGCGTGATCAAATGCTGTCATGGCCGGCACGGGGCCTGGAACATCGGAAACGACGACCGGAGCTCAGTCCGGTCGTCCTTCCACTCCGCAAACAGGCGGCCTGGTGCCCGGCCGCGCTCGTGGCCGGGCACCAGGCCTCTGTTGTGCGTGTTGTCAGCCGCCGGTGATCGAGAAACCGATCACCACGCCCGCGGCGACACTGATCTTGCCGGGGGCGAGGTCGCCCCCGGCCCCGCCGGCTTGGCGGTGCCCGCGGTAGGAGTTCCGCAACTGATCGGAGTCCACGTCCTTGATGTGGATGACGGGGCCGGGCCGGACATCGGCGGCCTCCGCATACAGGGCCGCCTTCTCGCGGGCGGCGGCCACGGCGGCCGTGCGCGCCCGGGCGCGGAGTTCCTTCCTGGTACTCACCTCGACCTCGACACCGTCGACCGGGTTCGCCCCGGCCGCGTTGGAGGTGAAGAGCGCCGCGTTCCTGGGCACGTCGCTGGGCGGCCGGCGCTCGACTACGCCGTTACGGGCTGACCGCCCCCGGAGCGCAGGGGCCCGAACGCGCCGCACCGCCCGCACCGGGGTCGGTGCGGGCGGTGCGGCAGTTGTGGGCGGTGCGAGGTCAGGGGGTCTGGTACCCGTTGCCGTCGAACGAGCCCACCACGTTGTCACCACCGGTGTTGAAGATGTCGGCGCCGGCGAGCTGGTTGCCGGTACCGATGACCGTGATGGTCGTGGTGGTCACAGCCGGGCTGTCGGCGAAGGCCTGGGCCGGAACGGCGACGGCGCCGACGGCGGCCAGCAGGACGGCGAGGGTGCGGACGGTACGGTACATGGAGCAATCCCTTCGTAGGCCAACGTGCAACCGCACCCTAGGGAAGCGGGAACCCGCCGTAGGGGGAATGTCACCCGAACGGGGCGGGACGCGTGTCGTCGTGGGCCCACCGGCTTTACGGGGCCCGGGCGATCAGTACCGGCTGGAAGAAAACCGGTGCGGGCGGGTGCCTCCCGCCAGGAGCCGGTGGTCAGTCGTCGAGACCCATTCGTCGGGCCCTGCGGAGAATCTGGTGCAGGGCGAGATCGGCCTCGGCGCGAACACTGGCATCCGGGTCCTCGAGCAGGACTCGAAGCGTCTGGACGGCTGCCGCCTCCCCGCCCTGCTGATAGCTGAGGCGGCCGAGGGACCAGGCCACCAGGCTGCGAACGAAGCCGGCGGAATCCGCGCTCTCTGCCGAGAGGGCGAGGACCGCGTCTTTCTGCTTGTCGCAGGCTGCCCTGGCCAGAGCGGCCGCCGCCCAGACCCGTACGAAGCTGAAAGAGTCGTGCAGCGCTGCTTCGAGCGCGGGTACGACCTCGACCGAACCGATCTCTCCCAGCGCGTAGACGCCCAGCCGCCGTTCGGTCGGATCGTCGCTGCGAACAAAGGACATCCAGTATTCGGCCGGTCTGTCGAGGTATCCGCCGGCCGCTGAACGATCTTCTTGAATCACACCGTTCCCCTCCCCAGGGCTTCGTCAAGGGTGCACGCGGCACTTATGAGACTCAGATGGGTGAGGGCCTGCGGGTAATTTCCGATACTTTCTCCATATGCGGACGTTTCCTCCGCGAAAAGCCCCAGGTGGTTGGCGTGAGTCAGCATCTTCTCGAAAAGGAAGCGGGCCGGTTCCACCTGCCCGGCCAGCGCCATGGCCTCGACGAGCCAGAACGTGCAGATATTGAAGGTCCCTTCGCCGCCGCGGAGTCCGTCACCCGCGGCCTTGTCCGCCTCGTACCTGTACACGAGACTGTCCGACGAAAGGTCTTCCATGATGCTCTGAAGTGTGCCGAGCATCCGCGGGTCTTTCGGTGATATGAAACCGATCATGGGCATGGCGAGAATGCTGGCGTCCACGGCATCTGAGCCGAGATACTGAACGAAGGTCTTGCGTTGTGAGTCGTAGCCTTCCTGCATGATGGTTTGAAATATCTCATCACGCTGACTCCTCACGCGGTCACTGTCGAGTGGAAAACCACGACGGGAAGATATGCGCAGGGCCCGGTCGAGGGCTGCCCAGCACTGCAGTTTCGAATAGACGAAGTGCTGCTTCTCGCCCCGGATCTCCCATATTCCTTCATCGGGACGGTGCCAGTTGTCGGCGACCCAGTAAACCATTCGCTGGAGATGGCACCACAGGTCATAAGATATATGGCAGACGCGCGCATCAAAAAGCTCGATCGCAGTGAGGAGCTCGCCGTATATGTCCAGCTGGAGCTGGTTCGAGGCGTCATTGCCGATGCGTACCGGCCGCGATTCCCGGTAGCCCTGCAGGTGGTCCAGTGTCATTTCATCGAGTTGAGCATTGCCATCAATTCGATACATGAGCTTCAGCGGGTAACCCTCGCCGGTCTCTTTGGCGCGGTCCTCGAGCCACTCCATGAAGCGGATGGTTTCCTCCGTGAATCCCAGCTTCATAAAGGCGAGGAGGGTCAGCGCGGCGTCCCTGATCCAAGTGAACCTGTAGTCCCAGTTCCTTTCCCCTCCTATCTCCTCGGGAATACTGGTGGTCGGAGCCGCAACAATAGCGCCGGTGGGATCGTGTGTCAGCAGCTTCAGCGTGAGAACCGAACGCCGCACCATCTCCCGCCATCGGCCGGTATAAGTGCACTGGCCGAGCCAGCTCTTCCAGTAGTCGATAGTGCGGTGCAGGAGGTCCTGGCCGGTCAGGCGCGCCTCGAGGAGATCAGCCTCGCCGCCGAGGCTTTCCACCTGGCGGAGCAGGAACGTCACCTCCTCACCCTCATGCAGCGTGAACTCGGCAGAGACCCCGGAGCCCACCGTGGCCAGCGGAAATCGGCTGGTGAGAGCAACGGAGATCTCGCCACCGCGAAATACGGCCCCGCGCCCCTCCTGGCTGATTTCGTGGTCCTGCCGCGCGAAATCAAGGGCGGGAAAGCAGTCCAGGCGGAAAGGTATGTTACCGCGAACCGCCTTGGCGACTCGCACAATCTGGTGCGACGTCACGCGGGAGGCGGACTGTTTGACGGGCATGAAGTCGACCAGTTCGCCTACGCCTTCCGCACTCAGGAAGCGCGTGATCAGAACGGCGGTGTCGGGCATGTACATCTGCTGGCAGCGCCCCGACAGTACCGGCGAGATCTTGAAGTACCCGCCCCTTTCATCATCGATCAGGCGGGCAAAGACGCTTGGCGAGTCGAACCTCGGAAGGCAGCACCAGTCTATCGAGCCGTCCATGCCGACCAGGGCCGCCGTGTGCATGTCCCCGATTACTCCGTAGTTCTCAATCGGTTTGTAGCTCATGCCATGTCCTTTGGGGCCCAGAGCGGCTGAACATACTTCGATTGTGCTACGCGGGAGCCCTGCCTGCCAGCTGTGCCACAACCGGGGCCGGGGGCAGGTTCCGCAGGCCGGTGTCGCGGGCCGCGCGGATGCGGCGACACGCAACTGGGCACTGGGGCCGGGACGTTCCTGGCGGACGACCGGCGGTGCCCCCGGCGGGCTCGACGGCCGGTGCCGAGGCCGGCGCCGGAACCTTCGGCACCACCTGGTGGATACCGTCGGTGATGGCCGTCCCCACCGAGTAGAACCATCATCGACCGCGCGCCGCGCGCCAGTTCAAGGAACTCGCGGGTACGGCCGCCGGAGTCCGTGCGGATCGGCGTCCGGCGTCCCGGAGGGGGCGTCTCGGGGCGTGCCGGGGCTCGCTTCCGGGCCTGGTTCAGCCTGCCGCGGGCGGGCCGGCCGCTCGGTGATGTGGTTGCAGATGGCGAGGCGGATAATCGTTTCGAGTCGGTGCCGACCGGTGGTCATGACGTGGCGGCGGGGTCTGAAGCGGGGTGAGATGCCGCTGAACGCGGACGGTTACCGCTGTGCCCGCGCCCTCCCAGGTACTCACAGTCACCGTTGATCATGATGAAGACCTCCTCCAAGTACCACCTGTCACCGGGCCGCGGCTGTCGCCGTAGGCCTGGCCGAGTTTCAGGCGCCATCGGCGGCCCGCCTCCTGGGAGGCGATCACGCTGCGCTCCGGCATCAGCTCCTCCATCTCACGGAAGGTGAGCGGTAACCACAAGTACGGCCACACACAGTGCGGGCAGGTCCTCAGTCACCGTCGCCACCCTCACCCGCACGACCTGCACCTGAAAAGGGCTCCCAAGGTCTCATCAGGTCTGGCGCCACGAGGATTGGCCGCGAATAATGGGAATGGCAGCCACCACTTTGGGTGGTGACAGAGAGGAATCAACGCGGGTAAGGATCACCAAGCCGATTCACCTGGTTCCTGGACGACGCGCAGATATCGGGTGCGCGTTACCTGGCGGACTGTCCGCGGGGACTTGAGTCCCCGACCCTTGCCGGGTGCTGAGACATTTGCAAGGAGGATTCGATATGAGATTGGACCGCCCGTGCGTCCTAGTGGTGGACGATGATCCCGTTAACAGGATGTTCCTCATCAGGCTCGTCGAAAGAGAGGGGTATCTGACACTCGCGGCAAAAAACGGGCGGGTCGCTTGTGATCTTTTGGCGGAGAACGACGTCGACGTCATTCTCCTCGACATCGAGATGCCCGAGATGGATGGTTTCGGCGTGCTGGAACGCGTCCAGCAGGATACGAGGACTCGTCACATTCCCGTCATCATGATCTCGGCGATCGAAGATATAGACAGTGTTGTCAAAGCGATTGGCCTCGGAGCAACCGACTATATTCCGAAGCCAGCCAACAAGATCCTGCTGCGGGCGAGGATGGATGCGAGCCTCAACCGGAAGAGGATTCACGACCTGGAACAGGAGAGGGTCCGCAGCATCTTTGGGCGATTCGTCCCCACAGCTATAGTCGACAAAGTGCTCCTGCAGGCCGGCGAGGATCTCAGGCTGAAGGGAGAAAAATGCGTCGCAACGATAATGTTCGCAGACTTGCGCGGGTTCACGTCCTGGGCCGAGGACAGTTCGCCGGATCTCGTGATCAATGCCCTGAACTACTATCTCGGTTCCATGAGTGACGTTATTCTCGATCACGGCGGTACCCTGGTGTCCTACATGGGCGACGGGATTATGGCCGCTTTTGGGGCTCCGATCGAGGAGGAATGTCATGCCGACCTCGCCCTGGCCGCGGCCCGCATGATGGCGCAGGAAGCCCTGCTGGACTTCAATACGTGGCTGAAGCGCGAAGGCCTGGGTACGGGATTCAGAATCGGAATCGGCTTGAACAGTGGCCCGGTGATGTCCGGAACAGTAGGGTCGGAACGCCGCCTCGAGTATGCGGCGGTGGGTGATACCACCAATACCGCATCCCGTCTTGAGCAAATGACCAAAGAGGTACCGCACGCGATTTTGATCTCAAACGAAACCTACGCCATGCTGAGCAGGCATTCCGACGACCTCGTCTTCGTCGGAGAGATATCCCTTCGCGGGAAGCGGTCCTCCGTCGGTGTCTGGGGAGATGGATCGAAAGGGGCCGCCGCCGGCTGAAGGCGTGCCGCGCCCTAAAGGCCCTAAAGGCGCACTGTACCGGCTCACGCGCGGCGCCAAAGGTGTACGGGGGCAAGAGCGCTCCATGGCGACCGGTCTGCCATCCTCCCCTCCAGTCGCACCGGTGTCCGGGCGGGCGTATGCTGGTTCCGCTCATTCAATATGCGGCTGCTGGAGACGCCACAGTAATAAGCGATGAAGATGTCTTCGCATAAAGTGGCATTCGAGAATCAATCGCGGCACTCGTGAAAGCCGGCACCCTCGGATCCGTGGACTTGGTTGCCGTCGAGACGTCAGGGCAAGGGGATGAGATGCGATGAAGGGCGTCGTTTTTGATCTCTTCAATGAGGTGGTCTCGCAGAAGTACGGCCTGACCGCATGGGAAGACCTGATCAACGCTGCAGGTGTTGAGGGAGTGTATACGTCGCTCGGCAACTACCCGGATGCCGAGTTCCTGAAAATAGTTGCCGAAGCGGCGTCCATGTTCGGTATGTCAGAAGACGAAATTGTTCGCTGGCTGGGGCGCGAGGCGCTGCCGATCTTCGCCGAAAGATATCCCGTGTTCTTCGAAAGACACAGCTCGGCTCGAACCTTCCTGCTGACACTGAACGACATCATACATCCCGAAGTGAGGCGGCTCTATCCCGGTGCCGATGTGCCGAGTTTCAGATTCGATACGTCGTCCGATGATGTACTCATCATGAGCTACAGGTCGGAACGACAGCTGTGCTGGTTCGGCGAAGGACTTATCGAGGGTGCGGCCGTTCACTTCGGGGAGTCCGTTCAGATCAAGCAGCCCAGATGCACCGGGCGAGGGGACGAAGAATGCGTATTTGAAGTAAGGCTAGCGTCATAGGAGATTACGGTGGAGCGTGAGCGGAATATAGATCGGGAAGCAGCTCTGCTGGAAAGCCTACTGAACAAGGAACGCAAGGCGCGGCGGCAGGCCGAGCTGATATCAGAGGAAATGATTCGCAAGCTGCATGACGCAAAGAACCAGGAGCTCGAGAAGCAGCGGGGTCTGGAACTGCTGGAGTCGGTGGCTGCGGCATGCAACAACGCGCTCCAGGTGAGCGATCCACTGCTTGCCGCGGTAAAAGGAATATGCACCTTCACGGGGTGCCCGGCCGGTCATGCGCTGTCGTTCTCGCCGGACAGCGGCATGCTTGCCTCGTACTCGCGTTATTGGTGGGCGGACGATCCGGAACACCTGCGAGCGCTGCAGGCGAATGATGGGCTCATGGTCCCCCGGGGGCGTGGGCCGGCCGGACGCGCCCTGCTGTCCACCGAGGCGCTGACAGGCACCGTCGGCAGCGAGGACGAAGAAATAGATTACATCAAGTCCTGTCGTGAACTCGGAATCACCGAGTTCCTGACGCTTCCTGTTTTCTGTGAATCCGAAGTCATTTTTGTGCTTGAGTTCTTTGCCGCGCCGGGAAAAATCAGCCAGGACGAGATGCTCACGAAGCTGCTGATTCAGGTCGGCGCTCAGCTGTCACGCGTGGTTGAAAGGGCGAAGGCAGAGCGGGAGTTGCAGGACGCGCGCTCGGTCGCGGAGACCGCGGCCCGCAGCAAGAGCTCGTTCCTGGCCACCATGAGTCATGAGATCAGGACCCCGATGAACGCAGTCATCGGGATGACTGAATTGCTGCTGTCTACTGAACTGACGTCCGAACAGCGAAACTTTGTTGATATCATCAATTCCAGCGGGGAGGCCCTGCTTGGTATCATCAATGACGTTCTGGACTTCTCCAAGATAGAAGCCGGCGGGCTGGAGCTGGAGAGCCGGCCGTTCTCCCTGCGCGATATGATGGATTCCGCGGTCGGGGTGATTGCCACCCGTGCCGCAGAAAAATCGCTCGAACTTGCCTGCCTGGTTGAGCCTGACGTTCCGGACAGGCTGGTCGGCGACGGAATGCGCCTCCGGCAAGTACTGACCAACCTCCTCTCCAATGCGATTAAATTTACCGAGACCGGTGAAGTCGTAGTCTCGGTGAGAACCACTGAGGATGTCGACGGGGACGACCGGGCCACGCGGTTGCATTTTTCCGTTTCGGATACGGGTATAGGCATCCCTGAAGATCGCATGGATCGACTCTTCCGGGATTTCAGCCAGGTGGATTCGTCCACCACTCGCCGGTACGGGGGGACGGGCCTGGGGCTGGCGATCAGCAAGCGCCTCGTCGAGATGATGGATGGTTTCATGAAGGTGGAGAGCAAGAGCGGCGTCGGCTCTGTCTTCAGCTTCGAAATCAATCTGGAGGTCGCCGAAGGCAGTCTGCCGCCTGTCGCGGAAGAACCACTGCGACTGAAGCGCCTGCTCATTGTCGATGACAATGCGGTCAACCGCGAAGTGGTCAGGCGGCACGCTGATTCATGGAACATGGTGCCCTATGAAACGGCCTTCCCCGAAGATTCCCTCAGAATACTTGAGTCGGGCGATCCGTTTGATGTGGCAGTCATCGACATGATGATGCCGAAGATGGATGGCGTGGAGCTGGCCAGGAGGATCCACCGGATCCTGGGTCGTGAACGTCTGCCGCTCATACTGGCAACCTCACTGGTGACGTCCAGAGAACTGATCGACCGTGAAGAATTCTCCGCGGTCCTGACCAAGCCTATAAGGGCTTCGCAGCTGCATGATGCGCTTGTGACGGTCATCGTGGGCAAGCGGGAACCCGCCGGGGTGAGCCCTTCCCCGAGCAAGGGTACGTCTCCTGACGGCGCGTCTTCTGATCTGAAAATCCTGCTGGCCGAGGACAATGCGGTGAATCAGCAGATCGCTACGCTGATGTTGCGGAAACTCGGCCACACCGCCGAGATAGTCGACGACGGCAGTCAGGCCGTCGATGCCGTCCTCAATGATTGCTACGACGTCGTGCTGATGGACGTGCAGATGCCCGTCATGGACGGCCTCGAGGCGTCGCGGAAGATCAATCAAATGCTTGAGGCCGGCCGCCGTCCTTACATAATCGCGATGACGGCGAACGCGATGCAGGGCGACCGCGAAATCTGCCTTGCCGCGGGCATGGACGACTACATAGCGAAACCGATAAAGAGTGACCAGTTGGCTGAAGCGCTGAGCCGTGTGTCCGCACCCGGCGGCGAGCAGGACACCACCCCGCAGCCGGAGCACTCCGACACTTCGGTCAGCCGAGAGGTTCTGGAGCGTCTCTGTGACGACCTGGGCGGGGCTTCCTCGGTTGCTGAACTGGCCGAGCTGTTTGTGGAAGATGCGCCGAAACTGATATCCGCCATGTCGGGCAGTCAGCAGAACGACGAGGTGCGGCGGGCCGCTCACACGCTGAAGTCCAGCGCCAGGGCCCTGGGGGCTGACGTGCTGGCCGATATGGCAGCGGAGATCGAAGCACAAGCCCGCGCGGAAACCCTTGGGGAATTCAGTGTGAGTGCAATGAGTGACGAATTCCTTCGCGCGAAGAGTCAGCTCTTCGAGATTCTCACCGAACTGGAAAGCCACAGTCTCGGTTGACTCGCCTCGCTCAGAGGCCGCGGGCGAGGAAGAGGTCGCTGATGTGAAGCATGCCGATGCCGCCACCACGGGCATCGAGCAGCCGAGCGGTCTCGGCCAGGGCCCGGACGCGGGCACCGACCCGGCCCCGGTCCGACCGGGAACGAAGAGGATTCCGGCCACCGGAGGCGGGGCCAGGCCTGGAACACGCTCTTGCCCGGGCCGGGCGGGGCCTGTTCCATGGCGGCATGCCGCGAAGCGAGCTCGTTCTGATGACGGATCACAGCTCGACCGAGGGAAGCCGGGAGACTCTGGCCACCGCCGCGCGGATGCTCACCGGCCGGGCGCCCGTCCTGCTCGACGCGCGGCACTTCATGCGCGGCGGCACCGGCCGGATCGGCCCGGCCGCCGACGGCGGGCTCCGCCTGGAGGTGCCGGCCGAGGGCCTCGCCGTGACGGCGGACACCGTGCTGGTCTACGAGATACCGCCGCACAAGCGGCGCGCCTTCGAGGCCTGCCAGCAGCGGCTCCGCGCGTACGGCGCCCGTTCGCTCGGCACCGACACGGACGGCTGGCGGGCGGCCACCGAGAAGGACCGGACCGTCGAGCGCTTCAGCCGGGACGGCATCGCGCACATGCCCACCATCGCGCTCTCCCGGCCGACCCCCGAGGCCGCCGTCGATGCCTTCGACCGCCTCGGCGGCGACGTCTGGGCCCGGCCGACCGTCGGAATGGGCGGCAACGATGTCTTCCACGTCACCACCCGCGACCAGCTCACCGCCGCCGCGGACCACTACGTGGCCTCGGGCGCCGACTGGCTGATCGCCCGCGACGCCGGGAACTTCAACGCCGACGGCCGGCGCCACCAGTACCGGGTGGTGGTGCTCGGCGGGCGCGTCGTCCGCGCGGTCGAGCACGTCCAGCCGGATCCGGACGCGCCCTGCAACGAGATCCAGGGCGCCGTCTCGAAGCTGCTGGAGGACGGCGAACTGCCTGCGGGTCTGGCCGAGTTGGCCGTCTCCGCGACCAAGTCCCTGGGCCTGCCGCTCGGCGGTGTCGACCTCGGCGCGGAGAACGGCGGCGTCGTCTTCGAGGTCAACGTCCACCCGGTGTTCGGCAGCGTCGGGGGCCTGGAGACGGTCGCCCTGCCGTACACCGCCGCCCACCTCGCACTGGGCTGAGCCGAAGCGGCGGCCCGGGCCCGTCGGGACCCCGGTGGAGGCCTCGGCGGAGGCCCTGGTCAAGGGCGCGGTCGCGCGGGTACTAGACTTGGCACAGTTGTGAAGGCACCTCGTTCGGTGAGGCGTCGCCACGGACACAGGCCACTGACCCCACGACGTCGAGAGACGCCCAGGTTCAGGACAGGTCTCCCCGGCCTAAGGGGTGATCCCAAGTGGCTGCACCCCCGGGTGCTACGCCGTGGCGTGCCAAAGCTCTGACGAGATCAGGGGTGCCCCGCCCGTCCCGCGGCCAGGTGTGCCCGCGGCGCGCGGTGTGGATCTCCCTGATGGCCCCGGTAACGGCGACCCGAGTACGGGCGCCCCGACGGCGAGGAGGTGAGACCTGTGGAGAGCAGTAGTCCGGGCCGAAGTCGGCCCCGCCCCAGGACGTCCCCCTCTTCTCCTGGCACCCGGCACTTCTCCTCCCGTACCGCTCCCGCACCCCGCCGCCGTACCGCCCGCCGCTGACAGCGGCGGCTCCGGCCGCGTGGTCCGGGCGCCGTGCGCGGTGGAGGACGGCCGGGCGCCTCCCGCCCCCGCCCCGCCCGACCCCGCGGCCCCCGGCCTCGGCAGCGGCGGACACCGACCCGTGGAGGTACCCCGCCATGTCCGACTGGCGTGTGCGCGCCGTGCGCGCGAGCAAGCGTCCGTTCTCCCGTTCCGTCACCACGCCGCGCGGCGGCGACGCGCAGCCGGCGCCCGAGCACTCGATGGACCCGAGGCCCGACCAGCCCGCGGAGCCCGTCACGCTGGAGCGCTCCGTCGTGGACGCGGCCGTCTACCGGGGCGGGCACCGGGTCGAGGAACCCGCCAGCCTGGCCGACATCTACCGCCAGCTGCCCGGCAAGCCCGGCACGATGGCCTGGATCGGCCTGTTCCGGCCCGCCGAGGCGCAGCTGCTGGAGGCCGCCGAGCGGTTCAACCTGCACGAGCTGGCGGTCGAGGACGCGATCGTCGCCCACCAGCGGCCGAAGCTGGAGCGCTACGGCGACACGCTCTTCGTCGTGCTGCGCGCCGCCCGCTACCTGGACGACGTGGAGGAGGTCGACTTCGGCGAGATCCACCTCTTCGTCGGCCCCGACTTCGTCCTCACCGTGCGCCACTCGCAGGCCCCGGACCTCTCCGCGGTGCGCAGCCGCCTGGAGGCCGACCCGGAGCTGCTCGCGCTCGGCCCCGAGGCGGTGCTGTACGCGGTGCTGGACGCGGTCGTCGACGGGTACGCGCCGGTGATCGCCGGGTTGCAGCACGACATCGACGAGATCGAGACCGAGGTGTTCGGCGGTGACCCGCAGGTGTCCCGCCGCATCTACGAACTCTCCCGCGAGGTGATCGAGTTCCAGCGGGCCACCCGTCCGCTGCTGGAGATCATGAAGAGCCTGGAGGCGGGCTTCGGCAAGTACGGCACCGACGACGAGCTCCAGCGCTACCTGCGGGACGTGGCCGACCACGCCACGTACGCCGCCGAGCGGGTGGACGGCTTCCGGCAGATGCTGCAGAACATCCTGACCGTCAACGCGACCCTGGTCTCGCAGCGGCAGAACGAGGAGATGAAGCAACTCGCCGAGGCCGGGCACGTGCAGAACGACGAGATCAAGAAGATCTCCTCCTGGGCGGCCATCCTCTTCGCGCCGACCCTGATCGGCACCGTCTACGGCATGAACTTCGAGCTCATGCCGGAGCTCAAGTGGGCGTTCGGGTACCCGTTCGCGATCGGGCTGATGGCGCTCGTCTGCACCGGCCTCTACCTGGTGTTCAAGCGCCGCAACTGGCTCTGAGTGCCGCGGCTCGCCCGTGACCCGCCTTGAGCGGCACGACGTTCGGACAGGGCGTCAGGGTTCCGTCAGGGCGGGCCGGCGGGGCTTGCCCCCCGCCCGCGCCGGCGGCTTGGATGAAGGGCATGAACCGCCCGGCACACCACCACGACCGCCCGCCGCATCCGCGGCCGCCGGTCGTCGCTGCCGAGGCCGTCATCGCCGTGCGCTGAACCGCGCCTCCCCGCCGGACGGCACGGCCCGCGCCGCCCCCTGCCCCGTCGCCGCGGGGCAGGGGGCGGACGCCTTCTCGTACCTTCGTCCCGCACCCCGGCCGGGCGGCTGAAGGAGGCGGTCACCCTCGGCACCGGCCTGGCGATCGGCGTCCGGCCGCGGCTGCGGGAGTACCGGTAGCGGGCTGGTCCGCCGCACTTGTCAGTGGGCCGCCGTAGGGTCGTTCGGGTGCCGAAGAACGGCGACGGACGGCCGCGCGGTTCCACGTGCGGCCGGTCCGGACGGATCGTCAGGGCGTATCGCGATGAAGCAGACGGCGAAGCGGGCGCTGGTCGGTGCGGCCGGGGCGTTGGGCGCGGTGCTGCTCCTCGCCGGGCCATCCGGTGGGGTCTGACGGCCACCCAGGAGGACTGACCGGGCGGCCCCTGCGGCCGGACCACGTGGCGGCACTCCGCTGACGTGGAGCGGTCCGGGACCGGCGGGTGCCCGGCCGCGCGCCGGGGCGGTGTGCACCGACCGGGGGCTCAGTCGTCCGTGTCGGCGGCGGGGCCTTCGTCGGCGCGCTGGTCCTCGGTGCGTCCGGTACGCCAGTAGCCCATGAAGCAGACGGCGCGGCGGTCGATTCCGCGTTCGCCGACGAGGTGGCGGCGCAGCTCCCGGACGGCGGCGGCCTCGCCGGCAACATGTGCGGGGTGACCGCTGTGGTGCGGACGATCAGGAGCGGGAGGGTGCGGACGCGGGGGTGGTGGCGGTGGACAAGGCCGGCTCCTTTCAACGGGCGGGCAGGCGAACGGGTGAAGCGGGCGCAGCGGGGGAGTCGACGCCCGGCCGACCCGTTTCACTTAGGTGAGGCTAACCTGAAATCCCTGGAAGGCGCTGTGGCCGGGCGGCGTTCTCCGGGCTTCTTTGCCGAGCCGCTCCCCGCGTGGGTGGGGCCGGTACCTCTTTGCCCGCAACCCTGGTCTGCTGGGGCTGTCGGCATTGCTGCTCTACAGGAGCACCCTCAGGTCACCGGCTGAGTCCTTCTTCCGGGGTGTAGGTGATGTCGAGGGGGCTGGCGATGCACCGGCCGGTTGCGGGATCGAGGAAAAGCGTGCGCAGGTAGCGCAGCGCGGGGCGGTCGCGACGGGGCCGGTCGGCAGGGTGCGGGAATGGGTTGGGTGCTGTCGCCCATGTCGCTGGAATTACCATGGTGTTGAGGAGGAAGTCTTTCTGCTGCTTCCGGCGTGCGGCGGTGTTGGCAGGGTGGTACTGGGTGTCTGCGGGCAGGTTGCCGTCGCGGTCGTAGGTGAGTGCACCGTCCGTTTGCCGGTAGAGGGCGAGGCAGTCGATCGAGGGTTTGCCGAGCCGGGAGAGTGCGGTGATGCCGGGTGCGCCCTTCTCCTTGCCACCGCCGTGCGCCTTCCCGGACGCGAGCCCGTACACGGAGGCGGGGGTCCGGCCGAGACGGCCGTACGGACGGAATGGGCGGGCAGTGGACTCGCCCTGCTCGTTGGTGAGCGCGGCGTGCCAGACCGCTTTGGTGCGGGCGAGGAGTTGCCCGAGCGGGCCTGGTTGTGGGACGGCGGGGCCATAGACCTCGTGAATGAGAGTGCTGTGGTCGAGGGCGTTCATCGCGTACCGGCCGACTTCGTCCGCCCGTTGTGTGAGGGCGTGCCAGGTGGCGGCGAGGGTGTAGGGCGCATAGACGCCTCCGTCGCGGTTTCCCTTCGGCCTGCCGTTCCCGGTGTCTGGAGGCTCGACCATGGGCAGGCCGACGGTGTCGGGTTGCCAGAGTACGGTGAGTACGGGCTCGCGGCACCAGGCGGGTCTGGTGTTGACAGAATGGCGGTGCAGGCGCCCGCGGCGCTGGATGAGCAGGTCGATCGGCGCGAGGTCGGTGTAGACCTTGTCGAAGTCGATGTCGAGGGACTGCTCGACGATCTGGGTGGCGATGACAAGGAGCCGGTGAGGGCGCGCGGGATTGGGTCGGTCGCGGTCCGGACCGGGCCCAAGGGCACCGAGCAGCCGCGCCTCGACCGGGAGGCGGTCGCGGCCCATGAGTCGGCCATGCAGCAGGACGATCTCGTTCCTGTGCCAGCCGTGTCTGTGCCTGAGGTCGAGCACGGTACGGTGCAGCTCGACGGCGGAGCCGACCCGGTTGCGGACGACGGCGGTGACGCCCCCGCCGGACGCCTCGTGGAGCAGGTGGGTGGCGAGTCCTACGGGCCCGGGCAGCGGCCTCAGGCGTACTTCGGTGAGGGCCCGAGGCCGCTGGTCGGTCGGGGTGCCGGAGCTCCCGGTGCGGTGGATGGTGCCGTGCTGGTCGACGACGGTGATGGGACCGGTCTGCCCGGCGTCTTTGGCTGTGACCTGACGGCCCGTGCACCATGCTTGGACGAGTGCTTCCCGTACGGACACGGGCAGCGTCGCGGAGAGGACGACGATGGATGCCCCGCCGTCGGCGAGCCATTCGACGGCGGCGCCCAGCATGCCCTGCTGGAAGAGTTCGTAGGCGTGGGCCTCGTCGATGATGACCGTCTTCCCCGCGAGTCCGAAGAAGCGCAGCATCCAGTGCTGGGCGGGCTGCGGGACCAGGACGACCTGGTCAACGGTGCCGATCCCGAACGTGGAGACGAGGCCGAGGCAGCTTCGTAGGTACCAGGGATCGAGGACGACCCGGCCGGGTTCTCCGCTGTCGGCCGAAGCGGCGGCGATGGAGTCGGGCAGGGAGCGAAGTGCGTTCTGCCGGCGGGTGCGGGAGGCGTCGACCAAGCGGTGGACCAGATCGGTGGCCTCGGCGGTGGCGTGGACGACGGCGAGGTTGGTGGTCGCCGTGCGGCCGGTTGAGTTTTCGGCGAAGTCGGCCAGCTCGTCCGCCACTTGATTGGTGGCGGCCCGGGTTGGCATAGCCATGAAGAACCCTTGGTGGCCGCAGGTCCTGGCCAGGTGGTGGGCGATGGCGAAGGCCAGTCGGGTCTTGCCCGAACCGGTGTCGGACTCGACGACGGCCATGGCGGGGCCCTCGGCCGGGAGGGCGGCGAGCGCGGCGGCCTGAAAGGGGCGGGGCCGGGAGTTGGGGAACAGCTCGGGCCAGGCCTTGGGCTCGGGCAGCCATCGGTCCAGCGCCAACTCGGTGATTGCTGCTTCCGCCTGGTGCCGCGATGCCGACCACCATGCGGCCGGTGGATCGCCGAGCCGGCGATAGGTGAAGTGGTCGTCGCTGGAGGCGATCCAGTCGGCGAGGATGACAAGTCCGGTGAACATCGGTAGGACGGACGGGCGTTCGGGCCTCACGAGATCGGGCAGGGTGGCGAGCGTGACGCCGATCAGATCGGCGACCTCGGCGATGAGCTTGCGGTAGACCGGCTCCCAGGCGTCGAGTGGGGCAGCACCTGCGGCCCGGCTGACCGTGTCCATGTCGGGGATGTGGCCGTGGTGGCCGCCGAGCAGCAGGGCGACGGAGTGCAGGCCGGAGATCTCGTCCCCGCTTCCTCCGCAGTCGGCGCAGGCGCAGCCGAGGAGCCGGGGGAGGTGGACGGCGGTGATGTGTTCGTGTCTGGCGCTGACCTGTCCGTTGGGGTGGTCGTCGCAGGGGAGGCGGACGGTGGAGGCGAGCGACCGCCAAGCGGCCAACTCGGCTCCCCTGAGCCCTGGATCATCACGGAGGCCCGTTCCGAAAGTGCGGAGGAAGCAGCCCGAGCCCTTGCCGAGGTCGTGCAGGCCGGCGAGAAGCATGACGGTCTTCCTGGCGGTGGCCTCGTCGCCGGCTCCGAAGGCCTCGGTGAGCCGCAGACGCATCCCGGGCGTGAGGTAGCGGTCCCACAGCTGGCCGGTGCATGCGGCGGTGTCGAGGATGTGTGCGGTGAGCGGATTCCACGCCGGCCGGCCATTCCCGCGCGATCGCCGACTCTTGTCAGTTTTCCCCCAAATAGCATGATGGGTAGAGATGTTGAGATTCTGATGTGCTGTCAAGAGTGCCCTCCCAAGACCTGCTACTGTCGTGCCCCGCAACCGTATCCAACGGTGTCTGCGAATTTGACCGTGCTGGTCCGCAGGAGCGGCAACACCCCTCGGAGAGAAGGAGTGGTCTTGCATTGGGATCCACGGCATCGAGCATGCATCCCGGCACTGACAATCGACGGCGAGCCGGAGCTCACGAAGGTATCGGGCGTCCGGGCGTTGAGGGACGCTGACCGGATTGCCGCTATCTACGGGGGCACTCCTGGAGAGACCGCGGCACTCCTCGAATGGCTGCTCGGGATGCTGTACGCCGCCGAGCACTACCCGGAGACCCCCGGAGAGTGGCTGACGTGGGTGGAGAAACGTGAACCGCTCGCACCGGCCGCCGACTGGCTCGCTGACCATGACGGCACATGGGACCTCTTCGACGCCGAGCGGCCCCTGGGCCAGAACGCCGCGCTGCTACGTCACCTGAACACCTTCGGCGTCGGGCCGGCCCAACTCGTCATCGAGCACGCCGGCGACTACAACCAGCACTTCGACCACCGCCACCTGCATCACGTCGAACCGTTGCCGGCCGATGCCGCGTGGCGTGCGATGCTGACGCAGCACACCTTTGGCCAGGGCCGCCGTGCCCGTATTCCCGCCAAGGAGATGGGCTTTCCCGCACCGTTCACCAACCTGTCGACCTGTCGCCTCGGCTCACGCGTCCGCGTCTTCGCTCTCGGCCCCACGCTTGGTGACACCCTGCGGCTCAACCTCTCCCCGTGGGACGATGAACCAGGCACTCTCAACCTGACGTGGGGCGACCGCCCCCGCCGGCCATTCACCCACACCGGTGCCAGCGAGACCCGGCCGCTCGACGGGCCGGCCGACCTGCACACGGTCCTCGGCCGCTCGATCGCACTCCGTCCGGTCGAGATGCCGGACGGCGAGCCGGGGGTCGACCGTGTCCTCGTCGGCCCCGGTGAGACGCTGACCGACCTCCAGGCCCCCTACCGCCAGGACGAGGTCATGGTCATGCGCAACCGCAAGCCGGTGACCCTCAAGCCGCAGGCGTCCCGGGAACTGTGGTGCGAATCGCACGCGCTGTACGCGGCCGTCGCCGAGCGCGTCAAGGGCAGCGACCTGTACGGGCGGCTCGCCATGCTGCGCAGTCGGCGACCGGAGCTGTGGGCGGTCGGTCTGCTGGCCGACAAGGGCAACCCGATCGCCTGGGTGGACGACCGATTCCCGTTCGTACCCGGCCGTGAGGCCGGCCTCCGGCACGCCAGCGAGCAGGGCTCCGAAGTCGCCGAGTACGCGGCCACCGCACTCCAGTGCGCGGCCGCCGCCGCCCGCGATCACGCCTATCCGAACCCCAAACCGACCGACAAGCCGGGCCAGTTGGCGCGCTTCAATGGCGAACCTGAGATGTGGGCGGGCACCGGTGTGGAGTTTCACGCCATGCTCGATGCCGTCGCCGACGGTCACCCGGTCGCGGCAGTGATCTCCCGGTTCGGGAGCACCGTCCGCGCCATCGCCACGGACGCTCTCAGGGCCCGCTTGGAGAGCCTCCCCCCGACCGGCCGAGGACTGCAGGCCCGTGCCCGGGCCGAGCAACGGCTGAAGGAGGAACTGGACAGCCCCAAGGCGCCGGACCCGCTGAAGGAGACCACCCCATGACCGACCCTGCCCAGAATCCACCGGTGCCCTCCCCAGGGCAGCAGCTCACCGCCTGGCTCTGCGGCCTCGTACGCGCCCGGCAGTACGGGCAGCTCGCCGACCTGCGCCGCCCGGCCGCGCTGACCCAAGCCCGCCTCACCGCCGCGAACTTCGCTCCCTCCGAGGACACCCGCCGGGTCTTCGAACAGGTCGCCTTTCTCTTCGCCCGCTACCACGCCGGGCGCCTGGTCCCGTCCCCCGGCGCAGGCGACACCGGCGCCGCTCTGCGCCGAATCGGCACGGGAGCGGGCCGCGGGCCGGCCAACCCGGGGGCGGTACGGCTGCTGGACCGCGTCGTCGCCTCCCGCAGGGTTCCCTGGCGTCATCTTCAGCACGTGATCGAGCGCGCCAGGTCCTGCGACACCGTCCCTCCGTCCTGGACGACGCTCACCGAGGACCTCGCCGGATGGTCCGGCAAGGGCCGACCGGTCCAGTACCAGTGGGCCCGCTCCTTCTACACCCCGACCTTCGCCCCCGAACCGCGCGGGAACGTCCCCGCCCTCGCTCCGATCGGAGACGCCCAGTGACCGCCGAACCCGCCACCTTCACCGGCCCGCAGTACCTCTCCCTGCACCTCCTGGAGACTATGGTCGCGGTCCTGCCGGTCCGCGACGAGAACGGCATGCCCAAGGCGATCAGTCTCGGGGGTGACCTCCGGACCATGATCACCTCGCAGTCCCGCAGGCGTGCGGAACGCACCTACTCCCGCACCCGCGCCAACACCGGGGACGGACCGCTGGCCGGCCACACGATGGGCCTTCGCACGCGTGAGTGGGCGAAGATCACCGCCGTCGAGCTGGAAGCCCAGGGCTGGGACAAGGAAACGGCGCTGGCGACCGCCAAAGCCGTACTGAGCGGCGTAGGGCTTAAGTTCGGTGACAAGCCGAACACCGCCGACCTCACCAAGGTCCTGCTGTTCGCCCCCGAGAACGCCGGGAAGGCCCTCGCCACGAGTCTCGTCGAGCGCCGCGAGGCCGTCGCCGAGTGGAGCGGCGGGTACGTGGCGGCGCAGAGCGCGGCCGCGGAGAAGAAGGCGAAGGCCGCCGCCAAGCGCCGGGCCCAGGCCAGGATCCGAAAGGAGGGCGGGGTGCCCGCGGACGAGCCGCAGGAGACCGGCGACGAGGACGCCGACGAGAAGCTGCCCGTTCTGCCGAAGGATCTGCGTGCGGCCGTCCTCACCGCCCTGGCCCCCGGCGACGCCATCGACATCGCGCTCTACGGCCGCTTCCTCGCCGAGATCGCCGACTCGCCGAACGTCGACGGCGCCATCCAGACCGCCCACGCCTTCACCGTCCAGCCGGCCGAACACATCGACGACTTCTACTCGGCCGCCGACGACGCCAAGCTCGACCGCAGGAACCGATCCCGCGCCAACGCCCTGGACTACCTGGACGCCGCCGAGGACTCCGGTGCCGGCATGACCGGATACCAGTCCCTGATCTCCGGCACCTTCTACCGCCACGCCGTCCTGGACCGTGACAAGCTTCGCGCCAACCTGACTGCCGCCGGCATGGAGGCCGAGAAGATCGAGGCCGCCGCGGCGGCAGCGGAACTGGAGGTGGTCGACGCCTTCGTCAACTCCCAGCCGCGGGCCAAGACCAACACCACGGCCTCCACCGGGTCACTCCCCAAGCTCGTGATGGCCTTCGACGGCAAGCGCCCGTTCAACTACGGCCTCGCCTTCGAGAACGCCATCTTCGAAGAGAGCGACGGCCCCGCCTCCCTCGAAGCCACCCGCCGTCTCCTCGCCCAGCACGCCCTTGTCACCCGCAAGCGCGACGACATCACCCCGGCCCGCCTCCTCACCTACGACCTCGCGGTCGAGCGACTGCTCGCCGAGGAGGCGAAGAACGGCACCTTGCCCGGCACCGAGGTCAACACCATCGAGGAGCTGACCCGTCCGTGACGGACTCCGTCCTCCTCGCACGGCTCGCGGCACCCCTCCAGTCATGGGGGAGCGGCTCGCGCTTCGACCGCCGCGACACCCAGCTGCACCCCACCAAATCGGGATGCATCGGCATGATCGCCGCCGCACTAGGCCTCGGTTACACCGCCGACATCGGCCACCTGGCAGCCCTGCGCTTCGGCGTCCGCGCCGACCGCCCCGGCACACCCGTCCACGACTACCAGATCGTCGGCGGCGGCCCGATGCCGCTACGCCCCCGTGACCTCATCACGGATCACCGGCGCGCTGCGGCGGCGGCCGCGTGGCTAGACGGTGAGAGCGGTCCGACGTTCGGCCGAGCGGTCGGCACCGCACTCGCCTCCTGGTACGGCGCGCCGAAGGAGATCGCCCCGGACGACCAGACCGGGGTTCTCACCGCCGGGAACCTGCGCCGTGATCCGATGCAGACCTACCGCTGGTACCTGGCGGATGCCGCCTTCGTCGCAGCCTTCCAGAGCCCGGACCGTGACCTGCTGAAGGAGATCGCCGACGCGCTCGAACAGCCGAAGCGGCTGCTTTGGCTCGGACGGAAGTCCTGCCCGCCATCGGGCACCATCGCCGGCGGGGTGCACCCCGGAACCCTGGAGGAGGTCCTCCGGACGGCGAGTCTGCTCCCCAACGCCACTGCGGACAGGCCGTGGCTGTGGTGTGAAGCCCCGCCGGGCAGCAGGAATGCCAGCCGGATCACCGACCAGCCGGTCACCTTCGACCCTACGCGGCGCATGCATGCCGTCCGCTGGGAGATCCGCACCCGGCTCACCCCCGACCCTGACCCTGCCATCCGCTGGGAGGACCTGATCCCATGACAACCCGACTGATCGCCTGTCACAGCGTCATCGCGCTGGACGCCCGGCACCCCGTTGCCGCGAAGAGCCTTCTCGACGCCCAGGACATGCACCGCCTGGTGATGAGCGGCTTCCGTGGTTGGGTCGACGGACAAGCGGACGCCCGAGCCCAGATGGGCATCCTGTCAACCTGGAATGTCGACCTCAAGACCAATACGTTGCTCCTGGTCATCCAGTCGAAGGTCACCCCGGACTGGTCCCTCATCCCCAAGGATGCGCTCACCACCAAGATCGAGACCATCAGCGTCGACCAGCCCCTGCGCAAGGGTGACCAGTTCACCTTTCGCACGGTCGTCAACGCGCTGACCGCTCGCAGGGATCTCCGGAGCCCGGCAGGCCGCTCGCGCAAACTCGCTGCGGCCAGGCCGGATCACGTCCGTGAATGGTTGATGAAGCGCTCACGGCCGACCGGTGAGGCCACGACCGGTGAGGGCGGCGCCCGATTCATCGGCGCCGAGATTGACCAGCAATCACTCGCCGTTCGCATGCTGCCACCCGTCACGAGCAGCCACCACGCGGGACTCAAGATCAACCGCTCCGAAGTGAGGGGCACACTCGTCGTAGCCGATCCCGGCGCTCTCCACAGCACCCTGGCCGACGGTATCGGTTCAGCTCGTGCCTACGGCTGTGGACTCGTGCTCGTCCGCCAGAGTGGATCGTGATCGCCATTGCGGAACAAACGACGATGACGCTGCCACTGGTGATAGTACGGCGGGGCAGCGGTAGCATCACCTCTGCCTCGCCACTTGCGAGGATGGCCCAGGAGTATGTGACTTCGACGCCGCAGACCTGGCCGTAGCCGGGATGGCTCCTACGATCCGAATCGCGAGATCGGAGGGGCGACCTGTTCCCCGCTGAGGCAATCTCTGGGGCTACTGCCCGCCCGCGCGGGGATGGTTCCTCCGAGGACATCCTTGTGGAGTCTCCTTGCCGGGCGTGGGCTCCTCGCCTGGTGAGGCGTCCTCGGCGGACGGAACGGGAGGCGCGGGCGCGGCGAGTGGCAGGCCCGCTGTCAGCAGGACGACCTGCTCGGCCCGGGGGCGCCCTCGTCGCGGGCCGCCAGCTCGGCCACCTTGCCGTTGAACAGGTGCCACAGTTCGGCCAGTGACTCGGGCGTCAGCCGGGGCACCAGGTCGTCGATACCGGACGAAGCCAGCCACTCCGCGCCCAGTCGGCCGGTTGCGACATCCTCCTCGTGCTGGGCGAGTGCCGCCGCGAGGTGCTCGACCTGCCGCCGCCGGGCGAGGCCGATGAAGGCGCGGCTCTCCGGTGCGGCGCTCATCGCCCGGTTGTCCCAGGTGGTCACGGTGTGCACCGCCCGCCAGCGGCGTTCGCGCCCGTCCCGGTGCTCGGCCTCGGTGACGAAGGCATACTTCGCCAGCACTCGCAGGTGGTAGCTGGTGGAGCCGGACGACTCCCCGGTCGTGACGGCGAGTTCGCTCGCGGTGGCCGGTCCGTCCAGCCGCAGCAGCCCGAGCAGTCGGATGCGCAGGGGGTGGGTGAGGGCCTTCAGGGCGGCCGAGTCCCGCTCGGGATCGAGGACGCGCCGGTGCTCTTCGCTGACCATGGGGGCACGCTACCGCTGCCCGGGCCTATCGCAAGAGAAGTTTTGCAGAGTTGGCCGGGTTGGCGGGCGCGCCCGGGTCGCATCACAACTCGGCTTCGCTGTGGGCTGCTTGGGTGGCGCCCGGGGGGCTGGGCGGGGATCCTCGGTGCACCGAGGGGGATTCGGGCGACGATTCGAGGGGGTGGCCGTGGGTGAACGTGAGCACGAGAGGGCGGGCCGGGGGTGGTCCGGGGTGGCTCGGCGGTCGCTGGGGCTGCTGGGGGCGGCGGCCGCGATCGGCGGGCTGCTGGGTGGTGCGGTCAGCCTGATGCTGTTCGCCTTCACCGACTGGTTCGACCCGATCGCCCGCTTCGTCCACGACCACGGCATCCTCATCTGGGGCGGCCACGGCCGGGCGGCCGAGCCCCGCTGACCGTGGGGCCGGGCCGTATCCCGTGCGGCGGAGCCGGGCTGCGCCCGCCGACTCCGAGTCGCCGTCGAGCGCTCGGGCGGGGTGCCCGCCGCGCCGATCCGTACGGTTCGGCCGTGACCGCGTGAACAGGCCGTTCTGGCCGGATGGTGACGGATGGCCAACGGACTTCACTGAATGACGCGTTCATGATCTATTTGGATCACGGTGCCCGGCGCACGGTGGAAACCCACCTCACCAACGCGTACCGCAAGCTCGGGGTGACCCGCCGGACCCAGCTCATGGCCCTGCTGGACGACATCGCGGCTCCGCCGGCGGTCGCGAGCCCTGGCTTGCCGGTGCACGCGGGAAGTCGTCAGTTTTCTTCTGTGGAGGTCCAGTTCTTCGAAGCAGGACGTCCATCGGAAGGCCACCGATGCCAGGCTGACCGCCGCCGTCATGGTGGGCGGCGCGCTGTCGCTGGCGCCCGCCGCCCAGGCCGCCGGCCCCGGTGCCGACGCGCCCGCCACCACCGCCGCGGCGACGGACTCCGCGCAGTCGCCCGCCGCCGCCTCGGCCTCCCGCAGCACTCGCGTGGTGGTGAACAACAACTCCACGCAGGGCATGCAGCGGGTGTGGAGCAACCTCGACCACGGGTGCTGGACCAACGACCAGCTGCCGCCCGACAACATTCCGTCGACGAAGTCCAACTCCTGGGCCAGTGAGTCGTGCGGATTCATGACGGGGACGGAGGGGCAGGTCAACTTCGCCGTCGCCGGCGGGCAGGTGGAAATCCACTGGAACAACCCCTGCACCGGTTCCAACAGTTACTTCTGCTCGGTGCCGGCGACCTACTCCTGCTCGCGGAGCGGAGGGTCGGGGGACAATGCCGAGGTCACGTTCTCTGGTCCAGGCGAAGCGCAGCACCCATGTGACCCTCAACAACAACTCCGGCCAGCTGCTCTCGCGCAACGGGGCGAGCCTGGACTGGGGAATCCGGAGTGACAACCAGCTGCCCACCTTCAACATCATGCCGGGTCAGAGCGGCTCCTGGCAGAGCGAGTCCGAAGGCTTCATGACCGGTACCGAGGGCGAGGTGAGCTACCTCGTGGCGGGCGCCGGCAACGTGGTGGTCCACTGGAACAACCCCTACTACGGCAGCAACTCGTACAGCTGCACCGCTCCCGCCAACTACACCTGCAGCCGGACGGGCGGCTCGGGTGACAACGCCACCGTGGCCTTCACCCTCTCCAAGTCCTGACACCCCTTCCGTCACGGCCCGGCGTCTCCTCCGCCGGGCCGTTTCGGCCGGGCGGGACCTAACCGTCCGCGCGTGCCCCGGTGGCGGACAGCCGCTCGAACTCGGCCTCCGGGTCCGCCTGTTGCCGGTAGTCGAAGTGCAGCCGCACCACGCCGTCCCGGTCGGTGAACCGGGCGAGCGGGCCCTGGCCGGCGGCGGGCAGCAGCCGGGGAGCGGCCCACTGCTGGGCGACCACCGCGAGGCGGGTCCGGTCGGCGGCCACCACGATCCAGGTCGCCCGGCCGCCCTGGACGGTCGCGAGGTAGCCGTCCGCGAGCACCGAGACGACGGCGTCCCGCACACCGATGCCGTCCGGGAACTCGCGCCGCTCGGCGTG
This sequence comes from Kitasatospora sp. NPDC088351, assembly GCF_040685575.1. Classification (NCBI taxonomy): domain Bacteria; kingdom Bacillati; phylum Actinomycetota; class Actinomycetes; order Kitasatosporales; family Streptomycetaceae; genus Kitasatospora; species Kitasatospora sp. NPDC088351. The sequence continues at coordinate 62,808 of NZ_JBFBIL010000016.1, read as the reverse complement.
CGGAGCCGACACGTCGTCGCCCATCGCCACGCTGTCCCTGGTCAGTTCGGTTCTCATGGCGGGCAGCGTAGCCGTACGGAGTGGCCGGGACCCCGCCATGAGTCGGAGTCGACCCCCTACGATCGGCGCATGACCGCTGACTGGTCTGCGTGTTAGCTTCCGGCCATGGGATCACGTGGGGTTCGTGGGGCGGCGGCGCAACAGGCGATCGAGGGGCTGCGGGAGCTGGCCGGGGCCGGGCTGACGGCCCCCGAGGTGTTCCGCAGGGCGGACGAACTGCTGCGCGGAGTCATGGAGTTCGACGCGGTCTGCTGGCACACCGCCGACCCGGCGACCGGGCTGGTGAACTCCGTGCTGAGCGACGACCTCAGCCTCGACAGCTTCCAGGACGCCGTCCGCCTGGAGATCTGGTCCGATGACGTCGCCACCTTCCCCAAGATCCGCCGCAGCGGCGTGCGGGCCGAGACACTGAACCGGGTGACGAAGGGGCGACCGGAGCACAGCGTGCGCTACCGCGAGCAGATCGCCCCGGCCGGGTTCGGCGACGAGCTGCGCGCCGTCTTCGACGCGCACGGCGGGATGTGGGGGTGCGCCGCGTTCATGCGGGCCGGGGACCGCGGGCCGTACCTCGGCCACCAGCGCGAGCTCGCCGACATCGCCGCCCGGCACCTGGGGAACGCGCTGCGGGCCAGCCACCTCCCGCCGCCCGGCGACGGGCCGGAGGACGAGTCCTGTCCGGACGGCGGGGCGCCGGTCGTCCTGCTGCTCGGCCCGTCGAACCGGCTGCTCGCGATGTCCGGCCCGGCCGAGGAGTTGCTGGCCGGCCTGGCCGACCCCACACCGTCGGCGCTCGCGGTGCCGACCGCCTTCGCGATCGCCGCCGAGCAGGCCCGCCGGGCGGCGTACGGCCTGCCCGCCCCGCAGCGGAAGATCCGGGTGCAGGCGAGGGACGGCCGCTGGTTCGTGCTGCACGCCTCGGCGCTGCGGGGCGGGACGGCGGGCGAGGTGACGGTGGTGGCCTCCGAGGCCACCCCGGCGGACGTGATGCCGCTCTACCTGTCCGCGTACGGGCTGACGGCACGGGAGCAGGAGGTGGCGCTGCTGCTGGTGCGCGGCTGCGACACCCGGGACGTCTCGCGGCTGCTGACGATGACGCCCTACACGGTGCAGGACCACCTCAAGTCGGTCTTCGCCAAGGCCGGGGTGGCCAGCCGCCGTGAGCTGATCGCCCGGGTCATGCTCGGCGTCGGCCACTGAGGGGCGGCGCACACTGAGGGGCGGCACCGGGCCGGGAGGCGGCCGGCCGCGGGGGCTCCCCGGCGCCGCCCGCCGCCCCGCGGTTCCGCCGGCCGCCGTGCCGGCAAGCTGATTTGACAACCACGCTTGCCGCCTCGGCAAATAGAAGACATGGCCGACGACTTCTCTACCGTCCTCACCACGGTGGGCCCGCGTCTGCGGGCGCTGCGGCGCGAGCGTGGCACCACCCTGGCCAGGCTGAGCGCCGCGACCGGCATTTCCCTCAGCACCCTCTCCCGCCTGGAGTCCGGCCGGCGCAAGCCCACCCTGGAACTGCTGCTGCCGCTGGCCCGGGAGTACCGGGTGCCGCTGGACGAACTGGTGGGCGCCCCGGCCACCGGGGATCCGCGCATCCACGCCCGGCCGTTCACCCGGGGCGGCCAGACCTTCGTCCCGCTCACCCACCACCTCGGCGGGCTGCACGCCTACAAGCAGATCATGCCCCCGGGTTACCGGGCCGGGCCCGAGCTGGAGCCCAAGGTGCACGAGGGTCACGAGTGGGTGTACGTCCTGGCGGGCCGGCTGCGCCTGCTCCTGGGCTCGCGCGATCTCGTCCTGACCGCGGGGGAGGCGGCCGAGTTCGACACCCGGATCCCGCACGCCTTCGGCAACGCCGGGCCGACGCCGGTCGAGTTCCTGAGCCTGTTCGGGCCGCAGGGCGAACGCATCCACGTCCGGGCCCGGCCGGGAACCTCTGGTCGTTAGGTTCGTTGGCTCACAACGGGGGTTCCGCACCGGGCTCCCGACAGGCCGTCCGGAGGGGCCCAGGGATGAGCGTCGAACAGACCACGGAGACCGATCAGGCCGATGAGGCCGGCGGGAAGGGCGCGGCGGGGTCGAAGAAACGGTCCTTCTGGTGGGAGCTGCCGGTCCTGGTGGTCATCGCCCTGCTGCTCTCACTCGGCATCAAGACCTTCTTCGTCCAGGCCTTCTCGATCCCCTCGGGCTCGATGCAGCACACCCTGGAGAAGGGGGACAGGGTGCTGGTCGACAAGTTCACGCCGTGGTTCGGCGCCACCCCGGACCGCGGTGAGGTGGTGGTCTTCCGCGACCCGGGCGGCTGGCTGGAGGGGCCGCCCGAGCAGTCCGGCAACAGCGTCATGCGTGGTGTCCAGACGGTGCTCGGCGTGGTCGGCCTGATGCCGTCGGCGGACGAGAAGGACCTGATCAAGCGGGTGATCGCGGTGGGCGGCGACACCGTCGAGTGCAACAGCGGCAGCCCGGTCAAGGTCAACGGCGTCCCGCTGGACGAGCCGTACATCTACCCGGGCGCCACGCCCTGCGACAACGAGCCGGCCGGCACGGTCAAGGTCCCCAAGGGCCACCTCTGGGTGATGGGCGACCACCGCGACGACTCCCGCGACTCCCGGTACCACACCCGCGAGGCCGGCGGCGGCTTCGTCCCGGTGGACAACGTCATCGGCCGCGCCTTCGTCGTCGCCTGGCCGCTCTCCCACTGGGACACCCTCCCCGTCCCCGACACCTTCGACCAGGCACCGCTGGGCGCACCCGCCCCGCACGACAACCCCCTCGACAGCCCGCCGGCCCCGGAGGCCGCCGCCCTCGCCGCCGCCGTTCCGCTGGCCGTCTGGCAGCGCCGCCGGGCCCGGGCCCGCAGGCGCTGACCGGGCCGGCGGTCCCGGTCCCGGCCGTACCGGCGGGCAACGGGCCGCCCGGGTCCCGGGGTCAGGACGTGGGGATCAGGACGTGAGGAAGTCCAGCAGGTCGGCCTCGAAGGCGGCCCGGTACGCCCCGTGCAGGCCGTGCGACGCGCCGGGGTAGACCTTGAGCACGCTGTCCGGGATCAGCCGGGCGGTCTTCGGGGCGGCGGCCGCGATCGGGACGATCTGGTCGTCGTCCCCGTGCGCGACCAGGGTGGGGATGTCGATGCGCTTGAGGTCCTCGGTGAAGTCGGTCTCGGAGAACTGCCGGACGCAGTCGTACGCCGCCTTCGCGCCGACCTGCATGCTCCAGAGCCAGAACGCCCGGCGGATGCCGTCGGCCCCGGACAGGTCGGCGCCGGGGCGGTTGAAGCCGTAGAAGCTCTCGCTGAGGTCCCAGTAGAACTGCGAGCGGTTGCCGTCCACCCCGGCCCGGATGCCGTCGAGGGCCTCCAGCGGTGTGCCCTCCGGGTTGCCGGGGCCCCGCAGCATCAGCGGCGGGACGGCGCTCAGCAGCAGCGCCTTGGCCACCCGGGAGGTGCCGTGCCGGCCCAGGTAGCGGGCCACCTCGCCGCCGCCCGTGGAGTGGCCGACCAGGGCGGCGTCGCGCAGGTCGAGCCGGTCGATCAGCTGGGCGAGGTCGTCGGCGTAGGTGTCCATGTCGTTGCCGTGCCAGGGCTGGTCGGAGCGCCCGTGGCCGCGCCGGTCGTGGGCGATCGCGCGGTAGCCGCGTTCGGCGACCAGCCGCAGCTGCTCGTCCCAGGCGTCCGCGTTCAGCGGCCAGCCGTGGCTGAAGACGACCGGCCGGCCGCTGCCCCAGTCCTTGTAGAAGATCCGGGTGCCGTCGTCGGTGGTGATGGTGGGCATGGCGCTCCTTCGTGCGATCGGGCCACAGAGGTTGGAGGTGAACAGAGGAGGCAGGGGCGGGGGAGGCACTCAGACGCTAGGCGGGAGGTGGGCGCGGCGCGGCGGGAAGGCGGTGACCGGTCGGCGTGTTGCCCGGAATTCATCCTCCGGACGGGTGGGGGACGGTCGCGGGCCGGATCCGGGCCGGGCCCGGGGGCCGCCTTCCGGGGGTTCTCGCCACGCTGTTCTCTACACGGCTGTAGAGTCTGTCGGGTGAGCTGTACGCCAGGCCTCGCGGCTGCCCTGTCGGGGGAGCCGGTGGCGACATCCGGGTCGGGAGGCGGAACCGTGGAGGAGAGTCGGCGCGGGCCTGTGGACGGCGAGGGACCGGGGGGCGTGGACCTGGGCGTGGACCTGGACGCCGAGCCGGGCGTGGAGCGGGTGTACCAGCCGGTCGAGGTGCACTTCGGTGACGGCACCTGGGCGCTCGGGCGGATCAGCGGGTGGTGGCAGGACGCGGCCGGGCGGCGCTGGTGCCGGCTGCGGGTGGCCCGGAGCGGGCGGCCGGCCCGCTGGGAGCCGTTCGACCCGGCCCGGGTGGTGCTGCTGCCGGCCGGTGGGGTCTGAGACCCACTCCGGTGGACCGGGCGGTTCTTGAACCGTTGCTCAGCGAAGCTTTACCCCAACGGGATTCACAAAATATGACGGTATATGTCATTCTGTGCAGCGCCCCGTGACCCATCGCAGCCGTGTCGGCGTCAGAGGGCCGGGGACCGCCGACATGCCAACTCAGCCACCGGGGACGACGTGAGTTCCGAGATCTACTTCAGCAACAACTACCGTGACCTGTGCGAGCAACACGGTACCGGGGCCGGCTTCCAGTTCGAGTTCTCCTGCTCGCGCTGCTCCGACACCTGGCGTTCGCCGTTCGAGGCGTTCACCACCGGCCAGGTGGCGGGCTGGGTGAGCAAGGGCGTCAGCGCCGCCTGGAACCTCATCGGCGGCAACGCCAACACCATCAGCAACGCCGCCGACGGGCTGGCCGGCGCCAACTGGGGCAGCTCCCGCGATGCCGCCTTCCAGCGGGCCATCGCCAACGCCCAGACCCACTTCAACCGGTGCGCACGGTGCACCAACTACGTCTGCGGCCGCTGCTTCGACCCCGCCCAGGGCCTCTGCCACACCTGCGCCCCGGACACCGCCGCCGAGGCGATGGCGGCCCAGCGGCGCGGCCTCAACGACATGGTCTCCGAGCGGGCCTACACGCAGGGGCAGCAGACCGGCCAGGCCTTCGACGTGCAGACGCCGCGCCAGCTGGTCTGTCCGCAGTGCAGCACCGAGACCCACGGCACGCCGTTCTGCCCGGGCTGCGGCTTCCGCCTGGCCAACCCGAACCAGTGCGGGCAGTGCCAGGCCGCGCTGCCCGAGGGCGCCGCGTTCTGCCCGGGGTGCGGCACCCGCCGCTGACCAGGACCGTCGCGCGCCCCGGGACCACCGTCGCCCCGGGGCGCGCGACGCTCTCCGCCGGCCCTGTGCGGGCCGGCGGCGCCGTCAGCCGTACGAGAGGTTGGCGCAGGGGTCGTCGTCGGCCGAGCGGGCCGCGTCGCGGACGCTGGTGGGCAGCGGGCCCGGGGCCGGCGGCAGCGGGCCGGAGGGCGCGGCGGTGGCGGTGGCGGCGTAGTCGTGGCCCAGCACCACGCTGACGCCCGCCTTGGCGCCCGGCTGGACCCCGGCGCCGGGGAAGAGCTTCGCCACGGCCTCCGCCGAGGTCCGCTCGCCGGGCCCGTAGTCGACCACGGTGGTGGCGCGTTGACGGTTCGGCGCGTTGCCGACGGCCGTCACGGTGAACCCGGCCGCCTTCAGGGACTCCGCAGCCCGGCCGCCGAGGCCGGTGGCCGAAGTGCCGTTCAGCACGGTCACCTTGACGTCTGTGCCGGCCGCCGGGGGCTCGGGAGCGGGGGAGGCCGTGGGGGAGGGCGAGGGGTCCTCGGACGCCGCCGCGCTCGGCGCGCTCGCGTCCTGGCCGTCCAGCGTGCGGTCGGCCCGGAGCGCCGCCCAGAGCTGGTCGACGTCCGGGTGGACCAGCGCGACCCGGGGGCCCTCGTAACGCCAGGGCGCGGTGACGAACTTGACGTCGTGCAGGTCGATGTCCTTCAGCGACATGGCGAAGGAGAGCAGCTTGGCGGCGGAGCCGAGGTCCTGGTCGACGGTCAGCGACCGGGTGGCGGCGTCGGCGACCGGCAGCAGGGTGGTCGGGTCCATGCCCTTGGCCTTGATCTCCTTGATCAGCGCGGAGAGGAAGGCCTGTTGGCGCTTGGTGCGGCCGATGTCCGAGCCGTCGCCGATGCCGTGCCGCAGCCGGACGTAGTCCAGCGCGGACTGGCCCTGAACCCTCTGCAGGCCCTTGGGGTAGAGCAGTTTGCCCTTCCGGCCGAGGTTGGGGTTGAGGTCGCCCTCGCGGATCTCGTTCGGCAGGCAGACCTCCACCCCGCCGACGGCCTTGGTCATCGCGGCGAAGCCCTCGAAGTTGACCACGATGGTGTGGTCGACCCGCATGTTGGTCAGCTTCTCCACGGCGTTCTGGGCGCAGGCCGGGTTGCCCTGTTCGGTGTCGCCCACTGCGAAGGCGCTGTTGAACATGACATTGTTCTGCTCCTTGGTCCACTTCCCGTTCGGCAGCTTGCAGGGCGGGATGGTGACCAGCGAGTCCCGCGGGATGGAGACCCCCGCCGCGTGCTTGTGGTCGGCGTAGACGTGCAGCAGGATCGCCGTGTCCGAACGGGCCCCGCCCTCCTGGCCGCCCCCCAGGTCGCTGTTGTTGCCGCCGCGGCTGTCCGAACCGATCAGCAGGATGTTGACCGGCACATGGCCCTGCGCGTCGGGCTTGGCCGCCTCCGGGCGGTCCTTGCTGACGGCGTCTCCGTCGAAGGTGGCTATGTTCCCGTTCAGCCGGTAGTAGACGGCGCCGCCGGCCAGTACCAGCAGGGCGGTGCAGCCGGCGGTCACCCAGAGCACCTTCTGCTTGCGGCTGCGCCGGGGACGGGCGCGTCGGCCGCCCGACCGGCTCCTCGACGCCCCGGCGCCGCCGGGACCCCTGCGACCTGACATGTCGTCACCCTCCACAGTTGCCACGAGATCCCCGTCGGTGTGCTGGGCGCCCGCGCGCGGACCCCGGGTACCGTGGGCGGGTCCGCCGCCGGTAAACTTTTACACCGCTGTAGAACTTCAGTGGAGCATACTAGGCGCCGATGAGGAAACCCGCAGGTCAGCCCAGGGGGGTCTGGACGGCCGGGCCCATCGGTGCCGTACCCGGACCGGAACCAAGGAGCACGATGACTCACCGGATCGCACGTTCGATAGCCGGCGCCCTGGTGGCCCTGCTGGCCACCGCAGGCCTGACCGCGGCGGCGTCGAGCGCGACGGCGGTGGCCGCACCCCGACCCGCGGCCGTGGCGGCCGGCGCCGTCCAGCCGCAGGGCGTCCAGGGCGTCCAGGGCATGGAGGGGGCCGAGGGCGGACAGACCGTCCAGGTCCCCCGGGCCGCCGAGGACCGCGCGGCGGCTCCGGCGAGCCGGCTGGCGGCGGAGAAGGAGAAGAAGAAGGGCTTCTTCGCCAAGCTCGGCAAGTTCCTGCTGATCGTGGTGATCCTGATCATTCTCTTCTTCGTGCTGCTGATCGTCGGGATCGTCTACGCCGCCAAGCGGGTCTTCGGGCGCCGCCGCTGAGACCCGCCGGGCCCCTCGGCACGCGCCGTCGGGCCCGGCGGCCGTCCAGGGCCGATCGACCGGGACTGGCTCTGGGAGGGTCTGGCGCTACGCCATCGAACCCGGCGCCGCGGCCGACCCGTTCGCCGCCTGGCTGACGCTGCGCGGCCTGCAGACGCCGGCCCTGCGGGTGCGCAGGCGCTGCGACACCGCGCTCGACCCGGCCGTCCGGCCGCGCACCCGGCCGTCACCGCCGTCCACTACCCGGGCCTGCCCGCCCACCCGGACCACGAGCGCGCCCGCCGACTGCTCCCGGACGGCCACGGCGGCGTGCTCGCGTTCGACCTCGCGGGCGGACGGGAGGCGGCCCGGACCTTCACCGAGTCCGTCCGGCCGGCCTCCCTCGCACCCTCGCCCGGCGGGGCGCACACCCTGGTGCTGCATCCGGCCGGCACCTCGCACCGGCAGCTGGACGACACGGAGCCGGCCGCCGCCGGCATCGGCGCCGGGACGGTCCGCCTCTCGGTGGGCACCGAGCACCCGGAGGACCTCTGGGCGGACCTGGAACAGGCGCTCGCCGAGCTCTGGGCGGACGGCGGACGGCGGACGGCGGGCGAGCGGACGGCCCGGACCGGCGCGGCGCCGGGCGGACCGACGAGCGCCGGGCGGGCGGGCCCGCGCCTTCGTCGCGGCCAAGCCGGCGGACCTCGACAGTTCCGCGGTGCGGTCCCTCACCGGAGGCCGGGTGGGCTGACCGGTCCCGGGGCCGGATCCGGGCCGATGGGCGGGTTGACAACCGGTCATACTGGGCGGCGGTGCCTGAGCCCAGGCCCGCCACCGCCCCGGTACCGCGCCGGTCCGCGGGGTACGCCGAGACCGGAGGACCTGATGAGCCGCCACCTGCCGACCCACCTCCCGGCGGCCGGAGCGCCGGTGCAGCCGTGGAACCGGCAGCGGCTGCGCAGCAACAACGAGTGGCTGCTGCTCGAACTGCTGCGCACCGGCGGCTCGTCCTCGCGGGCCCAGCTCGCCCGCGACACCGGGCTCTCCAAGCCCACCGTCTCCGCCGCGCTGGCCGCGCTGGAACAGGCCGGACTGGCCCGCGAGGCCGGGCGGTCCGTCCCCGAGCGCGGCCGCACGGCGGTGCTGTACGAGGCCGACCCGACGGCCGGCCATGTGCTCGGCGTGGACATCGGCCGGGCCCGGCTGCGGGTGGCGGTGGCCGACCTGGCCGGGCGGATCGTCGCCCGGCGGGACGTGCCCAACCGGGGGCGGACGGCCGACGCGGTGGCCGACGCGGTGGTGGCGGCGGCCCGGGAGACCATCGCGGAGGCGGGGCTGACGGCCGGCGGCATCGTCCACTCGGTGATCGGCAGCCCGGGCGTCTGGGACGAGCGGCGCCGCGGCGTCCGCTACGCCACCAACCTGCCGGGCTGGGGCAGACCGGGCCTGTTCGACCGGATCGCGGACGGGCTGGAGACCGCGATCACCGTCGCCAACGACGCCAACCTCGCCGCGCTGGGCGAGTTCGCCCTCGGCGCCGGGCAGGGCAGCCGGGTGTTCGCCTATCTGCTGGTCGGCACCGGCCTCGGCGTCGGCGTGGTGAAGGACGGCGAACTGCTCGCCGGCGCGCACGGAGCCGCGGGCGAGGTGGGGCTGCTGCCGCTGCCCGGCCGGCCCGCCGGGGAGCCGGCCGGGACGATCGAGCAGGTGGCCGGGGCGGACGCGGTGGTGCGCACCGCGCTCGGCCTCGGCATGCCGGGCCCGCTGACGGCCAAGCAGGTCTTCGACGCGGCCCGGTCCGGTGACCCGCTCGCGGCCGGGGCCGTCCAGCAGGAGGCGGAGCAACTCGCCTACGCCGTCGCGGTGCTGACGGCGGTGCTGGATCCGGATCTGGTGGTGCTCGGCGGTGGCGTCGGCGGCAGCGCGGATCTGCTGCTGGAGCCGCTGGAGCGGGCGCTGCACCGGCTCTCCCCGCTGCGGACCAGGCTCGCCCCGAGCCTGCTGGGGGAGGAGGCGGTCCTGCTCGGCGCCGTCTCGACGGCGCTGGAGATCGCCCGGCCGGAGGTGTTCGGCCGCCGTTCGGGCGCGACGGCCCAAGGCCTGTCCGGCAGTTGATCCCGTGGCCGGCCCCGCCGAGGACGTCCGGACCTGGAGCCACCCGGCCACGCCCGGCCCCGCCTGCTCGGCCGCCGTGGACCGGACGATCGGCCGGCTCTCCGTCACCGACGGTCCCTGCACCGGTGTGAGCTTCAGTACCGCGGACACCGGCAAGGTCTGGTCCGAGGGCACCGCCCACCCGCTCGCCGCGAGTGGCGGGAACCTGTTCCGGCTGTAGCCGGCCGGGCCGCGCTCAGAGGACGGCTTCGGCGATCCCGGCCACCAGGCCGACCGCGATGCCCAGCAGCGGTACGCCCAGCAGTCCCGCGAAGCCGGCCGCGACGTAGCCGCTGCCGTCCTGGAGTTTCCCGTGCCGGGCACAGGAGAGGAACCACGTGGCCGGTACGGTGCCGAGCACCATGATCAGTCCAGCGACGACGCCGTACCGCAGGGCCGGCGTCGACGACGGCTCGTAGGCGACGCCGTGGGACAGCCGGACTGTCAGGCGGGTGCCCGCCCGGTGGTCGCGGGGTACGCCGCGTACCACGATCGGACGGGCCCCGGCCGCCGTCCCGCCGGCCGGGGTGTACTGGCCCCGGCAGTCGCGGCCGGCGCTGTTGCCCTCGTCGTCGGACACGTCGTAGCACTTCTCCACCAGCACGACGCCGCTCGGCGGACCGAGGCCCACGGCCGCGCCCACCCGTTCGGCAGCCAGTACCCAGGCCAGCCACCCCGCCCCGGCCAGAAGGCCGATCGCCGCCAGTACCGCCGCCGCTCGCGCCGACGGACGCCACATGCGGACCTCCCCTCCCCTGCGGGCCCCGCACCCGGAACTGCCATCATGCTGGGTGCGTCGCTGTCGTTCCACCCTCGTGCCGGGGTCGGGACCGGGGCAGGGGCGGTTCAGGGGCGCGGCCAGGGGTGTCCGCCCAGGCGTTCGATGCCGGTGTTGAAGCGCCTCAGGTAGCCGGCGAAGGCGGCGATGTCGTCGTCCGTCCAGTCGGCCATCACCCGCTCCAGGCTGTCGATGGTGCCGGCGCGCTCCTGGTCGAGCAGCCGCACGCCCCGGCCGGTGATGCGGAACTTCCTGGCCATCCCGCCCTCGGGGTCGGGGATGCGCTCCACGAGCCCGGCCCGCATCGCGGCGGTGGTCTGCCGGTTGAGGGTGGAGGCGTCGAGGTCGAAGGCGTCGCTCAGCTCTCCGATCGACATCGGCCCCTGGACGCGGATGCGACTGAGCAGGATGTAGGCGCTGCGTTCGAGCAGGCTGTCCTTGCGGCGGGCGCCGGCGCTGCCCTGGAGGCCGTGACGGCTCAGGAGCATCTGCTCGTACTCGACCTCGTGCGTGGGTCTGACCATGTTCCTGCCACCTCCTGGCCGACGGCCGCCGCGGTCCGCGGCCGGCCGGCTCCGTCCGCGTCCCTCCGGACAGCATTATGCATCCACCATAGAATGTGCATGATGCACTAGACATGTATGATGCACTTCTTGTCCGACAGACTGTTCCGGAGCTTCCCCATGGACACCTCTCAACGATCCGCGCATCCGAGCGGCGTCGTCGCCACCCTGGCCTTCGCCGGCACGGTGGCCGCGGTCATGCAGACGCTGGTCACCCCGCTCATCGCGGAACTGCCGCAGATTCTGCACACCACGCCCTCGAACGCGGCCTGGGTGATCACCGTCACCCTGCTCGTCTCGGCCGTCTGCGTGCCGGTCTCCGGACGCCTCGGCGACATGGTGGGCAAGCGCCGGATGCTGCTCGTCTGCTCGGTGCCCCTGGTCGCCGGCTCGGTGGTGTGCGCGCTGGCCTCCTCCGTCGTGCCCATGATCGTCGGGCGTGGGCTGCAGGGGATGGGCATGGGCATGGTGCCACTGGGCATCGCCCTGCTGCGTGACGTCGTCCCGGCGGAGAAGCTCAGCTCCTCGATCGCCCTGGTCAGCGCCTCCATGGGGATCGGCGGTGGTCTCGGCCTGCCGATCGCCGCGGCGGTCGCCCAGTACGCGGACTGGCGGGTGCTGTTCTGGGGTGCGGCCGTCCTGGCCCTGGTGGTCTCCGCCCTGATCTGGTTCCTGGTGCCGGACGTGCCGGCCACCGCCAGGGGTCAGCGATTCGACCTGCCCGGCGCGCTCGGCCTGGGCGTCGGCCTGGTCTGCCTGCTGCTCGCCGTCTCCAAGGGCGCCGACTGGGGCTGGGCCTCCGGCACGACGATCGGCCTGTTCACCGCCGCCGTCGTCGTGCTGGCGGGCTGGGGCTTCTGGGAGGTGCGCACCAAGGACCCGCTGGTCGACCTGCGCACCACTGCCCGCCCCCGGGTGCTGTTCACCAACCTCGCCTCCGTCTTCGTCGGCTTCGGCATGTACGCCAGCATGCTGATCGTCCCCCAGCTGCTCCAGTTCCCGAAGGCCACCGGCTACGGGCTGGGCCAGTCGATGCTCGCCGCCGGCCTGTGGATGGCCCCGGGCGGCATCATGATGATGATCGTCTCCCCCTTCGGCGGGAAGCTCACCAACGCCCGCGGCCCGAAGTTCACGCTCATCAGTGGCGTCCTGGTGATCGCCGCCGGCTACGGCCTGTCGCTGGCGCTGATGGGTTCGGCCTGGGGGCTCATGCTGGTCACCATGGTCACCAGCAGCGGTGTGGGCCTCGCCTACGGGGCGATGCCCGCCCTGATCATGAGCTCGATCCCGCCCGCGGAGACCGCCGCCGCCAACGGCTTCAACACGCTCATGCGCTCGCTCGGCACCTCCATCGGCGCGGCCGTGATCGGCACGGTCCTCTCCCAGATGACCACCACGATGGGCGGCCACGCCTTCGCCTCCGAGAGCGGCTTCCGAACCGGCCTGCTCATCGGCCTCGGGGTCGCGCTGATCGCCGCGGCGATCGCGGCGGTCATCCCGGCGGTGCGCGGCGCGGCCGGGAGCGAGCGGGACGCCCCGTCCCCCGAGCGCGAGGCGGTCGCGGCCGAGGGCTGACCGGACCGGCCCACGCGGGGGAGAGCCGAGTGAACCGGCCCCGCGCGGGCGAGCGGCCGGTCCGGGGCGCCGCCGCCCGGGCCCGGCCGCCGCGGCTCAGAACACCGACCACCCGGTGGCCGTGGTGAACGCGTCCAGCGCGGCCACCGCCCCGACGGAGTTCCCGGCCGGATCCAGCGCGGGGCCCCAGGCGCAGAGGGCGCCCCGGCCCGGCACCACCGCGAGGATGCCGCCGCCCACGCCGCTCTTGCCGGGCAGCCCGACCCGGTACGCGAACTGGCCGGCCGCGTCGTAGGTGCCGCAGGTGAGCAGCACGGCGTTGATGCGCTTGGCCTCGCTGCGGCTCAGCAGCCGGGAGCCGTCGGCGCGCAGGCCGTGCCGGGCGAGGAAGAGCCCGGCCAGGGCCAGGTCCCGGCAGCTCGCGGTGAGGGCGCAGTGGTCGTAGTAGTGCTGGAGCACCGTGTCGACGGGGTTCTCCAGGTTGCCGTAACTGGCGATGAAGTGGGCGAGCGCGGCGTTGCGGTGGCCGTGCGCGGCCTCCGAGGCCGCGACCACCGAGTCGCTGTCGAGCAGCGGGTTGCCGGACTCGGCGCGCAGGAAGTCCCGGACGGCCGCGCGGGCGTCGCCGGTCAGGCTGTGCAGGCGGTCGGTGACCACGATGGCGCCCGCGTTGATGAACGGATTGCGCGGGATGCCGTGCTCGGTCTCCAGCTGGATCAGCGAGTTGAAGGGGCTGCCGGAGGGCTCGCGGCCGACCCGTTGCCAGAGGCCGTCGCCGCCGGCGGCCAGGGAGAGGCAGAGGGTGAAGAGCTTGGAGATGCTCTGGACGGAGAACGGCTGCTCCCAGTCCCCGACGCCGTACACGGCGCCGTCGACGGTGGCCAGCGCCAGTCCGAAGGCGTTCGGGTCGGCGGCGGCGAGCGCCGGAATGTAGTCGGCGACCCGTCCGGCGGTGAGTACCGGGCGGGCCGCTTCCATGGCCTGGGTCAGCTGGTCCTGGAGATCCACCGGGCCATTGTGCACATGCGTGCACCTTCGTGCGGACCGCCGTGACGGTGCCGTCCTGCGGAGGCGGGCACGGTCACGGCGCCGGTGTTCGCCTCCTCGGGGCAGGGCCGCGCCGTGGACGGGGAGTTCACTGCCGGTCGGTGCCGCTGGGGTCGTGCAGGCGGCGGACGACGATGTCCCGGCCCGCGGGTGCGCCCGCGGTCACCGCCTCGGCGTGGTCGCGGGCCGCCTGCCTCAGCGCGTCGGCCGCGGCCCGCGCGGCCGGGGCGCCGGGGGCGTGCCCGGTGCGGTGGAGCACCCGGGTGATCAGGCTGCCGGTGACGGGCAGGCCGGTCACCTTCGCCCGGTCCAGCAGAGCCGCGTGGTAGGCGGGCATGATCAGGGCACCGGCCTGCCCGGCCAGCAGCGCGGCGAGGGCGGTCGGGTGCTCGGCGACGTGCTCCACCGACGGCACCACGCCGTGCGCGGCCGCGAACCGGGCGAAGGCCCGGGCGCGGGCGGACTGTTCGGGGGCGCCGATCCACGGACGGCCGGAGAGTTCGGCGGGGTGGCCCGGCAGGTCCCAGCCGTCCGGGACGACCACCCGGTACTCGTCCTCGCTCAGCACCCACGCCCGTACGGCGGGCGGCAGTGGCACGGCGGTGTCCCGGTCGTCGGTGATGACCAGGACGTCCAGCCCGCCCAGGCGCAGGCGTTGCAGGCCGTCCGGCAGACCGGTCTCCACGAATCTCGGCCGCACCTGCGGATGCCACCGGGCGAGCAGCCGCTGCGCCCGGGCCGCGAGCCGCTCGATCACCCAGGAACTCGCGCCGATCGCCACCGGGCCCTGCGTGACGCTCCCGTCGGCGGAGCTCAACTGCTCGACGGCGGAAGCGAGTTCCCGGCTGATCCGGTCGCCGGTGGCGGCCAGCAGTCGGCCGGTCGCGGTGAGTTCCAGCCGGCCGCCGGACCGGTCGACCAGCGGCAGGCCCACCTCCCGCTCCAGGCTGGCCAGTTGCTGCGACACCGCCGACCGCGTGTGGCCGAGCGCCCGCGCCGCCGGGGCCAGACCGCCGTGGCGGGCGATGGCGTCCAGGACCAGCAGCCGCCGGGGGTCGAGGTCCATGGGGCGGGCTCCTCCTCGGTTCCTCCGGGTCGTTCGGCGGCCCATCCTGCCACGCGTCGGGCCGCAGGGTGCCAGTCCTGCTGTCGCCCGGGTTCAGCGCCGCTGTCGGGCGGGGCTGTCAGGTGGCCGACGGGATGTCACACTGGCCGCCACTCACCGGACTTCGGCGGCGCGCCCCGGCAGACGTGTGCCCGCGGCCGGGCACGTCCCGTTCACGCCCACCAGGAGGCAGCGCATGGTCCGTTCGATTTCGACAGCGGGGCGGCCCGGCCCGGCGCCGGCCGGACGGCGCCCGCCCAGGTCAGGCCGCGTGCCGGCGGCGGCGTGCGCGCTGGCGGCGCTCTTCCTGGTCGCGGCCTGCGGTTCGTCCGGCAGCTTCCCCGGTGAGGCGGCGGGCGGGCCGGCCGCGCAGAACGGCGGCGCCTCGCAGAGCGGCGGCGCAGCCGCACCGGATGCGCCGGCCACGCGGAACGGTGCCGGTGCACAGAACGGCGCCGCCCCGCCGGCCGGGGGCGGCGGGGCGGTGTACGTGCTGAGCGCTCCGCCGGTCGCGGCCGGCTACCGGCAGGGTCAGCCCCCGGCCGACCTGATCCAGAAGGTCGACTCCGATGCCCAGCTGTACGCCAAGCGCCTGGGCGTGACCGGCACACCGGTCCACGGCTACTACGACGACCGGGCCCAGGGCGCGTGGATCTTCTACTCGGGCGTCACCGGCAGCGGCTTCGACCCCGACCGTCTGCACGACGCGCTCAACCAGCCCCCGGCCACCAGGAACGACGGCGCCGGGGACCGGATCAGCACCAACGCCGTGGACACCGACCCCGGCCCGCACGGCGGGCGGGCGATCTGCAACACCGTGCTGGTCCAGAACGCCATGCTCACCACGGCCGTCACCACCTGCTCCTGGTTCACCGCCACCACGGCCGCGGGCGTCAGCCTCATCATCAAGGGTGACGGCACCAGCACCAAGGTCGGCTTCACCGCCGCCGACGTCGCCCCGGTCATGCGGGCCATCCGCGCGGACGTCGAGCACCCGCGCTGAACCGCCGGCCGGTCTTCCGGCGCCCGAGCGTTGACGGGTCGTCAATGGCAGGGAGCCTGATCCGCCGCGTCAAGGTGTCCGGCGGTGAAGGGGGTTGAGAGTGTCGACCATTGGGAAACTTTCCTGACGAAAGTCGTCGACCAGCCGTCCCGTCACCTCGGTCCTGCAGGCGCCCGCTCCGGTCGCCCGCCGGCCGGTGCGGGCCGTTTCGCCTCTCTCCTGACCGGCCGTCACCGTGCGGTGGACCGACGAAAGCGAGTTGGCATGTACAAGACCTTCAGGGCCGGGACGGCCGCCCGGCTCACCGCCCCGCTGCTGGCCGCCGCGCTCGGCCCGGCCGCCCTGCTGCTGGCCCCCGCGCCCCAGGCCCTGGCCGCCCCGGCAGCCGCCCCGCCCGAGCCGGCCGCCGCGCCCGGGAGGGCGGCGGCCCCCGGGATGGCGGCCGCGCCGTACGAGTACCTGGGCTGGGGCAACCCGCAGAAGCCGACCGACGTGATGAACGCGACCGGGGTGAAGTGGTTCACCCTCGCGTTCATCCTCTCCGACGGCGGCTGCAACCCGAAGTGGGACGGCAGCCGGCCGCTGACCGGCGGCTCCGACGAGGCCGCGATCAGGTCGATCCGGGCGGCCGGCGGCGACGTGGTCGTCTCGGTCGGCGGCTGGAGCGGCAACAAGCTGGGCGAGAAGTGCGGCAGCGCGAGCGCGCTGGCCGGCGCCTACCAGAAGGTGATCGACGCCTACGGGCTCAAGGCGCTGGACATCGACATCGAGGACACCGAGTTCTCCAGCGCGACGGTCCGTCAGCGGGTGGTCGACGCGCTGAAGACCGTCAAGGCGAGGAACCCCGGCATCGTCACCTACGTCACCATGGGCACCACCCCCAGCGGCCCGGACGCCACCGGCAAGGACCTGATCAGGCGCGGCGCCGCGGCCGGCCTGGCCAACGACGGCTGGGTGATCATGCCCTTCGACTTCGGCGGCCACAGCGGCACCATGGGCCAGGCCACCGTCAGCGCGCTGGACGGGCTGAAGGCGGCGGTCAAGAGCGCCTACGGCTACAGCGACGACGCGGCCTACCGGCACACCGGGGTCTCGTCGACGAACGGGAAGACCGACGAGGCCGGTGAGACCGTCACCACCGCCGACTTCCGGACCATCCTCGGCTACGCCCGGCAGCACCACCTCGCCCGGTTCGCCTTCTGGGCGGTCAACCGCGACCGCGCCTGCGGCTCCGGCACGGACGCCGACGCCTGTAGCGGCGTCGCGCAGTCCCCGTACGAGTTCACCAGGATCGTCGTCCAGTACCAGGGCTGAGGAGCACTCCGATGACACAGCCGAACCCCCGCCCCCGCCTCCGGGCCGCCGCGGCGCTGCTCGCGGGCGCAGGCCTGGCGGCGGGCCTGCTCGCGGCCCCGGCGGCCCCGGCGGCCTCGGCCGCCCCGGGCCCGGGAGCCGCCGCCGCGCCCGCCGTGCCCTTCGGCAGCCACCGCTACCCGTACGCGGCGGGCATCCTCAAGCCCTCCGGCGCGCAGGCGGACCTCGACCAGAAGGTGATCGCCGCCTACAACGCCTGGAAGGCCGCGTTCGTCAAGCAGAACTGCGGCAACGGCTGGTACCAGGTGCTCTCGCCGGACGCCGACCACCCCTACGTGGCGGAGGGACAGGGCTACGGCATGGTCGTCACCGCCACCATGGCCGGGGCCGACCCCAACGCCAGGACCGTCTTCGACGGCATGGTGAAGTACATGCTGGCGCACAAGTCGGTCAACAACCCCGACCTGCTGGCCGCCGAGCAGGACTCCTCCTGCCGGTCCGTCGACGGCTCCGACTCCGCCACCGACGGCGACCTCGACGTCGCGTACGGGCTGCTGCTCGCCGACCGGCAGTGGGGCAGCTCGGGCAGCTACGACTACAAGGCCCTGGCGGTCCGGCACATCAACGCGATCATGGCGAGCGAGATCAACCCGAGCACCCACCTGACGCTGCTCGGCGACTGGTCGAGCAGGGGCGACTCCACCTACTACGTCACCCGCTCCTCGGACTGGATGATCGACCACTTCCGGGCGTTCCGGACCGCCACCGGCGACGCCGCCTGGGACACCGTCCGCACCGCCCACCAGCGGCTGATCACCGCCCAGCAGAGCGGCTACGCCCCGAACACCGGTCTGCTCGCCGACTTCGTGGTCAACACCAACGGCACCGCCAAACCGGCGCCCGGGAAGGTCCTGGAGAGCGCCAACGACGGCGACTACAGCTGGAACGCCTGCCGCGACCCGTGGCGGATCGGCGCGGACGCCGTCACCAGCGGCGACGCCGCCTCGCTCGCCTCGGCGCGCAGGCTCAACACCTGGGTCAAGGCCAAGACGGGCGGCAGTCCCGCGAACATCGTCAGCGGCTACCACCTCAACGGCTCGGCCTTCGACAGCGGCCACGACATGGCGTTCACCGCGCCGTTCGTGGTGACCGCGATGACCGACCCGGGCTCGCAGGCGTGGCTCGACGCGCTCTGGACCAAGCTGGCCGCTACCGCGGTGGACAGCTCGCTCTACTACGGCAGCAGCGTCCAGCTCCAGTCGATGATCGTGGCCTCCGGCAACTACTGGGTGCCGTAACGGCATTGGCGCGGGCCTGCCCTCCCGGGGGGCGGGCCCGCGCGGCCGGTCGTTCCGGCGCCCGCCGGGCGGCCCCACCGGTCTGCCCGGCGGTGCTCAGCCCTCCCGGCCGCGCACGTACCGGACGGTCGCCACCGCGCCCGCCGCGGTGGCGGCCAGGCCCGTCGCGCAGAACAGCAGGCCGGGGAAGAGGGCGTCCGCCCAGCCGAGTTGGGCGGGGAAGAGGGCATGGCCCGGCCGCCGGGGGTCGTGCAGCAGGGTCACGGCGTCGCCCGCGGACGGCCGGTCCGGCGCCGAGTGCGGTGAGTCCACCACGGCGGGCTGTCGCCGGCCGTCCGGTTCCACGGTGACCAGTGCCTCGGTGGCGTCGGTCCGTTGTTCCGGCCGGCCGTACCGCACCTCGTCGACCACGGCGGAGACCCGCGAGGTGCCGCTGAAGTGCTGCCACACCGTCCAGTGGCCGGCCGAGAAGACGATGCCGACCAGGAGGAACGCCGGGCCGATGAGCGGCCCGAGGAGCTTCGGCCACCCGCCCCTGGGCGCCCGGGGCGGCGGAGCCTCGGTCCACTCCTCCGTGCTCATGGTGTCGCGTGGGGGTCTGCTGTCCGGCATGATGCGGGAACTCCCTCCGGCCGGCGGGCCGATCATGTCAGAGCTGTCGGCCGGGTGACGGCGTCGGTGGGGGAGCGGGGCCGGGCCGGTGCGCTGACGTTCCGTGGGCCGTAGATCTCGATCTGCCAACAGGTGCGGGAACTGTGCGCGAGCCGTGTCGCAGTTCTGGTTGAATCGTGAACCTCACCCCAGCGGAACGGAGCGTTCTTCCCCCATGTCTTCACGGATACGCGCCGGCCATCGCGGCCTGGCCGCCGTCGCCGGACTCGTCTTCACCGTCGGTCTCGCCCTGACCGGCTGCGACCCGGCGGCGGGTGACGGTGCCACGGCCGCCTCCTCCTCGCCCGCCGCCGTGGCCGCGGCCGAGCCGACCACCCCTGGGCCGACCACCCCCGCGCCGGTGGCGACCGCGGCCGCGCCCGTGCCGGCTCCGCCCGTGGTGACGACGCCCGCGGCCGTGCCCACCACGGAGGCGCCGCAGCCGACCCAGCCGCCGGCGCCGGTACCCGCACCGACCACGGCCAAGCCGCAGGCGCCCGCCACCAAGGCGCCGCAGCCCAAGATCACCACCGCCCAGCCGCCGACCGACCCCGAGCCCGAAGCGGCCAAGGGGGCGACGGGTTCCTGCGAGATCCGGTCCAACGCGGGCAACTGCTACCAGGCGGGCCAGTTCTGCCGGAACGCGGACCTGGACAAGAGCACCCACGACGCCAACGGCCGGATGATCACCTGCCGGATGGTCAGCGGCAAACCGCACTGGCAGGCCTGACCGGGTGGGGCGGGGTGACTGGCGGCCGTCCACCGCCCGCCGCCCCGCCCCGTCCCGCCGGGGCCGAGCTCCGGGAGCGTCCGGTCAGCCGCCGATGATGGCCGGGCCGAGCAGTACGCCCGCCGAGACGCGGATCCCGCCGGGCGCGAGCGAGCCCTCGCCGCCGCCCTGGCTGTGGCCGACGTAGCCGGTGCCCGGCTGTTCGGAGTCCACGTCCCTGATGCGCACGACCGGGCCGAGCCGGACGCTGGCGGCCCGCGCGTACTGCTCCGCCTTCTCCAGGGCGTCCGCGACGGCCGCCTCCCGGGCCCGCGCCCGCAGCTCCCGCTTGGCGCGGACGTCGAACTCCACCCCTTCCACGTGGTTCGCCCCGGCCTCCACGACGTCCACCAACAGCCGCTCCAGGGCGTCGAGTTCGCGCAGCTCGATGACGAAGGAGGCGGTGCACTCGTAGCCGAGGAACTGCCGCTCGCCGCCGCCGTAGCTCCACGAGGACTGCAGGTCCAGCCGGGAGGTCGAGACGTCGCCGTCCGGCACGCCGTGGCCGCGCACCACCTCGCGGACCCGGCTGACGGCGGCTCCGGTCACCTCGAAGGCCGCGGCCGGCGTCGGCCTCACCCACTGGCTCCCCTCCACCGCCGCCCTCGCCCTCTGGCTCGGCGAGCGCGGCGGCTGCGCCTGGGGCCGGTGCGCCGCCCCCGGCTGCGCCCGCTACTTCATCGACACCGGCCGCCGCGCCCCCCAGCGCTACTGCACCCCCCGCTGCGCCACCCGGGTCCGGGTCGCCGCCCACCGCGCCCAGCGCTCCGACGGCGCCCGGCCCGGGTCCGTGGTGTGAGCGGTTGTGGAGGGGCTGCTCGAACAGCCCGGGGGAGGTCTCGACGGCCACGGCGGGGAAGGCCTCCCGGACCGAGCCGCCGGGGCCCGGCGTGCCGCGCGGCCCCGGCCCCGGGACCGCGCGGCGAGCGTCAATCCGCTGGTGGGCGCCGCCGGACCCCCCGTAGACTCCGGTGCTCGTGACCGAGACCAGCACCACCCCGACCACCCGCCCGGGCGCCGGCGGCACCGCCGCGGCCGGTGACGCCGAGCTGATCGCCGCCGCCGTGGCCGCCGCCGGGCAGGGCATGATCGACCGCGAGACGGTGGCCGAGGTGGTGACGCTCTGCGCCGTCGCGGGCGAGCACCTGCTGGTCGTCGGCGCGCCCGGCACCGCCAAGTCCGAGGCGGTGCGCCGGGTCGCCGGGCAGCTCGGCGGACGCTACTTCGAGTACCTGCTGGGCCGGTTCACCGAACCCAACGAGCTGTTCGGCCCGGTCGACCTGCGCCGGCTGCGCGAAGGACGGGTCGAGTTCGAGACCGCCGGCATGCTGCCCGAGGCCGAGATCGCCTTCCTCGACGAGGTGTTCCTCGGCTCCACGGCCGTCCTCAACACCCTGCTCGGCCTGCTCAACGAACGGGTCTTCCGGCGCGGCGGTACCGTCCTCGCCAGCCCGCTGCGGGTCTGCGTCGGCGCCGCCAACCACCTGCCGGAGGATCCGGCCCTGGCCGCCTTCGCCGACCGCTTCCTCGCCCGGGTCTTCGTCGAACCGGTGGCCGACGCCCGGCTGGAGGAACTGCTCGAAGCCGGCCGCCGGCCCGCGACCGCCCCGGCCCGCCCCGCCGACCTGCTCGGCGCCGTCGACCGGCTGGCCGCCGCCGCCCGCGACTGCGACCTGGACGAGGTCACCCCGCTGCTCGGCACCGCCCTGCGCCGGCTGCGCGCCGCCGGCGTCCCGGTCAGCGACCGGCGGGCCGTCCGCTCGCAGAAGCTGGTCGCGGCGGCGGCCGTCCTCGACGGCCGCACCGCCGGCACCGCCCGCGACCTCTGGGTGCTGCCGCTCATCGCCCCCACCGCCGACACCCAGGCACTGGCCCGCGACACCCTGGCCGACCTGGTCGAGAAGTCCGCCAACCGCAGCCTGGCGCACGCCGCCGAGGAGCTGTCCCGCAGCTCGGCCGCCCGCGCCGACCGGCTCGCCCGGCAGAGTACGGCCCTGCTCGCCGAACACCGCACCCTGCCGGACGGCCGCGACTCGCGGCTGCGGCTGGAGGCCGCGCTGCGGGAGATCGACGCCGGGTTCGACCCGGCCGACCTGCCCGCCGGGCTGGCCGGCATACGCGCCGAGCTCGTCGCGGTGGTCGCACCCTCGTGACCACCGCCCCACCGCCGTTCCCGCTCCGCTGGGAGCGGTGCGAACCGCCGCTGCCCGCCGCCGCCGTGCTCGCCCTCGGCCCAGACGTGCCCGCCCTGGCCGCCGCCACCCGGGAGCGGCTCACCGGCGGCGCCCGGCTCGGTGCCGTCGCCGACGACGGCGCGCTGCTCGTCCTCGGCGCCGAGGACGACCTGCCGTGGGCCGACGGTGCCCGCTACCTCGGCCGCGACGCCGGACTGCTCGTCCCCACCACCGCCCGCCCCCGGCCCGCCGCCGCCCTCTGGCGCACCGCGCTCGGCGCCCGGGACGGCCAGCTCTGCGTCCTGCTGCCCGGCCACGCCCTGGTCGCCGATCCGCCGCCGCCCACCACCGACCCGGCCGCCCTGGAGCCGTACACCCGGAGCACCGGCGGCACGACGCGTCCGGGCGGCACCGGGAGCGACCCGCGATGACCACGCCGCTGCCCGCCGCCCTCGCCCCCTGGGCCGCCGGCCTCTCCGCGCTCACCCCCGAACTCGCCACCGCCCTCGGCCCCCTGCTGCGCCGCCTGGACGCCCTGGCCGGCGAACGCGAACCCGCCACCGACGACCACGGCACCCCGGACGGCCACGGCGGCCTGGCCCGCTCCGGCCGGCCCGACCAGCTGCTGCCCTCCGAGTGGCTGCTCGCCGACGAGTACCCCGACGAGTTCCTGCGCCGCCTGGTCGACGGCGAACTCCTCCACCTCGCACCCGAGTTCCGCACCCCGGCCGGCCGGGGCCGGGTCGTCGTCCTGGCCGACACCGGGCCCGCCCAGGCCGGCGCCGGCCGGCTCGTCCAGCTCGCCGCCCTGCTCGTCCTGCACCGCAGGGCCGCCGCCCGGGGCACCGAACTGCTCGTCGGCATCCTCGGCGACCGGCCCGGCCACTGGCTCGACGGCGACCTCGCCGAACTGCTGCCGCACTGGCTCGACGCCCGCCGCCGCACCGACCCGACCCCCGAGGACGTCCGGCGTGCCTGCGGCACGCTCGACGCCGCCGACCAGGCCTGGGTCCTCACCTCGCCCCGGCTCGCCGACCGGCTCCCCTCCCGGCGAAGGGTGCTGGCGAGCGAGGAGGCCCGCTGGACCGCGGCCGGCGCCGGCTCGGTCACCGTCCGGCTGGGCGAGGCGCGGGCCGAACTGCCCCTGCCCGCGACCGACATCGCCGTCCGGGCGCTGCGCGGCGCCGAGTTCCGCCGCAGCGCGCCGACCGCCGCCGCGCTGCCGGCCGGCCCCACCGGGGGAGCGCACCCCGTCTTCACCACCGCGGCCCGCACCCTGCTGGCCCGTGGTGCGAACGCCGCCACCCTGCTCGCCGTCAACCTGCCGAGCGGCGCACCGGAGCGCGTCACCCCCGTCCGGACCCGTCGCCACGAGCTGAACGGGCCGGTCGTCGCCGCCGGACGCCTCGGCCGGCGCCTGGTCGCGCTGTCCGTCCAGGGTGACCGGCTGGTCCCGTACATCAGCGGCCGCCCGCTCGGCGAGCCCGGCCAGTACACCGCCGACCGGGTCGCCCTCGGCCTGCACCAGGCCCTGCTCGACACCCTGCTCACCGGCCCCGTCCTGCCACTGCTGCGCGCCGGGGACGGCCTCGCGCTCCCGCTCGACGGCCGCTGGTGGCGGATCGCGCCCGACGGATCCGTCCACGACGACGGCCCGGTCGCGCCGAGCGCCGACGGCGCGCGGTACCACCGCTCCCGGGATCCGCGGGCGTTCGACCACCCGCTGCCACCCGGGGCCCAGGACGCGCCGCACCTCGTCCACGGCGGCACCGCCGTCGCCTGGTCGGCCGACGGCAAGGCCTGGGAGGTCCGCACCCCGGCCGGCGACCGGAGCCTGATCACCTTCCGGGAGGATGCCGAGGTGATCGGCCTCGTCCGGCACGACGACGGCCGGCCGGCGCTGATCACCTGCAGCCGGAGCGCCCGGGTGGTGCGCAGCGTCCGGGCCGACGCCGTCCGCACCTTCAGCCGCTTCTCCGGCGGCGTCACCCCGGCGACCGTCCACCCAGGTCTCTCCCTCATCGCCGCCGAACCGCACCCCGGGCGGATCGTGGTCGGCGACGCGGGCAGCGGCCGGATCCACCACCTGATCGGGAGCGAGCAGTGAGCGCCACCTCCGCCGGAGCGTTCCGTGCCACCGTCGACGCCGCCGGCTTCGTGCTGGACGTGCCGCTGATCGGCGCGGCCGAGGCCGCCGGGCGCGTCCTGGCCCACTGGCAGGACGGCGCCGACCTGCGCGAGCTGCCGGACGGCCGCTGGCTGCTCGTCCTGCCCGAACCGGTCGGGACCCGGGCCGACCGTGCCCCCGGGCTGCCGCTGCTGGGGCGGGACGGCGCGCTCGTCGCCGTCGGCACCGACGGCGCGCAGGCCGCCGCCGGGCAGCTGCTGCTCACCACCGCAGGGCTGATGGACCGTCACCAGATCGCCGGTCTGGCGAAGTTGCGGCCCGCCGACTGGCTCGACCCGGCCGGCCTCACCCTCCACCGGCTCGGGCCGGTCGGCGCCCCGGCCGCCCCCGAACCGGTGCTCGACGACCGGCCGCGGCGCCCGGCGGCGGACCTGCGGACCGCCGCCGGAATCGGCCCCCGCTCCGAGCGGGCCCGTCGGCTGACCGCGCCCGCCGGGCGGGGTCGCCCCCGTCGCTGGTGGTCCCGTCGGCCGACCGCGCCCGGCGCCCGGGGTGACCGCCCCCGCCGCTGGTGGTCCCTGCCCCGGCTGCCCGCCCCGGTCGGCCGGGCCGTCGCCGTCGCCGGCCTCGCCCTGCTGTTCGTCCTCGTGGGCCTGCCGCTGCTCGCCGGTCTCGCCCACCTCGTCGCCGGTCTCGTCCGTCTCGTCGCCGGGCGGGGCCTCCACCCGTCGACGCTGCTGACCGGGCTGCTCATCGGAGCGGCCTTCGCGCTGCGTCGCCGCGCCCCGGGAACAGCTTCCGAGGCCTCCGCCCCCGGGGCGGCGGAGGGGCGGCGGAACCCCGGACCGTCCTGGCGGTCCCGGCTGGGCGGCCTGCTCGCCCGGCTGGCCCTGCGCACCCCCGCCGCGCGTCTCGTCCGCGGCCGCCACGCCCGCTACCTGCGCGAACTGACCCGCGCCTTCGAACAGCGCCGCTGGGAGGACGCCCTGCGCGACGCCGTCCGGCTCTCCGGGCAGTCGCCCGAGGCCGAGCGGGCCTGGCTCTCACTCGGGCTGCCCCGCCGCTTCGCCGGCCCGCTGCGCCCCACCCCGGACGCCGGGGGCCGGGCGGCGGCCGTCTCGCCGCTCTCCGGCCCGACCGTCCACGAACTCCTGGCCGACCTCTACCGGAAGGCCGCCGAAGGGCTGGAGCGGGAGGGCCGGATCGACGAGGCGGCGTTCGTCCTCGCCGACCTGCTGGACGCGCCCGCCGAGGCGGTGGCCCTGCTCGACCGGCACGGCCGCAGCGCCCAGGCCGCCGAACTCGCCGAAGGCCGCGAGCTGGCGGCCGACCTGGTGGTCCGCCTCTGGTGGCGGGCCGGGGACCGGGACCGGGCCGTGCGCACCGCCTACCGCCGGGGCGCGTTCGCCACCGCCGTCGAGCGGCTCACCGCCACCGACCCGCAGTCCGCCCGGGAGCTGCGGGCCGCCTGGGCCGAGCACCGCCGTGCGGCCGGGGACCGGCTCGGCGCGGTCGAGGCCGCCTGGCCGGACGAGACGCTGCGGCCGACGGTCGCCGCCGACCTGCGCGACGCCGTCGCCCTCGGCGGGCCGGCCCGCGGCCGGGCCCTCGCCCACCTGCTCGCCCTCGGCGCGGGCGAGGCGACCCGTACGCTCGCGCTGGCCGTCCTCGACGGCGACGGGCACCCCGACACCACCGGCCGGCCCGCGCTGGCCGCCGCCCTGGCCGGGCTGCCGGGCGCGGACCGGGCCGCCGACCGTGAACTCGCCACCGCCGCGGCCCGCGCCGTCGTCCGGGACGGCGGCTTCGGCGGCTCCCTCGACCACCGGACCGGACGCGCCCTCTTCGACGGGCTGGTGAAGCGCGCCGACCCGCTGGCCGCCGCCGACCTGCCCAGGCCCCGCCGCTCCGCCCGCCCCACGGGGGCCGGCTGGGCCGCCACCGCCGCCGACCGGCCCGGGACACTCCCGGTCCTGGACGCGGCGCTGCTGGACTCCGGCTCGCTGCTGGTCGCGTGCGGCCAGGCGGGCGTGCGGCTGCTCGGCCCGGACGGCCGCACCCGGGCCCGCTGGGACGTGCCCGCCGACCAGCTGGTGCTCGCCGACCACGGCGGCACCGCGCTGCTGGTCGCCCGCTACGGCGAGGTCGCCGAGGTCTCCCGGCTGGACCTCGCCACCCGGGCCGTACGGCGCTGGACCGCCCTGCGGGTGCGGCAGATCGTGCCGTCCTACGACGGCCGGCAGCTGATCACGGTGGACGAGGACGGGATCGCCGTCCTCGACACCCTGGCCCGCCGCCCCACCGTGGTCTGGCGTGAACTCGGCGGCGACCAGGGGGTGACCGGGCGGATCGCCCGCACCCCGTCCGGCTGCGCGGCCGTGGTGGTCTCCCGCCCGGCCGTGGGGGCGCCGCT
Organism: Kitasatospora sp. NPDC088351; assembly: GCF_040685575.1. Lineage (NCBI taxonomy): Bacteria > Bacillati > Actinomycetota > Actinomycetes > Kitasatosporales > Streptomycetaceae > Kitasatospora > Kitasatospora sp. NPDC088351. The sequence continues at coordinate 36,326 of NZ_JBFBIL010000016.1, read as the reverse complement.
GACGGAGCTCTGGCGCTGGGACCTGCCGGGCTGGGAGCTGCGGTCCAGGACCGCGCTCGACCCGGCCGCGGTGACCGGTGCGACGGTGCTGGCGAGCGGCCGGCTGATCGTGCCCGACCCCGACCCCACGCGGGAGCCGGGCCGGACGGTGCTGCGCTTCCTCGGCGAGGGGACGGACTCCGGGCTGACCGTCCAGGAGGACGAGCCGGCTGCCCGCGAGGACGGGCCGGCCGGCCTGACCGCCGACGGCGACCACTGGGCGTTCACCCTGCCCCTCGACGGCGGCCGCGGTATCCGCCTCACGGCGGGTGAGGGCGCCGCCTCCGCGCCGACCGGCCTCGCCCTCTTCCCCGGCGCCGACCGGTCCCCGGTCCGGGTGCGGCGGCACGGCGGGGCGGTGACGTACTGGCAGCGCGGCGGCCGGGTGCTGGCCGTCGCGGCCGACGGCTCCGCCGTGCTCGCCAACCTGCGGGTCACGATCGGCTGACGGCCCGCCCGGCTCGCGCGAACGAGCTTCCCTCGTGCGGGAGTTCTAGCTCGGGAGGCCCTGGAGCGGTGCCGCCGCCCCCGGTCGGCGAAGAGACCGGCGCGCGGGCGGCCCCCGGGCGTAGAGTCCCGCTGCGCGGGTCGTGCCGGCCGGCGCACCGCCAGGACGACGCCAGGACGACGAAGGGGCCGGGACATGCCGCTGCGCGCCGAGGACGTGGAGCTGCTGGAGGACGTCGCCGCCGAGGAGGGCGGGTGGCTCGCCGCGGCCCCGGCCGCCCCGTCGTGGTCGCGGCGGCGCGCCAGCGCCGCGCGCCGGCTCACCGCCGAGCGGCTGTGCGAACTCGCCCCGGAGAGCGTCCTGGAGACGCTGGCCACCGCCGACGGACCGCCGGCCTGGGCCGCCCGGATCACCCCCGAGGGCCGGCTGCTGCTGAAGTACCGCGAACTCCGGAAGGGCCCGGTCGCCCCCTGGCCCGAGGAGGAGGGCGACATCCCCGGCCGCACCCGGCTGCGGTTCACCGAGACGGAGATGACGTTCCTGCGCCAGGCCCTCGCCGGCACCCGCGGCATCGCCGGGCTCGCCGCCGTCGACGCGGCCTGCCTCCGGACCGCGGTGGCCGAGGCCCGCCCCGTGGCGGGCACCGCGCACTGGGTGCTGACGGCCACCGGCGGGCAGCTGGACGCGATCGAACACGTCCTGCGGATGGAATCCCTGGTCGGCACCGCCCGCAGCTACCACCGCTTCCTCCACGCGTACCGGCCCTTTCCCTACCGCCCGGGCCCGCCGGGCCGGCCGGCCGGGCCGGGGCTCTGGTAGGCGGCCGGTGGCGGGGGTGCGCGGGGTCGCCGTCGCCTGCGGGCGGCCGGCCGGCGACCGGCGGCGTTTCGGGGACGGTGTGCGGCGCGGTGCCGACGGCGGGGCGCCTCGCCGTCCGGTGTGTGTCCTTCGTCACGCGGGGGGCGGGATAGGGCGGCCCCTGGTCAGCCTCTTCATTGTCGGAGGCCATGCCAAGCGGCGGGCCCAGACGAAGAGGTGGCCATGTCTGAACGTATCCGGGACCGGCGGAGCGGTCCGGAGGGGGATCGCACACCCGGGCCCGCGACGGTGACGGCGGCGAGCGGCCCCGACCGCCTCCTCGCCGACCGGGCCGAGGCCCTCGACGCCGCCGACCCGCTGGCCCCGCTGCGGCAACGGTTCCTGCTGCCGCCCGGCGTCGTCTACCTGGACGGCAACTCCCTGGGTCCGCTGCCCGCCGCCGTCCCCGCCGCCCTGGAGGACGCCGTCCACCGGCAGTGGGGCCGGGGCCTGATCGGCTCCTGGAACGACGCCGGCTGGTGGGAGGCACCGCTGCGGGTCGGGGACGCGATCGGACGGCTGGTCGGCGCGGCGCCCGGCCAGACCCTGGCCGGGGACTCCACCAGCGTCCAGCTGTTCAACGCGCTCGGGGCCGCCGCCCGGCTGCGCCCCGGCCGGCCGCTGCTGCTCACCGACCCGGCCCACTTCCCCACCGACCAGTACGTCGCCGACGCCGTGGGCCGGCTGTTCGGCCTCACCGTCGAGCGGGTCCCGCCGCACGACCTGCCGGGCTTCCTCGCCGGGCACGGGGACCGCGTCGCGGTGGCCGGGTACTCCCCGGTCGACTACCGGACCGGCGAACTGTACGACCTGCCCGCGCTCACCGGCGCCGTCCAGCGGACCGGCGCCCTGATGCTCTGGGACCTCTGCCACGCGGCCGGCGCCCTCCCGGTGCGGCTGGACGAGCTCGGGGCCGACCTCGCCGTCGGCTGCGGCTACAAGTTCCTGTCCGGCGGCCCGGGAGCCCCCGCCTTCCTCTACGTGGCGCGGCGTCACCAGGCCTCCTTCGACCACCCGCTCACCGGCTGGAACGGCCACGCCGACCCGTTCGGCCTCAGCGGCGACTACACCCCGGCCGAGGGCGTCGGCCGGGCCAGGATCGGCACCCCCGCCATCCTGTCGCTGCTCGCCCTGGAAGCCGCGCTCACCGCCTTCGACGGGGTGGACCTGGCGCAGGTCAGGGCCAAGAGCCTGTCACTGACCGGCTTCTTCCAGGACTGCGCCGACACCCTGCTGGACGGCCGGGGTTTCACGGTGGTCACCCCCAGGGAGCCCGGGCGCCGCGGCAGCCAGGTCGTGCTGCGCCACCGGGAGGCGTACGCGCTGGTGCGGGCGCTCGCCGACCGGGGGGTGATCGGCGACATGCGGGCCCCGGACCTGCTCCGCTTCGGCGTCAACGCCCTGTTCCTGAGCCACCGGGACATCTGGCGGGCGCTCTGTCTGCTGCGCGAGGCGGTCGACGCCGGGGACCACCTGCGGGCCCGCTACCGGACGAGGGCCACCGTGACCTGAATTCGGGCCCGCCGCCGGCCGGGCCCGTGCGGCGCCCGGGCGCCGCTCCGTTCAGGCGGGCTGGTGGGTCCAGGCCCGCTGGAAGTTGCGGCGGGCGCGGTGCAGCCGGGAGCGCACGGTGCCGACCGGAAGCCGCAGGGCCGAGGCCAGTTCCCGTTCGTTCAGGCCGTAGACGGCGCGCAGCGTGAGGATCTCGCGGTGCTCGCGGGGCAGCCGGTCCAGCACGTCGCTGATGTGCACGGCGCCCAGGGGGTCGCCGTCGGGGGCGACGTCGGGCAGGCCGTCGGTGTGCTCCAGGGCCAGCCGTCTCGACGTGCGGACGGCCTCCCGGACGGCGATGGAGCGCACCCAGCCGTAGAAGGCGAGGGGTTCGCGCAGGCCGCGCAGGCCGCGGTAGATCGCGAGCATCGCCTCCTGGGCGGCGTCGCAGCTGTGGGTACGCGCGATCGGCAGGCAGAGACGCCCGACGAAAGGGGTGATGTGTACCAGCAGGTCGTTCATCGCCACGTGGTCGCCGGCCTGCGCGCGCCGCAGCAGCGCGGCCACCGGGAACACGGCGGGGTCGGGTGCGCCCGGGACGGCGGGCGTCGGGGCCGGTGGGGTGAGGTGCGCGTGGGGCCGCGCGGTGCGGTCCATGCGGATCGCCTTTCACTGTTTCCGTCCTGGTCGGCCGACGTGTTCGGGAGGGGCCCCGGACCACCGTGCGGACACGGGCGTTCATGTGCCGTTCCAGGAATGGGATGGATAAGGTCACAAGGATTGCCGGGGTGTGCCGGAATGGCGCCCCCGAGCCGGTCCTAAACACCAAGCGGAACCGCGATGAGTGAATCGTCATCGATGACCGCATTCAAGGCCGATCCGGCATGGGTGGGAACCGATCAGTGGAGATTGGCTTGTTTCCAGGCCTTCCGGTGGCCGAACTCCGGTAGGTGACACCATGATCGCTCGGTGTTATGTCATCAGCTCAGCCTGGGTGTTACACCGGGCTCACCTGGGGGTAACGTCAGGCCGGGCGGCGCGGGGGCGGCCGTCCGGCATTTCCGCGTGACCTTTATCGGCCAGTGAAATGGATCGCTTGACTCGTCGAGTTCTCCTCATGCAGAGTGAAACTCGGGTCGGCGCCGAGGCCGGGCCGTCGCGCTCTCCCGTCGGCGCCCGTGGATTACGTGAAATATGAACGACCCGTCCTGCTCCGGCCCGCCCCGGGGCGCCGGGGGGTATTCAGGCGGAAATTCCACTCACACCTATTGAGGGTTGGTGCCATGTCTGGCCACGAGGACGCCGGTCACCCGCTGTCGGGTGCGCAGAGGGGCATCTGGTTCGCGCAGCGGATCGACCCCGGAAGCGCCGCGTTCAACACCGGCGAGTCCGTGGAGATCCACGGACCGGTGGACCCGCGGCTCTTCGAGACCGCGCTGCGGTACACGGTCGCCGAGGCACAGACCTTCCAGCTGCGCCTCGCGGAGACGGCCGACGGCCCGCGCGCCACCCTCGACCCCGACGCCCCGTGGCCCCTGCACCACGTCGACCTCGCCGCCGAACCCGACCCGGGCGCCGCCGTCGACGCCTGGATCGCCGCCGACCTGGCCACCCCCGTCGACCTCGTCGACGGCCCGCTGTTCACCCACGCCCTGCTGAAGGCCGCGCCCGACCGCTGGTTCTGGTTCCTGCGCGCCCATCACATCCTGCTCGACGGCTACGGATTCAAGCTCGTCGGCCGCCGCCTCGCCGAGGTCTACACCGCGCTCGCCGACGGCCGCGAACCGGAGCCGGGACCGTTCCTGCCGCTGGACCGGCTGACCGCCGAGGAGCGGGCCTACCGGGAGTCCCCGGCCTTCGCGCGCGACCGCGCCCACTGGACGGCGCGGCTGGCCGACGCCCCCGCCGCCGTGGGCCTCACCCCGCACACCGCGCCCCCCGCCGCGCCGTTCCGCCGCCGCGAGACCGTCCTCGACGCGGCGGCCACCGCCCGGCTGGACGCCGCCGCCGCCCGGTTCGGCGTCACCCGCACCGCCCTGCTGCTCGGCGCCGTCGCCGGTTACCTGCACCGCGCCACCGGCGCCCAGGACGTCCTCCTCGGCCTGCCCACCATGAGCCGGGTCGGCTCGGCGGCCCTGCGCACCCCCGGCACCGCCTCCAACATCCTGCCGCTGCGCCTCACCCTGCCCGCCGGGACCACCGTCGGCGGCCTGCTGCGCGCCGCCGGCGAGGAACTGGACGCCGTCCGGCGCCACCAGCTGTACCGGGGCGAGGACCTCCGCCGCGACCTGCGGCTGCTGGGCGACGGCGCCCGGCGCCTGTACGGGCCCGTCGTCAACCTCATCCCGTTCGCCAACGAGGTGGGCTTCGCCGGACACCCCACCACCTGGCACCACCTGACCGGCGGGGCGGTCGAGGACCTCCAGATCAACGTCCGCCCCGGCGCCGACGACACCGGGCTCTGGCTCTCCTTCGACGCCAACCCGGCGCTCTACACCGACGACGAACTCGCCGACCACCAGGACCGGTTACTGCTCCTGCTCGACCAGCTCGCCGACGCCGGCGCCGACCTGCCGCTGGCCCGCACCACCCTGCTGCACCCGGCCGAGCGGCCCGCGCCCGCCGGCGCGACCACCGATACGCCCGCGGCCCCCGACGCCACCCTGCCCGCCCGCTTCGACGCCCAGGCCGCCCGCACCCCCGACGCCGTCGCCGTCACCGCCGAGGACACCGAGCTCAGCTACCGGGCGCTGGGGGAGCGGGCCAACCGGCTGGCCCGGCTGCTCGTCGCCCACGGTGCCGGACCCGGCAGCACCGTGGCCCTCGCCCTGCCCCGCACCGGCGACCTCGTCGTCGCCGTGCTCGCCGTCCTCAAGAGCGGGGCCGCCTACCTGCCGCTCGACCCCGACTACCCGGCCGAGCGGATCCTCGCCGTCACCGCCGACGCCGCACCCCGGCTGCTGGTCACCCGGGCCGAGGTGGCCGACCGGCTGCCGGTCACCGCCGCCACCACCGTCGTCCTCGGCGAGGCCGGCACCGAGGCCGCGCTCGCCGCGCAGTCGCCCGCCGACCTCACCGACGCCGACCGGCCCGCGCCGCTCACCCCGGCCGACCCGGCCTACGTCATCCACACCTCCGGCTCCACCGGCCGGCCCAAGGGCGTCGTCGTCCCGCACGCCAACGTCGTCCGGCTGTTCACCACCTCGGCGGAGCACTTCGGCTTCGGCCCCGACGACGTCTGGACGCTCTTCCACTCCTACGCCTTCGACTTCTCGGTGTGGGAGCTGTGGGGCCCGCTGCTGCACGGCGGCCGGCTGGTCGTCGTCCCGCGCACCACCACCCGCTCACCCGCGGAGTTCCTGCGCCTGCTGCGCGCCGAGGGCGTCACCGTCCTCAACCAGACCCCCTCCGCCTTCCAGCAGCTCGTCCAGGCCGAACGCGACGAGCCGCCCGGCGCCGGACCGCTCGCGCTGCGCCACGTCGTCTTCGGCGGCGAGGCACTGGAACCCGCCCACCTCCTGCCGTGGACCGAGCGGCACGGCGACCGGGCCCCCGCCCTCGTCAACATGTACGGCATCACCGAGACGACCGTGCACGTCACCCACCACCGCCTGGACGGGCCCGGTGAGCGCGGCGCCATCGGCGCGCCGCTGCCCGACCTGCGGGTCCACGTCCTGGACCACGCCCTCCAGCCCGTCCCGCCCGGCCGCACCGGCGAGATGTACGTGGCAGGACCCGGCCTCGCCCAGGGCTACCTCGGCCGCCCCGACCTCACTGCGGAGCGCTTCGTCGCCGACCCGTACGGCCCGCCCGGCACCCGGATGTACCGCACCGGCGACCTCGCCCGCCGCCTGCCCGACGGCACCCTCGCCTACCAGGGCCGGGCCGACCAGCAGGTCAAGATCCGCGGCTTCCGGATCGAACCCGGCGAGATCGAGGCCGCGCTGGCCGGCCACCCCGACGTGGCCCGGGCCGCCGTCGTCGCCCGCGAGCAGGGCGAGGGCGACCGCGTCCTGGTCGGCTACGCCGTGCCCCGGCCCGGGACGAACCCCGACCCCGGGCGGCTGCGCGCCCACCTCGCCGCCCTGCTGCCCGAGCACATGGTGCCCAGCGCCTGCGTCCTGCTCGACACCCTGCCGCTGACCCACAACGGCAAGCTCGACACCGCGGCACTGCCCGCCCCCGACTACGCCGCCACCGCCGGCGGCCGCGCCCCGGCCACCGAGGCCGAGGCCCTGCTCTGCCGCCTCTACGAGGACGTCCTGCGGCTGCCCCGGGGCACCGTCGGCGCCGACGACGGCTTCTTCGACCTCGGCGGCCACTCCCTGCTCGCCACCCGCCTGGTCACCAGGCTGCGCGGCGAGACCGGCGCCGAACTGCCGATGGCCGCCCTGTTCGCCGACCCGACCCCGGCCGGGCTCGCCGCCCGCCTCGCCGCGGCCGGACCGGCCCAGGACGGTCCCGCCCGGCCCCCGCTCCGGCCGGCCGAGCGGCCCGACCGCGTCCCGCTCACCCCCGGCCAGGCCGGCCTCTGGTTCCTCGGCCGGCTCGAAGGCCCCAGCCCCACCTACAACATCCCGCTGACCCTCCCGCTGCCCGCCGGAACCGACGAGGACGCGCTGCGCGCCGCGCTCGCCGACCTCACCGCCCGGCACGAGGTGCTGCGCACCCTCCACCCCGACCAGGACGGCGTCCCGCACCAGCTGGTCCTGCCCGCCGGCCACCCGGCCGCCCGGCCCGACCTGGCCACCGCCGACGCCGCCGACGCCGCGGAGCTGGCGCAGCTGCGCCGCGCCGCCGTCCGGCACGGCTTCGACCTGGCCACCGAACCCCCGCTCCGCGCCCACCTGCTGCGGCGCACCGACGACGGCACCGCCCTGCTCGTCCTGGTGGTCCACCACATCGCCGCCGACGGCTGGTCCCTCGGCCCGCTCGGCCGCGACCTGGCCCGCGCCTACGACGCCCGCGCCGAGGGCCGGGCCCCCGACTGGCCGCCGCTGCCCGTCCAGTACGCCGACTACGCGCTCTGGCAGCACGGCCTGCTCGGCGACGAGACCGACCCGGACAGCCCCGCCGCCCGCCAGCTCGCCTACTGGCACGACACCCTGGCCGCCCTGCCGGACGAACTCCCGCTGCCCTACGACCGGCCCCGCCCGCGCACCCCCGGCCACGCCGGCGACACCGTCACCCTCCACCTGGACGCCGGCCTCCACCAGCGCCTCACCGACCTCGCCCGCGCCCACCGGGCCACCCTCTTCATGGTGCTCCAGGCCGCCTGGGCGGCCACCCTCACCCGCGGCGGCGCCGGCACCGACATCCCCGTCGGCACCCCCACCGCCGGGCGCGACGACCCGGCCCTGGAAGACCTCGTCGGCTACTTCGTCAACACCCTGGTGCTGCGCACCGACACCGCCGGCGACCCCGCGTTCGGCGACCTGCTCGACCGGGTCCGCGACGCCGACCTCACCGCCCACGCCCACGCCGGCGTGCCCTTCGACCGCGTCGTCGAGCACCTCAACCCCGCCCGCGCGATCGGCCGCCACCCCCTCTTCCAGGTGATGCTGGCGCTCCAGAACGCCGACGGCGCCGACGACACCGAACTGGAGATCGCCGGCACCAGGGTCCGCCTCGACCCGGGCGGCATCGGCACCGCCCGCTTCGACCTCATGCTCGACTTCACCGAGCGCCCCGCCGACGGCCACCGGGCCCAAGGGGTCGACGGCACCATCGAGTTCAGCACCGAACTCTTCGACCGCCGCACCGTCGAGCGGCTCGCCGCCCGGCTGCGCCGCCTGCTCGCCGAGGCCGCCGCAGCCCCGCACACCCCGCTCTCCGCGCTGCCCCTGACCGACCCCGACGAGGACGCCGAGTGGGCCGGCTGCGCCCCGGCCTGCGAACGGACCCTGCTCGCCCAGGACGGCGTCCGGGACGCGGTCGTCACCGTCCGCCGCTCCACCGCCGGGGCCCCCGGGGCCGTCGCGTACGTGGTGCCCGACGGCCCCGTCGACCGCCGCCGGCTCGCCGCCGCCGTCCGCCGCGACCTGCCCGCCGCCGCCGGACCGCTGCTCACCGTGCTGCTCTCCGCCCTGCCCCGGACGGCCGACGGCGCCCTGGACACCGAGGCGCTGCACCGCCTGCCCGTGCTCGACGACGCGCTCGCCGCCGCCTGGGAACGCGACCTCGCCCGGACCCCCGGCACCGAGGCCGCCGCCGCCGTCGTCCGCGACACCACACCCCCCGCCCCCGGCCTGCTCCACCTCGGCGGACTCCCCGGCACGGCCGGCGCGGGCACCGCCCCCGAGGAGCCGTCCGCGCTGCTCGACACCGGCCCCGACCCGGCCGGCGCCGTCCCCGCGCTCAGCGAGGGCCCGCCCCCGCCCCCGCTGCCCTTCCCGCACCTCGCGGCCGCCCTGCGCGCCGCCGCCGAGGGCACCGGCGAGATCGTCCACCTGCGCGCCGACGGCACCCACCGGCGGCAGAGCTACGCCGAACTCGCCGCCGAGGCCGCCCGCATCCTCGGCGGCCTGCGGGCCAGGGGCGTGCGCCCCGGCGAGACGGTGATCTTCCAGTTCGAGGACAACCAGGACTTCCTGCCGGTCTTCTGGGCCTGCGTCGCCGGCGGCGTCACCGTCCTGCCGATGGGCGCCCCCGCCTCCTACCGGGACGCCTCACCGCTGCGCGACAAGGTCGAACGGATCTGGGAGGCGCTCGGCCGGCCCCGCATCGCGGCCGGTACCGCCGCCGGCGCCGCCCTGCGCGCCCGCGCCGCCGACCAGGGCTGGACCGACCTCGACGTACTGGTCGCCGACGAGCTGCGCACCGGCGAGCCCGCCACCGACTGGCACCAGGCCGGCCCCGACGACACCGCGCTGCTGCTCCTCACCTCCGGCAGCACCGGCCTGCCCAAGCGGGTCACCGTCACCCACGGCATGGTGCTCAACCGCTCGGCGGCCACCGCCCGGCTCAACGCCCTCGGCCCGGACGAGACCACCTTCAACTGGATCCCGCTCGACCACGTCACCGGCGTGGTGATGTTCCACATCCGCGACGTCGTCCTCGGCTGCCGCCAGATCCACGCCCCCACCGGCTGGATCACCGAGGAGCCACTGCGCTGGCTCGACGCCCTGCACCACTGGCGGGCCACCGTCACCTGGGCGCCCAACTTCGCCTTCGGCCTGGTCAGCGAGCGGGTCGCGGCCGAACCCGGCCGCGGCTGGGACCTCTCCGCGCTCAAGCTCGTGATGAACGCCGGCGAGGTCGTCGTCCCCCGGGTCGTCCGCCAGTGGCTGCGCCAGCTGGAGCCGTACGGCCTGGACCAGACGGTGATGCACCCCGGCTGGGGCATGTCCGAGACCAGCTCCGTCGTCACCGACACCTCCTACACCCCCACCGGGCCCGGCTCCGACGACACCTATGTGAGCTGCGGCAGGCCCTACCCGGGCTTCGCGATGCGCGTCGTCGACGACCACGACCGGATCGTCCCCGAGGAGCGCGTCGGCCACCTCCAGGTGCGCGGCCCCTCCGTGACCCCCGGCTACCACGAGAACCCCGAGAAGAACGCCGAGTCCTTCACCGCCGACGGCTGGTTCCGCACCGGCGACCTCGCCCTGCTGCGCGACGGCGAGCTCTACCTCACCGGCCGGGCCAAGGACGTCATCATCGTCAACGGCGTCAACCACCCCAGCCACGAGATCGAGGACGCCGTCGAGGAGAGCGCGGGCGTCCTGCGCGCCTGCACCGCCGCCGTCGCCGTCCGCACCTCCGCCACCGCCACCACCGACGAGATCGCGGTGTTCTGCTGCCCCGCGCCCGGCACCGACGAGCGCGCCCTGCTCACCGAGATCGCCGGCCGGGTCACCCGGCAGACCGGCGCCGCCCCGGCGTTCGTCCTGCCCGTCGCCCCCGCCGACATCCCCAAGACCGAGATCGGCAAGATCCAGCGGACCCTGCTCCGCAAGCGCCTGGAGGCCGGCGAGTTCACCGAGGTCATCCGCCGCACCGACCTGCTGCTCGGCACCGAACGCACCCTGCCCGACTGGTTCCACCGGCCGGTCTGGCAGCGCACCCGGCCCGTCCACGCCGCCACCGCGCACCCCGCTCCGACCCTCGTCCTCACCGGCGGGGCCGGCGACCGCTCGCACGCCGTCGGCACCGCGCTGGCCGCCCTGCTCACCGCCGACGGTTCCCCGGCCGAGGTCGTCACCGGCCCGGACGCCCTCCGCGGGCGCGCCGCCGCCCGGATCGTCGACCTGCGGCTGCTCGCCGACCCCGGCCCGGCCGACCGGGCACCCGCCGACCCGCTGGCCGCCACCACCCCGCTGACCCGGCTGATCGAGGCGCTCACACCCCCGCCGGCCGACACCCCGGACGGCCCCGGACACACCGTCACCCTCGAAGTCGCCGCCCGGCACAGCCACGCCGTCCACCCCGGCGAGCCGGTCCGCCCCGAACGCGCCGCCGCCGTCGCCGTCCTGCGCAGCGCCGTCCAGGAACTGCCCTGGCTCGACGGCCGCTGGACCGACCTCGGCCCCGACGGGGAGGAGCCGGACCTGACCGCCCGCCGGCTCCACCAGGAGATCACCACCCCGCCCGCCGACCCCGACGTCGCCCTGCGCCCCGACGGCCGCTGGACCAGCAGCCTCGCCCCGCTGCCCGCGCCCGAGGAGGACCCCGCCGCCGGACCGGTCTTCGAGGAGGGCGGCCACTACCTGATCACCGGCGGCCTCGGCGGCGTCGGCACCGAGACCGCCCGCCACCTGCTCACCCGCTACCGCGTCCGGCTCACCCTGATCGGCCGCCACCCCGCCGCCACCCGCCCCGAACAGGCCGCCGCGCTGCGCGAGCTCCAGGCGCTCGGCGACGTCCGCCACCGCACCGCCGACGTCACCGACCCCGAGGCCGTGCGGCACGCCCTCGCCGAGGCCCGCGCCGAGTACGGCGAACTCGCCGGCGTGCTCCACCTCGCCGGCCACTTCGCCGAACACCCGCTCACCGCCACCACCGCGGACCAGTGGGAACGCGCCATGGCCGCCAAGGCCACCGGCGCCGCCGTCCTCACCGAGGAACTGCGCGACCGGCCCGGCACCCTCTTCGTCTCCTTCTCCTCCGTCAACGGCTACTTCGGCGGCGCCCTCGCCGCCGCCTACTCGGCCGCCAACGCCTACCTCGACGCCCTCGCCGTCCACCAGCGCGCGCTCGGACTGCGCGCCCACAGCGTCGCCTGGAGCATGTGGGACGACCTCGGCGTCAGCCGCGGCTACGCCCTCAAGGCGCTCACCCGCGCCCGCGGCTTCCGCCTGCTCAGCCGCCGCGACGGCGTCCGCTCGCTGGCCGCCGCGCTGCGCCACGGCCACCCGCACGTCCTGGTCGGCCTCGACCCGTCGGCCCCCTGGGTCCGCAGCCACCTCGCCGCCCCCGCCCGCCCGCTCCAGGAACTCGCGGGCTACCGGGCCGGCGCCCCGGCCGAGCCGCCCGCCGCCCCCGACGACCGCTTCGGCACCCCCGTCGGCTGCGCGCTGGAGACCCTGGACGCCCTGCCCGCCACCCCGGACGGCCGGATCGACCGGCAGCTGCTCGCCGGCCAGGCCCGCGCCGCCGAGGCCGGCGGCGCCCCCGCCCCCGGCCCGGAGCAGGACATGGCCCGGATCTGGAGCGAACTCCTCGACACCGACCGGATCGGCCGCGACGACGACTTCTTCGCCCTCGGCGGCCACTCCCTGCTCGCCACCCGCCTGGTCGGGCGCCTGCGCACCGTCCTCGGCCTGGAGTTCACCGTCGCCGACCTGTTCGCCGCCCCGACCCTCGCCGCGCTGGCCGCCCTGGGCGCCGAACGCGCGGCCGAACGCGGCGACGCCCCGGCCCGCCCGCCGCTCGTCCCGGCGGCCCGGCCGGAGAACGTCCCGCTCTCCTACGCCCAGCAGCGGCTCTGGTTCCTCAACCAGCTGGAGGGCCCCAGCCCCACCTACGACATCCCGCTCGTGGTCCGGCTCACCGGCACCCTGGACACCGGGGCGCTGCGCGCCGCGCTGGGCGACGTCACCGACCGCCACGAGATCCTGCGCACCCGCTACACCGACGACCAGGGCGTACCCCGCCAGGTGGTGCTGCCGCCCGGCGCGGCCCCCGCCGCGCTGACCGTCACCGTCGCCACCGGCGGCGAGCGCGAGGAGCACATCCGGCGGGCCGCCCGGCACACCTTCGACCTCACCACCGACCTGCCGCTCCGCGCCGAACTGCTCACCGGCGGACCGGACGCCCGCGACCACGTGCTCGTCCTGGTCGTCCACCACATCGCCGGCGACGGCTGGTCGATGGGCCCGCTCGCCCGCGACCTCGCCCACGCCTACACCGCCCGCAGCCGGGGCACCGCCCCGGCCTGGACGCCGCTCCCGGTGCAGTACGCCGACTACACCCTCTGGCACACCGCCGCACTCGGCGACGAGACCGACCCGGCCAGCCCGGTCGCCCGCCAGCTCGCCTACTGGCGCACCGCGCTGGACGGCATCCCGGAGGAGCTGCCGCTGCCCGCCGACCGGCCGCGCCCCGCGACCGGCAGCGGCACCGGCGGCCGGGTGCACACCCGGGTGCCCGCCCCGCTGCACCGCGCGCTCACCGACCTGGCCGCGGCCGGCCGCGCCAGCCTGCTGATGACCCTCCAGGCCGGGATCGCCGCCCTGCTGACCCGGCTCGGCGCCGGCACCGACCTGCCGCTCGGCTCCCCGGTCACCGGCCGCTCCGACGAAGCGCTCGACGACCTGGTCGGCTTCTTCGTCAACACCCTGGTGCTGCGCACCGGCACCCACGGCGACCCGGCCTTCCGCGACCTCCTGCAGCGCGTCCGGGAGAGCGACCTCGCCGCCCTCGCCCACCAGGACGTGCCCTTCGACCGCCTGGTCGAGGAGCTCAACCCGGTCCGCTCGCGCGCCCGGCACCCGCTGTTCCAGGTCGCCTTCGCCGTCCAGGAGACGCCCCGGCTCGGCGCCGGCATGCCCGGACTCACCGCCGAGGTGGACCCGGTCGAGACCGGCACCGCCAAGTTCGACCTCTTCTTCGCGGTGGTCGAGCGCCGGACCGCCGACGGCGCGCCCGACGGCCTCGACGCCTACCTCGAATACAGCGCCGACCTCTTCGACGCCGCCACCGCGCGCACCCTGCTGGCCCGCCTGGTCCGGCTGCTGGAGTCGGCGGCCGCCGCCCCCGACACCCCGCTCAGCGGCCTCGACATCGTGCTGCCGCAGGAGCGCGGCCGCCTGGTCACCGGCGTCGCCGGCGCCGGTGACGACCTCGAACTGCCGGGTGTGCTGGGCCTCTTCGCCGACCAGGTGGAACGCCGGCCGGACGCCCTCGCCCTGGTCGGCCCGGACACCGGCCTCACCTACCGTGACCTCGACCGGGCCGCCAACCGGCTCGCCAACCGCCTGCTCGACCGCGGCCTCGCCCCCGGCGACCGCGTCACCGTGGCGGCCCCGGCCGGCGCCGACGCCGTCACCGCCGTCCTCGCCGTCCTCAAGGCGGGCGGCGTCCTCGCCGGCACCGACCGCGCCCTGTCCACCGCCCTGCCCACCGCCCCGGCCTTCCTGCTCGCCGCCGAACGCCCCGAGGGCGCCCGGCCCGGCGGCCCGGCCGTGGTCACCTTCGCCGAGGGGCGGGCCCACCCCGACGCCACCGCGCCCGCGGTGCCCCTCACCGACGAGGACCCGGCCTGGCTGGTCCGCCCGCCGCGCGGCACCGCCGTCCTCACCCACGCCGCCCTGGGCCGCACCCTGCGCCCGCTGCTGCGCCGGACCAGGCTGAGCGACGCCGACGCGGTGGCCCTGCTCGCCCCGCTCGACTCCGAACGCGCCTGCTGGGAGATCCTGGCCCCGCTCACCCGGGGCGCGCGGATCGTCGTCGACCCCGGCCCCGCCGCCCCCGACGCCGCCCCGGCCGCCACCTCGGACGCCGCCCCGGCCGCCTCGCCGGACGGCGAAGGACCGGACCGCCCGGACGCCGCCCGGGCCGCCGGCGAGCGGATCCGCCGACTCGCCCCCCACGGCCCCACCCTGGCCTTCCTCACCGCCGACCACGCCGACCTGCTGCTGACCGCCGCCGACCACGACCCCGCCCTGGCCGACGCCCTGCCGGACGCCGTCTGGTGCGTCGGCACCGGCTCCTCGCCCGACCAGGCCCGGCGGTTCGCCGACCGCTTCGCCGTCCCGCTGCGCCGCCTGCTCGCCGTGCCCGCCGCCGGGGTGGTGGCCTTCGCCGACCCCGCCGCCGGCGAGGACGGCGCCCCGGGCGGCGGGGGAGCGCCCTACACCCCGGTGGTGCCGACCGTCGTGCTCGACGCCGCCGGCGCGCCGGTGCCCACCGGCGTCCACGGCGCCGTGCACGTCGCCGCGCCGGGCCTGCTCGACCCGGACGCCGGGCCCTGGCTGCCGCCGAACACCCTCGGTGCCGCCCTGCCCGGCGTCGACCGCCTCGCCCGCACCGGACTGACCGGCCGGATCACCCCCGACGGCCGCCTCGACCTGCGCGGCCCCGAGGACGGCTGGGCCGAGCTCGACGGCCGCTGGACCGACCTCGGCGAGGCCGAGCGCGCCCTGCTCGACCTGCCCGCCGTCCGGGAGTGCGCGCTGCGCCCCCGGCGCGGCCCGGCCGGCCGCACCGGCCTGGTCGCGTACGTCGTCGCGAGCGGCCCGCTGACCACCGCCCAGGTCGCCCGGCGGCTGCGCGCCGCCCTGCCCGGCCTGCCCGCGCCGATCGCCGCCGTCCTGCTCACCGCGCTGCCCAGGACCGCCGACGGACGGCCCGACCCGGCCGCCCTGGACGCCCTCCCGGTGCTGGACGACGACCTCGCCGCGCGCTGGGAGCGGCGGCTGCGCGAGCTGCCGGGGCTGCGCGAGGCCGCCGTGCTGCGGGCCGACCGCGCCGAACCCACCGGGCGGGTCCACACCGGCCTGCCGGTCCACGCCCCGCAGCCGGCCGGCCCGGCCGCCCCGGCGGACGGCACCGCGCCGGACGAGGGCGTGGCGGCGGGCGCAGCCGTGCCCGCCCTGAGCGACGGCGGCCCGGCCCCCGAACCGCCCCACCCCGACCTGGTCTCCGCCCTGCGCGCGGCCGCCGCGGCCGGGCCGGGCGGCGGGATCACCTACCTCGGCGAGGACGGCGGCGAGCGCGAGCAGTCCTACCCGGAGCTGCTGGCCGACGCCTCCCGGGTGCTCGCCGGCCTGCGCGGCCTCGGCCTGCGCCCCGGCGACCGGGTGCTCTTCCAGCTCGGCGACAACCGGGACTTCGTCACCGGGCTCTGGGCCTGCCTGCTGGGCGGCCTCACCGCCGTCCCCCTGGCCGTGCCGCGCACCGGCACCGGCGACGAGGCCGCCGCCGCCCGCCTGGACGGCATCTGGCAGGCCCTCGGCGGACCGCTGGTGCTCACCGACGCGGCCCGCGCCGACGGACTGCTCGACACCGCCCGGCAGTACGGCTGGCAGGACGCCCGCACGGCGGACCTCGCCGAGCTGTCCCGCCGCGAGCCGGACCACGACTGGCACCGCCCGGACCCGGACGAGACCGTGCTGCTGCTGTTCACCTCCGGCAGCACCGGCCGGCCGAAGGCCGTCCCGCTCACCCACCGCAACGTCCTCGTCCGCTCCGCCGCCACCGCGCTCGTCAACACGCTGACGCCCGCGGACGTCTCGTTCAACTGGATGCCGCTGGACCACGTCGGCGGGGTGGTGATGTTCCACCTGCGGGACGTCATCCTGGGCTGCCGCCAGATCCACGCGCCCACCGGCTGGGTGCTGGCCGAACCGCCGCGCTGGATGGCGGCGGTGGACCGTCACCGGGCGACCGTCACCTGGGCGCCGAACTTCGCCTTCGGCCTGCTCGCCGAGCACGCCGGGGCGGTCGAACGCGCCTCCTGGGACCTCTCCTGCCTGCGCTACGTGCTCAACGGCGGCGAGGCCGTGGTGGCCCGCACCGCCCGGCGGTTCCTGCGGCTGCTCGTCCCGCTCGGTCTGCCGAAGACCGCGATGCGCCCGGCCTGGGGCATGTCCGAGACCTCGTCCGGCGAGATCGAGGGCACCTTCACCCTGGACGGCACGGCCGACGAGGACCCGTACGTCAGCGTCGGACGCCCCTACCCGGGCTTCGCCGTCCGGATCGTCGACGACCGGGGCATCGTCCCGGAGGGCCGGATCGCCCGGATCCAGGTCCGCGGCGCCGCCGTGACGCGGGGCTATCTGGACGCGCCCGAGCACAACCGGGAGGCGTTCACCGAGGACGGCTGGTTCGAGACCGGCGACCTCGGCTTCCTCCAGGAGGGGGCGCTGACCATCACCGGCCGCGCCAAGGACGTCATCATCGTCAACGGCGTCAACCACGCGGGCCCCGAGATCGAGGCGGCCGTCGAGGAACTCGACTGCGTGGAGCGCTCGTTCACCGCCGCCTGCGCGGTCCGCGGCCGCGACGCGGCCCGGCCCGGCGGCGCCGGCGACGAACTGGCCGTCTTCCTGGTGCCCCGGGAGGGCGCCGACCCGGCGGAGACCGTCCGCCGGGTGCGCGGCCGGATCACCCGGCAGGCCGGGATCGCCCCCGCCTACGTCGTCCCCGTGGAGCCCGGGCGGATCCCCAAGACCGAGATCGGCAAGATCCAGCGGACCAGGCTCGCCCAGGACTTCCAGGCCGGGGCCTTCGACGCCGACCTCACCCGGGTCGACCTGCTGCTCGGCAACGAGCGCACGGTGCCCGACCGGTTCTTCCGCCGGATCTGGCGGCGCGCCGAACTCCCCTCCTACGGCGCGGATCCGGCCGGCCCCGGCCGCGGCGAGGTGCTGATCGTGCCCGGCCCCGCCGGGGCCCTCGCCGCCGCGCTCGCCGAGCGCCTGCGCGCCGACGGCCGCACCGTCCGCCTCGGCACCGGGGACGGCACCGACCTGCCCGCCGAGGCGCTCACCGGCGTCGACACCGTGCTCCACCTGACCGGCTACGGCCCCCCGCCGGCCGGCACCGCCGCGCCGGGCACCCCGGCCGCCCTGTCGGCGGGCTCCCGCGCCGCCGCCCGGCTCGCCACCGCCCTGGCCGCCGCGCCCGCCGCCGGCGACCAGCGGCGGGTGGACTGGTACACCGTCACCAGCCGGGCCCAGAGCGTCCACGACGGCGAACCGCTGGACCCGGCCCGGGCCGCCGCCGTCGCCACCGTCAAGAGCCTCGGCCAGGAACTCCCGTGGCTGCGCACCCGCCTGATCGACCTGCCCGCCGAGGACGGCGGCGACGGCGCCACCGCCGTGGCCGCCGGCCACGTCCTGGCCGAGCTGGCCGCCGCCACCGCCGAGCCCGAGACCGCCTGGCGGGCCGGCCGCCGCTGGGTCCGCCGGCTGCGGCGGCTGCCCGCCCCCGCGCCGCGCCCGGCCGGCCGGTTCTTCCGCCCCGGCGGCCACTACGCGCTCACCGGCGGCCTCGGCGGCGTCGGCGCCGAGATCGCCGAACACCTGCTGACGGCCTACGGCGCCCGGCTGCTGCTGCTCGGCCGGACCGCCCTGCCCGACGAGGCCGACCGGGACCGGCACATCGCCGCCGGCACCGCCCTCGGCCGCACCCTGGCCGCGCACCGCCGGCTCGCCGCGCTCGGCGAGGTCGACTACGCCGTCGCCGACGTCACCGACCCCGCCGCCGTGCGCCGCGCGCTCGCCGCCGCCGAACGGGACCGGGACACCCCGCTCGACGCCGTCCTGCACCTCGCCGGCGACCTCACCCAGCGGCCGCTGACCGGGCTGACCGACGAGGACTGGCAGGCCGCCTTCGCCGCCAAGGCGGCCGGCACCCGGGTGCTCTGCCGGCTCGCGGAGGAGCGCCCCGGGCTGCCGCTGGTGGTCTTCTCCTCCGTCAACGGCCACTTCGGCGGCAGCGGGCTCGCCCCCTACGCCGCCGCCAGCGCCTGCGCCGACGCGCTCTGCGCCGAGGCCGCGCGCACCGGGGCCGACGTCCGCGTCCTGGCCTGGAGCATGTGGGAGGACCTCGGCATGAGCCGGGGCTACGCGCTCACCGACTTCACCCGGGCCCGGGGCTACGCCGTCCTCGGCCGCCGCGAGGGCGTCCAGTCGCTCGCCGTCGCGCTCGCCCACGACGACCCCTACCTGCTCATCGGCCTCGACCCGGCGGCCCCCTGGGTGGGCAGCCACACCGACGGGCCCGCCCGGCCCGCCGAGCGCCTCGTCGGCTGCGTCGTCACCGAGCCCGGCGCGCCCGCCCCGCGCACCGACGGGCTCACCCTGCCCGACCGCTACGGCGCGCCCGTGCCCTGCGCCGTCCTCCCGGTGCCCGGCCTGCCCGCGCCCGGCGACCACGACGGGTGGCGCCGGCTGGTCGGACGGCACGAGCCCGCGTCCGGGGACGGCCCCGGCGGCGCCGCGCCGCTCGGCCCCCGCGACGACACCGAACGCGCCCTGGTCCGGATCTGGGGCGAGGTCCTGGAGCGCGACCGGGTCGGCGTCGAGGACAGCTTCTTCGACCTCGGCGGGCACTCCCTGCTCGCCACCCGCCTGGTCAGCCGGATCCGGACGGCCTTCGGCGTGGACCTCGCCGTCGGCGCGCTCTTCGAACACCCCACCGTCGCGGCCCTCGCCCGGCTGGTCACCGGCACCGCCGGCGGGCCCGACGGCACCCCCGCGCTGCGGCCGGTGCCCAGGACCGGGCCCGTCCCGCTCTCGCACGCCCAGCGCCGCCTCTGGTTCCTCCAGGGGGTCAGCGGCTCCAGCCCCTCGTACCACATCCCGGTCGCCCTGCGGCTGACCGGCGACGTCGACACCGAGGCGCTGCGCGCGGCGCTGTACGACGTCCTCGCCCGGCACGAGAGCCTGCGCACCGTCTGCCCGGCCGGGGCCGGCGAACAGCTGGTCCTCGCCGCGGACGCCGCCCTGCCCGACCCGCTGACCACCGAGACCGTGGCACCGGGCGACCTCGACCGGCGCCTGACCGAGGAGGCCCGCCGCCCCTTCGACCTCGCCCGGGACCTGCCGCTGCGGGCCCGGCTGCTCGGCACCGGCGACGACGAGCACGTCCTGCTGCTGGTGCTGCACCACATCGCCGCCGACGGCTGGTCCCTGGCGCCGCTGTACCGCGACCTCACGGCGGCCTACCGGGCCCGCCTGGACGGGCGGGCCCCCGACTGGCCGCCGCTGCCGGTCCAGTACGCCGACTACACCCTCTGGCAGCGCGAGGTGCTCGGCGACGAGAACGACCCCAACAGCCCGGCCGCCCGCCAACTCGCCCACTGGAGCCGGGCGTTGTCGGGGCTGCCGGAGGAGCTGGCGCTGCCCGCCGACCGGCCCCGCCCGGCCGTGGCCAGCCACCGCGGCGCGCTCGTCTCCACCACCCTGCCCGCCCCGCTCCACCGGGCCCTGACCGAGCTGGCCAAGGAGGACCGGGCCAGCCTGTTCATGGTGCTCCAGGCCGCCGTCGCGGCCCTGCTCACCCGGCACGGCGCGGGCACCGACATCCCGCTCGGCACCACCGTCGCCGGCCGCGCCGACGAGGCCCTCGACGACCTGGTCGGACTGTTCGTCAACACGCTCGTCCTGCGCACCGACACCAGCGGCGACCCGGGCTTCCGGGAGCTGCTGCGCCGGGCCAGGGACACCGCCCTGGACGCCTTCGCCCACCAGGACCTGCCCTTCGAACGGCTGGTGGAGGTGCTCAACCCGGCCCGCTCGCTCGGCCGCCACCCGCTGTTCCAGGCGGGCCTCGTCCTGCAGAACAACGCCCGGCCGACCGCCGGCCTGCCGGGTGCCGCCGCCGACCCGGTGACCGTGCACGGCGGCACCGCCAAGTTCGACCTGTTCTTCGGCTTCCGCGAACGCACCGCCGAACGCACCGCCGGGGCCGGGCCGGACTCCGGTCCGGCGGGCGCCGCACCGGCCGGCCTCGACTGCGTCGTCGAGTACAGCACCGACCTCTTCGACGAGACGACCGTCCGGGAGCTGACCGTCAGGCTGGAACGGCTGCTCACCGCCGTCGCCGCCGACCCCGACCGGCCCGTCGGCGCGGCCGACATCCTCTCCGCCGAGGAGCACACCCGGCGGGCCGAGGCCGAGGACGGCGGCCCCGCCGGCCCGGTCCACACCCTGCCCGCCCTCTTCACCGCCCAGGCCCGCCGCACCCCCGACCGGCCCGCGCTGCGCTGGGCCGGACCGGAACCGGAGGACCTCGACTACCGCGAGCTGGACGCCCGGTCCGCCCGGCTCGCCCGGCTGCTGGCCGCCCGGGGCATCGGCCCCGAGCGCACCGTCGCGCTCCTGCTGCCCCGCTCCACCGGCCTGGTCACCGCCCTGCTCGCGGTCGGCCGGACCGGCGCCGCCTACCTGCCCGTCGACCCGGACTACCCGGCCGACCGGATCGCCTACATGCTCGACGACGCCGACCCGGCGCTGGTCATCACCGGCATCGAGCTGGCCGGCCACCCCGCCCTCGGCGCCGCCGACGCCCCGGGCGCCCGGCCGCGGCTGCTGCTCGACGCGCCCGCCACCCGGGCCGAGCTGGCCGCGCTCGCCGACACCGACCTCACCGACGCCGAGCGCACCGCCCCGCTCCGGCCCGACCACCCGGCCTACCTGATCTACACCTCCGGCTCCACCGGCCGGCCCAAGGGCGTGCTGGTCACCCACCGCGGCATCGCCGACTTCACCACCACCCTGCGCGAGCGCTTCGGCAGCGACGAGCACGCCCGCGTCCTGCAGTTCGCCTCGCACAGCTTCGACGCCGCCTTCTGGGACGTCTGCGCGGCCCTGCTGAACGGCGGCTGCCTCGTCCTGGCCGAGCGCACCCGGCTGCTGCCCGGCCCCGGCCTGGCCGACCTGCTGCGCACCGAGCGGATCAGCCACCTCATCCTGCCCCCGTCCGCGCTGGCCGCCCTGCCGCCGGACGCCCTGCCGGCCGGCACCACCCTGGCCGTCGGCGGCGAGGCCTGCCCGCCCGAGCTGGTCGCCCGGTGGGCACCCGGCCGGGTCATGGTCAACGCGTACGGCCCGACCGAGTCCACCGTCTGCGCCACCCTCAGCCTGCCGCTCGCCGCGCCCGCCGACGGCCCGGCCGGCGCGCCGCCGATCGGCCGGCCGGTGCGTGGCACCCGGGCCCGGGTCCTGGACGCGGCCCTGCGGCCCGTCCCGGCCGGCGTCCCCGGTGAGCTGTACCTCGCCGGTCCCGGGCTGGCCCGCGGCTACCTGGGCCGCCCGGGGCTCACCGCAGAACGCTTCGTCGCCGACCCCTACGGCCCGCCCGGCACCCGGATGTACCGCACCGGCGACCTGGTGCGCCGACGCGCCGACGGCCAGCTGGAGTTCCTCACCCGGGCCGACGAGCAGGTCAAGATCCGGGGCTTCCGGATCGAGCCGGGCGAGATCGAGGCCGTCCTGGACGCCCGGCCGGAGGTCGCCCGCAGCGCCGTCGTCGCCCACCAGGGCCCCGGCGGCAAGCAGCTCGTCGGCTACCTGGTGCCCGCCGCGCCCGGGACCGCGATCGACCCCGCCGCGCTCCGCCGGGAGCTGGCCGGGACGCTGCCGGACCACCTGGTGCCGGCCGCCCTGGTCGTCGTCGCGGAACTGCCGCTGACACCCAGCGGCAAGACCGACCGCGCCGAGCTGGCCCGGCGCCCGCTCGCCCGCCCCGCGGGCACCGGCCGCACCGCGCCGCGCGACGGGCTGGAGCGGCGGATCGCGGAGCTGTGGACGACCCTCCTCGGCCTCGGCGGGACGCCCGGCAGCGACGAGAACTTCTTCGACCTCGGCGGGCACTCCCTGCTGCTGGTCGGACTGCAGGGCGCGCTGGCCGAACTGACCGGCCGGCCGGTGCCGATCGTCGACCTGTTCACCCACACCACGGTCGCCGCGCAGGCCGCCCACCTGGGCCGCACCGCACCGACCGCCCCGGACACCGCCCCGGCATCCGGCTCCGCCGACCACGGCACGCCCGACCGGCTCACCGCCGCCCGGGAACGCGCCGCCCGCGCCGAACGCGGCCGCGCCCAGCGCCAGAACCGCGGCCGCCGCCCGGCCGGCCCCTCCCGAAAGGACACCTCCCAGGATGACTGAGACCAGCGCGGCAGCCGAGCACGGGCCGTACGAGGGGGCGGGCGTCGGCGCGGACGACGGGATGGACGACGGGACCGGCGCGGACATCGCGGTCGTCGGCATGGCCGGCCGCTTCCCCGACGCCCCAGACCTCGACCGCTTCTGGGCGAACCTGGTGGCCGGCCACGAGTCGATCCGGGACGTCGGCGAGGCAGAGTACCTCGCGGCGGGCGGCGACCCGGCCGGACTGGACGACCCGTACCTCGTCCGCCGGGCGTCGGTCGTCGACGGGATCGAGCTGTTCGACGCGGAGTTCTTCCACTGCCGGCCCACCGAGGCCGAGGTGATGGACCCGCAGCACCGGCTCTTCCTCGAATGCTGCTACCACGCCCTCGAACAGGCCGGCCACCAGCCCGAGCGCTCCGACGGCCTCACCGGCCTGTACGCGGGCGCCAGCCAGAGCAAGTACTTCCTGGCCAACGTCCAGCCCCGGCTGGCGGGCCGGGCGCTCTCGCTGGACTGGTTCTCGGCGGGCCTCGGCAACGACGCCGGCGCCTTCGCCACCCGGGTGGCGTACGAGCTCAACCTGACCGGGCCCGCCGTCTCGGTGCAGACCGCCTGCTCCACCTCGCTGGTCGCCGTCCACCTGGCCTGCCAGGACCTGCTCAACCACTCCTGCGACACGGCCCTGGCGGGCGGCGCCTCGCTCGACCCGCTGGCGCTGCGCGGCTACCGGCACACCCCCGACGGGCCGCTCTCCCCGGACGGCCGCTGCCGGGCCTTCGACGCCGCCGGGGCCGGGATGTCGCCCGGCAACGGGGTCGGCGTGGTGGTCCTCAAGCGGCTGGCGGACGCGCTGGCCGCGGGCGACCACATCTGGGCCGTCATCAAGGGCTCGGCGATCAACAACGACGGCCGCCGCAAGGTGGGCTTCACCGCACCCAGCCCGCAGGGCCAGGCCGAGGTGATCCTGGCCGCGCAGGCGGCGGCCGGCGTGGACGGCGACTCGATCGGCTACATCGAGGCGCACGGCACCGGCACCGCGCTCGGCGACCCGATCGAGGTCGCCGCGCTGACCGAGGCGTTCCGCGAGAGCACCGCCCGCGAGCGCTACTGCGCGCTCGGCTCGGTGAAGACCAACCTCGGCCACCTGGACGCCGCCGCCGGGATCGCCGGACTCATCAAGACGGTGCTCGCCCTCCGCCACCGCACGCTGCCCGCCAGCCTCCACTTCGAACGGCCCAACCCCGCCATCGACTTCGCGCACGGCCCGTTCTACGTCAACACCGCGACCGCGCCCTGGCCGGCGCCGGAGCACGGCCCCCGGCGGGCGGCCGTCAGCTCCCTCGGCATCGGCGGCACCAACGCCCACGTCATCCTGGAGGAGGCCCCGCCGGCCGCCGACCGGACGACCGTCCCGCCGGCCGGTGACGGCTCCGTCGTCCTGCCGGTCTCCGCCCGCTCCGTCGTTTTGCCGGTCTCCGCCCGCACCCCGGCCGCGCTCCAGGAACTCTCCGGGCTGCTCGCCGGACACCTCGCCGCCCACCCCGGGCTGGCCCCCGACGCGGTGGCCCGCACCCTGGCCGAGGGCCGCCGGGACCTCCCGTACCGCAGGGCCGTCGTCGCCCGCACCCTCGGCGAGGCCGCCGAGCGGCTCGCCCGCCCCGACCCCGGCACCGACGGCTCCGGACGCCTGCGGCTGGCGTACCTGCTGCCCGGCGGCGGGGCGCAGCACCCCGGGATGGGCCGGGGGCTGTACACCTCCGAGCCCCGCTACCGGGCCGAGATCGACCGGGCCGCGGCCGTCCTGGAGCCGGTCCTCGGCCAGGACCTGCGCGCCGTGCTGTACGAGGGCGCCGAAGGCCGGGGCGCGTGGTCCTTCCCGGCGCTGGTCGCCACCGAGTACGCGCTGGCCCGGCTGCTGATCGCCCGCGGTGCCCGGCCGGACGCCCTGATCGGCCACTCGCTGGGCGAGTACACCGCGGCCTGCCTGGCCGGGGTGATGACGCTGGAGGACGCCCTGCCGCTGGTCAGCGAGCGGGAGCGGCTGCTCGGGCTGGCCGGCGGCCGCACCCTCAGCGTCGCGCTCGCCGAACCGGCCGTCCGCGAGCTGCTCTCCGGCCCGGCCGGTGCCGGGCTCGGCCTCGCCACCGTCAACGCGCCCGAGGTGTGCGCGGTCTCCGGGCCCGCCGACGCCGTCGAGCGGCTGGAACGCCACCTGAGCGGCCTCGGGGTCGAGCACCGCCGGGTACCGCTGCCCACCGCGCCGCACAGCACCCTGCTCGACCCCGTCCTGGACGCCTACGCGGCCGCGCTGCGGCGGGTCGAGCTGGCGGCGCCGGGCATCCCGTTCTGCGCCGGGCCGACCGGCACCTGGATCACCGACGAACAGGCCACCAGCCACGACTACTGGCTGCGCCAGTTCCGCGAGACCGTGCGTTTCGCCGACGGCGTGGCGGTGCTCCACGCCGAACTGGCGGCCAAGGGCCGCACCGCCCTGGTCGAGGTCGGTCCCGGCCGTTCGCTCTCCCGCTTCGCCCGGCTCGGGCTCGGCGAGTCCGTCACGACCGTCGCCGCGATGCGTCACGCCCAGGCCGAACTGGACGACCGGGACGTCCTGCTGGGCGCGCTCGGCGAGCTGTGGACGCACGGCGCCCCGATCCGCTGGACGGACAGCACGGACAGCACGGACAGCACGGACGCGGCCGGCCCGCTGCCGCGCAAGGTGCCGCTGCCCGGCTACCCGTTCCAGCGCCGCCGCCACTGGATCGACGCGCCGCCCGCCGCCGCCCCGGCCGCCGCCGGGCGGACCGTGTACGTCCTGCCCGAGGGCCTGCGCGACGACAACTACCCCACCACCCGGGCGCTCGCCGCCCGCACCCGCGGGCACCTGGTGATCACCGGCGCGCCCGTGTCCGTGTCCGCGCCCGCCGCCCCCGCCGCCGAGCCCGTGCCCGCGCCCGGCCAGGACGCCGCCGCCCGGCTCGCCGAGGCGGAGGAACGGCTGCGCGCGGCCGCCCCGCCGGCCCCGGCGGGCGAGGAGGAGCGGACGGCCGGGCTCAACCGGCTCTGCACCCTGCACACCCTCATCCACCTGCGCCGTCACGGCCTCGCCGGCGGCCCGGGCGAGACCCGCACCCGGGCCGAGGTGGTGGCCCGCCTCGGCGCCGTCCCCGCCTACCGCAAGCTCGTGCACGCCCTGCTCGACGGGCTGGTCGCCGACGGGGTCGCGGACTTCGACCCGGACACCGACACCCTCCGGTTCACCGAGGGTCTGGTGGCCCTCACCGGCCCGGCCACGGCGGGCCCGGGCGGCGACGACGTCCTCGCGGGCCTCGTCGCGGAGACCGAGCGGTCGCTGACCGCCCGCCACCCCGACCTGGCCGGCGAGCTGGAGCTGCTCCGGGACTGCGTGGCCGCGTACGACGCCGTCCTCGGCGGCACCCGCTCCGGCACCGAGGTCCTGCGCCCCGACGGCAGCGGCGACCGCTCCAGCTCGGGCGCCGAGCGGGTGCTCGCCCACGGCGACGTCGCGGTCTACCGCGAGCTGGTCGCCGAGGAGATGGCCAGGACGGTCCGGGAGGCCGCCGGCCGCCCGCTGCGGATCGTCGAGGTCGGCGGCGGCCAGGGCTATCTGACCTGGCCGGTGGTCGAGGCGCTGCGCGGGGCCGGGCCGGTGGAGTACCACTTCACCGACCTCGGCCGCTCCTTCGTGGTGGCGGCCCAGAAGGAGGCCGCCGACCGGGGCCTGGACTTCCTGACCTTCGGCGTGCTGGACATCGACAAGGGCGCCGCCGCGGCCGAGCTCGGCGGCTTCGACGCGGTGCTCGCCTTCAACGTCCTGCACGCCACCCCGGACCTGCGCCGTACCGTCGGCAATCTGCGGGAGCTGCTGCGCCCCGGCGGCCGGGCCTACATCCTGGAGGCCACCGGCACCCCGCGCGCCGCGACCATGACCGTCGGCCTCTTCGAGGGCTGGTGGTACTTCGACGACGACCTGCGCGAGCACTCCCCGCTGCTGCCCCCGCACCGCTGGGCCGGGCTCCTGTCCACGCTGGGCTTCGACCCCGTCCTCGCCCTGCCGGCCCCCGGCCGTGCCACCGCCCCCGACCACGGCCTGATCATCGGCACCCGGCCCGGCGGCGCCGTCGCGGACGGGCTCGCGGCGGCCCGGCTCGCCGAACTGCGGGCGCTGGGCGCCACCGTGGAACTCCTCGCGGACGGCGAGCTCCCCGGCGATCAGGCCCCCGGCGGTCCGGCGCCGGAGCGGACCCCCGAGGAGGACGCGCCCGGCGCGGCCCCGGCAGCCGCCGGCGGGTCGTTCAACCGCCGCCCCGACCTCGCCACGGCCTACGTCGCCCCCGTCACCGAGCTGGAGAAGCTGGTCACCCGCCACTGGGCCGCCGTGCTCGGCCTCGACGAGGTCGGCGTCGAGGACAACTTCTTCGACCTCGGCGGCGAATCGCTGCTGGTTCTCCAGATGGCGAGCCGGCTGCGTGACGAACTGTCGGTCGACCTCGCCGTCAAGAAGCTGTTCGAGGACCTGACGGTGGCCGCCGTCGTCCGCGAGATCGAGGCCCTCCGGCAGAGCGCCGCGCCCGCCCCGGAGCGGATCGCCCCCAGCCGGCGGCGCGGCGGCCGGAGCTGACCACCCGCCGGGTGGGCGGCCGGTTCCGCCCACCCGGCCCCCCGACCCGTTGGTGACCCGCCCCGCGCGGGCGTCCAGGCACCCACACCCCAAGGAGCACCACGATGCCCAGCCCGACGGCCGGCCCCGACGGCCCGTCCGAGCCGCCCGCGACGGCGCAGCCCCTCACCTTCCCGGCGTCGTACGCCCAGGAACGGATGTGGTTCTTCTACCGGCTCGACGCGCGCAACGCCTTCTACAACGTCCCGCTGCTGCTGCGGCTGACCGGGGGCGCCCCGGACACCGGGGCGCTCGCCCGGGCGCTGGGCGACCTGGTGGACCGGCACGAGACGCTGCGCACCACCTTCGCCGACTCCGCCGAGGGTCTGCTCCAGGTGGTCGCCGACGGGCTGGAGCTGCCGCTGGCCACCGTCGACCTGACGGGCGTCGTCGCCGCCGGGGCGGACCTCGCCGCGGACCAGGAGCTGCGCGAGCGGCTGCTCGCGGAGGTCCGGCACCCGTTCGACCTGGAGCGGGGCCCGCTGCTGCGGCCCGTCCTGTTCCGTCTCGGGCCGGCCGACCACCTGCTGCTGGTCTGCGTGCACCACATCGTCATCGACGGCGTCTCGGCGGGCGTGTTCGTCCGCGAGTTCGCCGAGGCCTACCGGGCCAGGGCCGCGGGCAGCGCGCCCGGCTGGCCCGCGCTGGAGATCCAGTACGGGGACTTCGCCGAATGGCAGCGCGAGCACCTGGCCGGCGAACCGCTCGCCGAAGGGCTCGCCTACTGGAGCGAACGCCTGGCCGGGGACCTGCCGGTGCTGCGGCTGCCCGCCGACCGGCCCCGGCCCGCCGAGCGCTCCTTCGCCGGCGACCGGCTGGACTTCGTTCTCCCGCCGGACCTCGCCGACGCCGTCAAACGGCTCGCCCGCGATCAGGGCGCCACCCTCTACATGGTGCTGCTGGCCGCGTTCGCCGCCCTGCTGCACCGCACCACGGGGCAGGACGACATCCTGGTCGGCACCCCCTCGGCCAACCGGGACAACGCCCAACTCGACCCGCTCATCGGTATGTTCGTCAACACCCTGCCGCTGCGCGTGGACGCCTCGGGCGATCCGGCCTTCGCCGCGCTGGTCCACCGGGTGCGGGAGGTGAGCCTCGGCGCCTTCGCCCACCAGCACATCCCGCTGGAGAAGATCGTCGAGGAGATCGCCCCGCAGCGCGACCCGGGCGGCAACCCGCTCTTCCAGGTCGTCTTCGCGCTGCAGAACTTCGACCGCCCGGAGATCGGGCTGCCGGGCCTGACCGTCACCCCGGCCACCGTCGCCGACTGGACCTGCCGGTTCGACCAGGAACTGCACCTGTGGGAGCAGGACGGCACCCTGCGCGGCACCCTCGTCTTCGCCACCGACCTGTTCGACCGCCGCACCGCCCGGCACGCCACCGAGCGGCTGCGGCTGCTGCTGGAGGCCGTGACCGCCGATCCGGGCCTGCCGCTGTCCCGGCTGCCGCTGGCCGAGGACGCCGCCGACCCCGTGGGCTTCGTGGGCGTCACCGCCGCCGTGCCCGGCTACGACCGGGACGCCACCGTCACCGGGCGGTTCGCCGCCCGGGTGGCGGCCACCCCCGCGGCGACCGCGCTGCGCACCGGCCCGGCCGCCCTCACCTACCGGGACGCCGACGCCCGCGCCGACCGGCTGGCCCGGCGCCTGCGCGCGCGGGGCGTGACGCCCGGGAGCCGGGTCGCGCTCTGCTGCGGCCCCGGGGCCGACGGCGCCCTCGCGCTGCTCGCGGTCGTGCGGGCCGGGGCGGTCGGCGTCCCGCTCGACCCCGCCGACCCGCCGCAGCGGCTGACCGCCCTGCTCCGGCGGTCCGGCGCCGCCTTCGTCCTCACCGACGCGCCGCCCGGGACGGCCGGCGCGCTCGCCGCCCGCCCGGCGGCCGACGGCCCGGCACCCGTGGTCCTCGACCTCGCCGCCCTGGCCGGCCCCGACGCCCTGGACGCGGCCGCCCCGGCCGCCGACGCCCCGGCCGCGGACGACGCGCCCGTGCCGCTCACCGGGCGGCACCCGGCCGTCCTGCTCTGCGCCGAGGAACCGCCGGTCGCCGTCGACCACGCCGAACTCGTCCACCAGATCGACCAGTTGGCTGCCGCCGCCGGGCTCACCGCCGCCGACACCGTCCGGCGGTGGGCACCGCCCGGCACCGCCCGGTCGGTCTGGGAGACCCTGCTGCCGCTGCTCCACGGCGCCGCCCTGGCCGTCCCGGCGGGGGAAACCGAGGACGACGGGGCGAGCGTCGCCCTCGCCGTCGACCGCGACCTCGCCCGGCTCGCCGCGCAGCCCCTGCCCACCACCCTGCGCGCGGTGGTCCACACCGGCCGGGCGCTGACGCCCGACCAGACCGCCCGGTACCACGACGCGCTCGGCGCCGTCCTGCGCCCGACCCACACCACGGCCGCGACCGGCCCGCTCGCCGTCGCCGACCCCGGCCGCCCCGGCGCCCTGCGCCCCGTCCGCCCGCTGCGCGTCCTGGACGGGTACGGCCGGCCGGCGCCGCTCGGCGTGTCCGGCGCCGTCCACCTCGCCCCGGCCGCCGACGCCCCGCTCCCCGCCGGGCCGGCCGCCGCCGGCACGCCGACCGGCGACCTCGGCCGGCTCACCGAGGACGGCGACCTGGAGACCACCACCCGCACCCCGGGCCTGGCCCAGGTGGGCGACCACACCCTCCGGCTCGCCGCGCTCGCCCGGCGGATCAGGGAGCTGGAGCCCGTCCGCGACTGCGCCCTGGCCGTCCGCCACAGCACCGCGGGCGTCGCCGAACTGGTCGCCTACGTGGTGCCCACCCGCGACATCGGCGAGGAGCGGATCGTCCGCGCCGCGACCGGGGAACTGCCCGCGGCCCTGCCGCTCACCGCCGCCGTCCTGGTCTCCGACCTGCCGCGGACCCCGGGCGGCGCGCTCGACGAGGCGGCGCTGGCCCGGATCCCCGTCCTCGACGACGACCTGCTGGCCCGCTGGGAGGACCGCTGGCTGACCACCGCCGGCCGCGACCGGGCCGCCGTCTCGCGCGTCGCCCACCGGCCGTCCGGCGGTCCCGCCCGGCGCGTCCGCCCGCCCGGGCCCGCCCGGCCCCCGGTCCGCGCCGCCGACCAGGCCACCCCGGACCTCGCCACCCCGGAGCCGACCACCCCCGACCGGGCCGCCCCGCCCTCGCTCAGCACCGGCGCCCCGCTGCGGCCCTACCCCGAGTCCACGCTCGGCGCCGTGCTCCGGCGCGTCGCCGGGGCCGCGCAGCCGTCCGGCCTGGAGTACCTCCGCCCCGACGGCACCACCGAGCGGCAGAGCTACCCCGAACTCCTCGACGAGGCCTCCCGGGTGATGGGCGCCCTGCGCGCCACCGGACTCCGGCCGGGCGACCGGGTGCTGCTCCAGCTCGCCGACAACCGGCACTTCGTCACCGGCTTCTGGGCCTGCGTGCTGGGCGGCTTCGTCGCCGTCCCGCTCGCCACGCCCCCGGCCGACCAGCCGGACGGCGCGGTCGCCACCCGGGCCGCCCACGCCTGGCGCTCCCTCGGCGAACCGCTCACCCTCACCGACCGCGCCCACGGCGCCACGCTCCCGGCCGACCGCCGCCGGGCCGTCATCGAGGACCTGCGCACCGGCCCGGCCGACGACGCGCCGCACCGGGCCCGCCCCGACGACCTGATCCTGCTGATGCTCACCTCCGGCAGCACCGGCACCCCCAAGGCCGTCCGGCTCTGCCACGACAACGTGCTCACCCACGCCGCCGCCTCCCGCCAGGCGCACGGACTCGGCCCCGCCGACACCGCCTTCAACTGGATGCCGCTGGACCACGTCGGCGGCGTGGTCATGTTCCACCTGGCCTTCCTGGCCGCCGGCGCCGCCCAGATCCACGCGCCCACCGCCTGGGTGCTCGCCGACCCGCTGCGCTGGATCGAGGCGCTGCACACCCGGCGGGCCACCGCGACCTGGGCCCCCAACTTCGCGTTCGGCCTGGTCAACGACCAGGCCGAACGGATCGCGGGGGAGCGGTGGGACCTCTCCGCGCTGCGCCTGGCGCTCAACGGCGGTGAGGCCGTGGTCGACCGGGTCGCCCGGCGCTTCGTCCGCCTGCTGGCCCCGCACGGCCTGCCCGCCGGGGCGATGCACCCGGTCTGGGGGATGTCCGAGACCTCCTCCGGAGAGGTCTCGGCCCCGCTCTCCGCGACGGCCGGGGCGACGGACGCCCCGACCGAGGTCGGCCGCCCCTACCCCGGCTTCGCGGTCCGGATCACCGACGACACCGACACCGTCGTCCCGGAGGGGACCGTCGGCCACCTCCAGGTCAGCGGCCCGGCCGTCACCCGCGGCTACGACGCCGACCCCGGGCAGAACCGCGAGGCGTTCACCGCCGACGGCTGGTTCCGCACCGGCGACCTCGCCCTGCTCAGGGACGGCGCGCTCACCCTCACCGGCCGGGCCAAGGACGTCGTCATCATCGGCGGCGTCAACCACCCCAGCCACGAGCTGGAGGCGATCGTCGAGGAACTCGACGACGTCCAGAGCTCGTTCACGGCCGCCTGCGCGGTGCGCGCCGAGGGCCGCGACAGCGACGAACTCGCGCTCTTCTACGTCCTCGCGCCCGGCGCCGACCCGGACGCCGCCGCCCGCCGCATCCGCGAGAAGGTGCTGCGCGAGGGCGGGGTCAACCCCGCCCACCTCGTCCCGCTGGACCGCGCGGACATCCCCAAGACGGAGATCGGCAAGATCCAGCGGACCAGGCTGCGCGCCCGCTTCGAGGCGGGGGAGTTCGCCACGACGGCCCTCGGCGACACCCTGCCGAACTGGTTCTTCCAGCCCGTCTGGCAGCCCGCCGCCCTCGTCCACCCGGCCGGGCCCGGGGCGGCCCGCCCCGGCGGACACACCCTGCTGGTCGCGGACGAGGCGGGGCCGGGCGAACGGCTCGCCGCCGCCCTGCGCGCCGAGGGCCACGACACCACCCTCGTCCGGCGCGCCCCGGCCGCCGGCCCCGGCCCGGCCGACGCCCCGCTGGCCCCGCTCGACGCCACCGACCGCGCCCAGTGGGACGCCCTCCTGGACGCGATGCCGCCGCTCGGCCGGGTGGTCCACCTGACCACCGGCGCCCCCGACGACGGCCCCGGCGCCGACGGCGTCGAGGAGATCGCCCAGCTCGCGACGGCGCTCGCCGCCCGGCCCGACCGCTACGGCCCCGAACGGCCGGTGGCGCTGTACGTCGTCGCCGCCGACAGCGGGCGCGTCCTGGCCACCGACACCCCGGCCGCGCGCCGCGCCCCCGCCGTCGCCCTGGCGAAGAGCCTCGGCCAGGAACTGCCCTGGCTGCACACCCGGCACATCGACCTCGGCAGCCGTACGGCGCTCACCGCCCCCGGCCCGGACCAGGCGCTCCTCGCCCACCTCGTCGCCGAACTCGCCGCCCCCGCCGGGGACACCGAGGTCGCGCTGCGCCCCGGGCGGGGCCGCGCCCCCGCCCGCTGGGCGCGCCGGCTGCGGCGGCTGCCCGGCGGCGACCTCAAGGCCCCGGCCGCCCCGGTCTTCCGCGACGGCGGGCTCTACGTGATCAGCGGCGGCCTCGGCGGGGTCGCGGTCGAGGCCGCCCGCCACCTGCTCGCCGCCCACCCGGTCCGGCTGCTGCTGCTCGGCCGCACCCCGCTGCCGGCCCCCGCCGACCAGGACCGCCACCTCGCCGAGGGCGGCGAGCTCGCCCGCCGCCTCGCCGCCCACCGCGAGCTGAGCGCCGCCGGCGACATCGCCTACGCCGCCGTCGACATCACCGACGCCGACGCCGTCCGGGCCGTCGTCCGCACCGCCGAGCGCGCCTGGGACACCGAACTGGCGGGCGTGCTCCACCTGGCCGGGCACTTCGCCGAACGGCCGGTGACGGGGGAGACCCCCGAACAGCGCGCCGCCGTCCTGGCCCCGAAGATCCTCGGCGGCTGGGCCCTGCACCAACTGGTCGCCGACCGGCCCGGCGCGCTCTTCCTCTCCTTCTCCTCCGTCAACGGCCACTTCGGCGGCGCCGGGGTCGGCAGCTACGCGGCGGCCAACGCCTACCTCGACGCCCTCGCCGCCCACCAGCGCGACAACTGCGGCATCGACGGCCGCAGCCTGGCCTGGAGCATGTGGGACGAGCGCGGCATGAGCCGGGGCTACGCGATGCGCGAGCTGACCGAGGCCCGCGGCTACCGCATCCTCGGCGTCCGCGAGGCCCTGCGCTCGCTCGACACGGCCCTGTGCCACGACACCCCGCAGGTGCTGATCGGCCTCGACCCCGACGCGCCGTGGATCCGCGCCCAGACCCTCGCCCCGGTCCACCCGCTGCGCACCCCGGCCGCCCACGTCGAGACCGGACCCGCCCCGGCCGCGGGCGCCGCCCCGGACCCCGGCGGCGAACTCCCGGACCGCTACGGCACCCCCGTCGGCTGTGCCGCGCTGCCCGTCGCCGAACTGCCCAGGACCGCGGACGGCGCCATCGACCGCGACCGGCTCGCCCGCACCGGCCCGAGCCCGGACGCCGAGGACGGACCGGACCGGCCGGCCACCGCGACCGAACGCACCGTTGCCGGCATCTGGCGCGACCTGCTCCAGCACGACCGGATCGGCCTGCGCGACAACTTCTTCGAACTCGGCGGCCACTCCATCCTCGCCACCCAGATGCTCGGCCGGCTGCGCACCGCCCTGGGCGTCGACCTGACGGTGGCCGCGCTGTTCCGGAGCCCCACCGTCGAGGGCCTGGCCGCCCAGGCCGACGGGGCGGGCCCGGACGGCGGCGCCGACCCGGTGGCGGGCGGCATGCTCGACGTCCTGCTGCCGCTGCGCCCGGCCGGCTCGGGCACGCCGCTGTTCTGCGTCCACCCCGGCGCCGGGGTCGGCTGGCCGTACGCCGCCCTGCTCGGCGGCCTCGACCCGGACCGCCCGGTCTACGGCATCCAGGCCCGGGGCCTGCTGCCCGGCGAGCGGCCGGCCGGCTCGGTGCGGGAGATGGCCGACGACTACCTCCGGCAGATCAGGATCGTCCACCCGTACGGCCCGTTCCATCTGCTCGGCTGGTCCTTCGGCGGTCTGGTCGCCCACGAGATGGCCGTCCGGCTGCGGGCGGCGGGCGAGCCGACCGGGCTGCTGGCGATGCTCGACTGCCTCCCGATGGGCGCGCTGCCCGGACGGCCCCCGCTGCCCGCCGCCGAGGAGCTCGAACGCGTCCTGCTGGGCATCCTGCTCGCCTCCTCCGGCGCGGCCCGCCCGGCCGGCCCGGACGGCGGCCCGGACGACGCCCCGCCGGACCGGGCCGGGGTACTGGCCGTCCTCCAGCGCGAGGACAGCACGCTGCGCGGGCTGGACGACCGGGCGGTCTCGGCGCTGCTCGCCGTCATGGCCAACGACACCGCGCTCGGCTACGCCTTCGTGCCCGGCCACTACGACGGGGACGCGCTGTTCTTCCACGCCTCCGAGGGCACCGTCGGCGCCGGCCCGGAGACCGGGCCGTCCGCCCGGGCCTGGCGCCCGTACGTGGCCGGGCGGATCAGGGACCACGCCGTCGCGGGCGCGCACGGCGACATGCTGCGGCCCGAGGCGGCCGCCGACATCGCCCACCTCATCGAGACCGAACTGAAGGGAACACACCGGTGACGAACCCGTTCGAGGACCAGTCGGCCGACTACCTGGTGCTGGTCAACCAGGAGAACCAGCACTCGCTCTGGCCCGCCGCGCTCGCCGTGCCGGCCGGCTGGCGGACCGCGCACGGCCCGGCGGACCGCGCCGCCTGCGTCGCCCACGTCAACGAGCACTGGCTGGACCTGCGCCCGGCCGCGCCGGCCGGACCGCGATGAGGCGGCCCGACCCCGCCGGACCGGACTCGCCCACCGGGCGGGCCCGGTCCGGGCCGGACGCCGTCGACCCGGGCGCCGCCGGGCCCGCGGCCGAGCTGCTCCGGGTCCGCCGCCCGGCCGCACCGGAGCTGCGGCTGTTCGTGCTGCACCACGCCGGCGGCTCCCACGTGGGCTACCGGCCCTGGGCCCCGCTGCTGCCCCCGGAGTGGGAGGTGTGCCTGGTCGAGGCGCCGGGGCGGATCGGCCGGTCCGGGCCGCCCTGCCGCACGGCCGACGAGCTCGCCGGGGCGCTGCTGCGCGGGCTGTCCGGCGAACTCGACCGCCCGTACGCGCTGTTCGGCCACAGCATGGGCGCCATCGCCGCCTACGAGCTGACCCACGCGCTGCACCGGCGCGGGCTGCCGCTGCCCGAGTGGCTCGGCCTCTCCGGGCTCGCGGCGCCCGAGCACCACCCCCGGCGGGTCTCCGGCTTCGACCTCTCCGACGACGACCAGCTGCGGTCCGCCGTCGAGGCGATGGGCGGCACCCCGCGCGCGATCCTGGACGACCCGGAGTTCTGGCCGCTGCTGGCCCCCGTCCTGCGGGCCGACTTCGGACTCGTCGAGTGCTGGCGCCCGGACCTGGACCGGGAGCCGCTGCCCGTCCCGCTGGCGGTGTACGGCGGCGAACGGGACGAGGTCACCCCGCCGGGCCTGCTGCCCGGCTGGGCGGCCCGGACGACGCGCTTCCTGGGGACCAGGCTGCTGCCCGGCGCGCACTTCTACTTCCAGCCGGCCCCGACCCCGCTGCTGCGGCTGGTGGTCGAGGACGTCAGGGCCGCCCGCTGAGCCTGCGCGCCGAGTGCACGGCAAGGGGCCCCGTCGTCCTTGGGTTCAAGGGGTCGTCGCAACACCACTTGGTTTTAGGTGGTGAGTAGATCACGTAGACGCTCGGCTGGGGTATTCCAGCCGAGCGTCTTGC